>JBDRKY010000001.1:0-6914 GCA_043813525.1 Candidatus Woesearchaeota archaeon
AATCTTTTTTTCCACCAATGTATCTCATTGGTGGTTTACAACAATAATCTTTGGTGGAAAATAATCAAAATTAATAAATTTTGAATCTTTCAAATTAAAATTTGAAAAAAGGGTCGTAAATTCGATCCGAGCGAAGCGAGCATGCCATCGGCGTTAAATGCGTAGCATTTATGGCTCTACATACTTTGACTGGTGGTGGTCGAATTTATTTGACAATCAAAGCCCAAAGTTTTATATATAATCGCAACAAAAATAATGAGATGACAAGAAATAGAATTGATGAATTTATTAATAATCCAAAGAAATCTTTGTTCAAATTAGCTTGGCCCATGTTGATTGGAATGTTAGTGCAGACATTATACAATATTGTTGATACTGCTTTTGTCGGAAGATTAGGTGCAGAATCAATAGCAGCATTAACTTTTTCATTTCCAATATTTTTTATATTTATTGCCATCAATTCTGGCATTGCAATCGGAATGTCTTCAAGAATCGCAAGATATCTTGGAGGAAAAAATAAAGAGCAGGCTGAGAACACAGCAATGCATGGATTGATCATTTCAGTTCTGTTGTCTGTTATTGCAGTCATATTAGGTGTTGCATTCCTTGACCCTATATTTTCATTGTTCGGAGCAGAAGGCGTTGTTTTAGTGCTGGCAAAAGAATATATGTCAATAGTATTGTATGGAATGCTGTTTATGTTTCTCTCTTTCTTGATAAACAGCATCTTCTCTGCACAAGGGGATACAATAACACCTATGAAAGTTCAGGTATTTGCTCTTGTTTTAAATATAATACTTGATCCTATTTTTATTTATGTCTTAGGTTATGGAGTAAAAGGTGCAGCAATCGCAACCACTATATCATTTATCTTAGGATTTATAGGATTTGTGTATTATCTCCACAAGAAATCATATCTAACTATCCACCCATCATCATTTACATTTTCAACAAGAATAATCAAAGAGATTTTTAGTATAGGGATACCAGGAAGCATGATGATGCTGTTGATGTCTTTATATCTTATGTTCATAAATAAGTTTATGGCACATTTTGGAATAGATTATGTAGCTGCATTTGGAATAACATTCAGGCTTGAGAGTGTAGCAATCATGCCGATAGTTGCTTTTTCAACTGCAATTCTTACTTTAGTAGGGATGTTTCACGGCGCAAAAAGAAATGATCTTCTGAAAGAAATAATATGGTATGGGATAAGAATTAATGTTTTGTTCACAGCAGCCATAGGCGCTCTGTTTTTCATATTCCCTAAACTTTTTCTGATGCTGTTCACCACTGATGCGGCATTATTACAATTAGGCTCTGCTTATCTTAGGATACAGGTATTGTATTTCCCTTTGATTGCAATAACAATGATGATAGCAAGGTCAATGCAGGGCATGGGGTATGGGATGCCTGGCTTAATCGTTAATCTTGTAAGGGTGATATTTGTTGCAATACCATTATCATATGTATTTATATTTGTTCTTGGGTATGGTTATCTTTCAGTTGTGACTGCGATGGTTCTTGGCAGTCTTGTATCTGCAGTAATTGGGATTGTCTGGCTGGTATATGAGCTGAAGAAAGAGAAAGTTGTTTGATTTGTTTACAAAACATATATTACGGACAACATATTCTTTATAATTGTAAAAAAATAGATAATAAGGTTTAAAAATAGATATCTATTTCTTATATTCATGACAGTGATGACTGATGCAGAAGTTGGTAGATATAGAGATAGTTATATTGACAGTTCTGTTGAGGATTTAGGAGATTCTATAGGAAATTTAGATGTTTTAGATGGTTTTAGTGAGGATTCTGTAACTGAGACAGAAGCCTTGTTTCAGGATCCAGATCAGGTTTACTTAATAGGCACACCATTGGAAGGTATTGGCTTGCAGGATTTGCTGCAGAATGTTGAGGATAATAATCTATGGAATGCTGAAGAGGAGATAGACAGGATAAAAGCTGAAGTTGAGATTGATTATAATACATATGTTGAAGTACGCAAAAGAGCTTTAAGAGCAAAATTATTTGATAACAAAAAAATAAAAATCAAAGATCTTATTGAATTAAGCGGTTATACGCAAGAAACATTAAGTAGATGGAAGAGAGGAGAAGCATTTTCAAGGATAATCAAGCCATATCTTAAATCTTTTCTTCCTAAGACAGCTAAAGAAAGACAGGAATTTGCTTATGTTCTTGGATATTTATCATTTTATGCAAGTACTGGAGAAGTATATAGGGATGAGACAGTGATTGATATTGATGATACCAGAGTTAGAAAAAAGATAAGAGTAGCAGTAAATAATCTTACTGGAAGAAAAACAAAAGGAAAAGGAAAAAATGTTAAAATATACAACAATCATTTTGTAAGAACAGTTAAACACATTTTGCGTAACGAAGAATTATTAAGAAGATATGTTGCTGATGATGATGAAAGAAAAAGTCTATTAACAGGTCATTTTGATAATGAAAAACATAATTTTCATAAGAGTGGAAGTTCTAAAGCATTTACTGTTTTGTCAGGCAGTGAAGGTTTTTCCAATGTATTTCAAAGGTCATTATTTCATCTTGGTGTTTATGTTCCTATTGACTTTGATGGATTATATCATATTATAATAATAAGAGATATAGTTAATCTAAGAGCTATGCTTGATTCTGGTGTAATTAAAGGAAAAGGACAGAGAGAAGAGGTTGAAGCTTATATTAATCTTAAGCAGAGAAATAAAAAACCTTTTACTGTTCAGGAATATTATAGATTGAGATATGAAGTAGAAAGAGATTATGGCTCTAACAAAGCCAATAGAATTAGTGAAGAACAGAAAACACTGAAATCATCTGATGAACAGCAAAGAGTAAATAATGAATCTGTTGAGGTTCTTGTAAAAAATCAAAAAACAAAAAGGCGTTACAGAACAGGACCAACAATACCTTTAGAAGAACTGGCTGAAAAATATGGCATAGGTAAAAGAACATTCAGTCATTTTGTTTCAGATATTGCTGGTTATTCATGTGAAAAATCTGTTCCTGTTGTCGTAAAAAATTATATAAAAGTTTGTGAACAGATAGGCATAGGCAATGTTTATGCATCAGGTGCTCCTGTAAGGCTTGATGAAAAAGTATTTTTTCCAGTTAATGGAGAAGTTTTTGTAATGACACCTAAGATGCAGGAAAGATATTTCAAAGCTTATGGATTAGGTGATGAATATGATGAAACATTTGATGATAAGTATGTTGCAATTTTCTGGCATGAGTTAAAAGCAAACTTTTCAGATAATGGGTATAAAGGAAGAGAACATGATCTAAATATTTCATTAACAGGTAATAATGAGATTAAAAATATGTCATTAATACAAGTTGATATGAAATATGATATAGATATGGTTCATCTGAATTAGTTGTTGTCCATCTTACCACTACACTTATTTATATAGAAATATTGCTATATTCTATAATAGATTTTCCGAAATGTAAGGAAGAATAATAGGGCTTGTGGCTTGTAACTATATATGGATACATGTTATTGTAGATAGTATATAGGCTTGTGGCTTGTAGCATATATTTTGTGTTGTAATAAAGGCTTGAAAGTTCAAATAACTAAAATGCCTTACATTACAACTTTATTTGTTATATTCTACAGGCTACAAGCTTAAATACCAAACACAACAATTTACATGCAATATTTGATGATAAGCTACAAGCCACAAGCTTTAATAAAATGGTGATATTATGTTTGATGCAAAAAAAAGACAGGCTGTAACAAGAGCTAAGACATTGATGATTACAAGAAGATGGCAGGCTCATGATAACGAGATCATAGCTTCATTCTCAGATCCTCAGCAGCAGATTGCTGATTTAGAATGTTTAGTTGAAAATCCATTATCTGAAAAGGCAGTGGATGCGATTGTTGAGATGAAAGAAAGAGCAGGATATGCAGCTGGATTGTCTGATAAATATGGTATTTTGCTTGAGAAAGGCAGAGAAGGAATAACTGGGAGAGGTATTGATAGAGTATTTGATGATATATATCAAAAAATATGTGATGCACAGCCGTTTATCAATAAAGTACAGGCTGGTGTTGATAGAATAATCAGGACCTATGTTTCTGAACTAAATGATTTATTTGCAGAAGCAAAGAAAAAAGCATTTTGGGGAAATGCAGAGGAGAGAGCAGCAGAAGCTCATAAGATGGATATTGCTGCATATATTTATTTTGAAATCAGCAGCAGGATTGGTTTTGAAGAAGATTCATGTTGTAAGGAATATAGAAGAGCAGCTTCCAGAGGATTAAGAAAAAGAGCTGATAAGGTTTCAAAGGATGGGGCAAAGAAAGCTGAGTTAAGAGAAAGATTGAGCAGAGATTATGAATTTGGCAGAGATGATGCATTGGCTGGATTAGGATGTGATTATGAACAATTAAGATATATAAGGGGATTTGCAACAGAATCTACAAACAGATTTGCAGCAATAGATATAATAGGATTTGCATCAGGCAAAAACATAGGATTAATTGAATCAGTAAGCAAAGGAATGATTGAATCAGTAAGCAGAGAAGGAATATTTTTTGGTGCTGCACCACAAAGAAGGATAGATAATGATGGTGGTAAAGAAGTTAATACAATCCTTTACAGAGGCAGAACAATACCAAATATAGACATTACAATTCCATATCCTGTGAAGGATTTTGTCACACCAGATAATGCTTATGTTCAGGATGTGTTGGAAGCAGCAAATCTCTTTGTCAGGAATACAAGCAGGTGCGATGATGTTGCGATGGAAGTATATCGGCTATCAAGGAAACATTTTAAATATGTAGATGATAAAAAATCAGCTGGTGTTCTAGAATATTGGTTTTTCCCAGCAGAGCTTATAGTCATGACTGATCCAAGGATACAACGAAAATTAGGTTTAGACCAAAAAAAAGGTATGAAAAATTTAGGTGGTGATTGTGATGACTGGGCAAATCTGACTGCCAGCCTTTTGATTGGTTCAGGAATTCCAGAGGAAAGGGTTTATGTTGGCTGTGGAATAACAAGAGGTGGCGGCGGTCATGCCACTGTATTTTACCAGTCTGATATTGGTGTTATATATCATATAAACAGCACAACACCTCTTGATATGGTTCCTTTAGATTTAGAATCTTTACCGACAAAAGATGATAAAAAAGATATGATAGGTCTTGATATAGAAGAATTCAGATATAATAACAGGACAGCTATATTAGTCCAAAATGGCAGCAGTCTTTTAAGTAATAAAAATAATAAATATTCAATAGGATTATCACATTAAACACATTAATTTTTCTGGTTATTTGTTTAATAAATTCGGATTGTTGTGGTAGCAAGTACAACGCATGTTTATATGCTTTAGATGTCTACAAATACATAATAAAAGCTTAAAATAAACTGGAGGCAAAAAAAATGAGCGGAGCAGGATATTTGGTTGGCAGGAAAAGAATGAATGAAAGAGAAAGAGTTGCTGACTCTAAAGAAGGGATTAGGCAAAGGCAGCAAGAAAGAGCAGATAATTCAATTGATAATTTTTTAGATGGAGCTAGTAAAACTGCAGTTGCATCTGCAGTTTCATATGCAGCAAAAGCAGTAGGGTTGATGCCTTTTGAATATTATGCTGGAATTAGTGAATCTGTAGCAGCTAATGTTGCCTTAGGTGCTAGTTTTGTTGCTGGAGTTGCAGCAAAAGAAGGGGAAAAGACAGCAGCAGGATTAGCATTGCTTGGTTCTTTTGCACCTGAGGTTTACTATGCTGCAACAACAGGAGATTTTAAAGGTGCAGCAGTTATGGCTGGCAACAAGATTGCATTAGCATTGGTTGGTTATTTTGGCGGTTCAACAACTAGAAAAATACTTTATAAATAATTTCAAAAAATTATGATGGAGGGATAGTTATGAATACTTTAACAAAAACAGTAACAACCTTAGCTGTAGTATATCTGTCAGCAGCTTCAGTCAGGGGATGCCAGATGGTAAGAAGTCCAGAGATGGCAGAAGCAACAAGCATGGGTGAATCAACTGCTTATGTGATGGAAAATATGTTTAGGGATCATCCTGAATATCTTGCTGAGCTGGCAAATAAGGATGCTAAAGGTGCATACCATGTCGGCAATATGGTTGAATTATATATTGGGCATGGCCAAAGGATGAAAGATTTAGAGTGCAGAGCAAGAAGTGTAGTCATGCCGTGGAAAAGCTGTAGTTATAACTGCCTTCGGCAGTAAATCCCAAATAACAAAAAAACAAATCCCAAATACAGCGGGTTTTGGTGTTTGTTTTTTGTTATTTACAATCGCAGATTGTTGTTATTTTTTTTGTTTTTTGGAATTTGGGATTTGTTATTTACAATCGAAGATTTTTACAATCTTCGATTGTTGTGGGTTATAAAATGATTGAAGTACAAAATTCAAAGATTTATGATTTAGAGGAAAGAACATTTCAATTTGCAAAAAATGTTAGGTTATTTATAAAATCAATTTCAAGAAACATTTCTAATTTAGAAGATGGTAAACAATTAATAAGATCTTCTGGTTCAATAGGAGCAAATTATATAGAAGCAAATGAGCCATTAGGTAAGAAAGATTTCTTAATGAGGATTAGAATCTCAAGAAAAGAATCAAAAGAAAGTATTTATTGGCTTAAGCTTATTGATACAACAAATTCCAATGAATTAGAAAAATTAAGAATAAATCTTATAAAAGAGGCAACAGAATTATTAAGAATCCTTTCTTCAATAATTAGAAAATCAGAATAATAATTTGAATTTTAAGCTGAGAATTCCACTAGTCTATAGCGAAGCGGTGACTAGTGGCGCATAAAATTAATTAAAGAATTCTGATATAATATGATTTGAAGCTGACCAAAAGCAATTATTGTGCGCTTTGGACACTATTCGTATAGTGT
>JBDRKY010000002.1:0-14846 GCA_043813525.1 Candidatus Woesearchaeota archaeon
TTTTAAAAGAATATTTGGGATTGTAACAAAAAGGTTAGATGACACAATATTTACACAAGTTTTAGCAAGAATTATACATAACAATCGAAGAAAAATAAGCTATTTCAATATGGCATCATTCTGAATTTATACGCAAAGCCAGGAAAAAGGGAAAAAAGAAAAGTTAATTACCACAACATGTTACATCTATACCAATTTTTATTATATTTTCCCTGACAATATAGATTAGGTGAATTATAATCTTTAAAAACATTTGCCCCCCCCCAACATAGAGATTAAAAAATATAGTTTTGAGAATATATAATGACATTTAAATTAGTTTGACTTTTAAAGAAATAATGAATAAAGGCTTTTTAGTTAATACAACAAGGTAGTTTAGTTCTATCGTTTGAGCGTCTGCGTTACTTTGAGAACAAGAATCAAGAGAGACAATTTGGTTAATATACTCTTTCTCTTTTATCTATTTTTACGACAATAATTCTTTTTTCTTCATGATTTACTCTATAAAGAGTACGATAATCTCCAACTCTTATCCTAAAAGTTGGTTAATTATATCTATATACTCTTTTAGAATCGTGAGGGATAGGATTAATTTTAAGCTCTTGAAGTTCCACCTTGATTGCTCTTATAGTTCTTAGTATCCCACTTAGCATTAGAACCAAAACCAACAAGACCTAAGCTTGATAAATCATTTTCAACGTGAATTGGTGTGTAACTTAAAGAATCATAACTTAAACTATCACATAAAGCATCATCATAATATCGTTCTGAAGAAAGCAACATAGCTGATGTAACCAACTGATAACATTTAGATTGACAATAACTAAGTGGGCTTCCAAAATATGTGGAAATTTCAAGAATATTATCAAAAGTTTTACATGTCTGAATCGCATTAACTAAATGCCATGCAACATTCTCATTAATCTTATAATTTATTTTACCCCTATATGCCTGCCTTCCAATATCTCCTTCTTCACTAACAACATCAGCACATGTTGTAACAGATTTATTTCCACCAAAAAGCATTACAACAACACTAACTACTGCAATAATCGCAACTAATGCAACTATGTACAATGCATAAATTAAATAAATAGATTTATATACATATAAAATAAATTTTAGATAATGACCAAAATAATACTCTATGCTATCTCTTCAACGCAATATTTTAGAAAAGTTTGCAGTATAATTAATAAGCATATTGGTCTAAATAAATATTTAATTATATGGAAGAACTGATTGGGAAATATATTTGGTTTGACAGAGCACTTCTTCCTTTTTTAATAGTTGTTTTACTGACTTTCGCTATTCATGAGATGTTGAAAAAATTTGAAACTTTTAAAATAATAGAAAAACAGACAGAAGAAAAAATAGTTACAATTAATAAGCAAAAAAAAATTAAGTGACAGAATATAATATTAATGATAAACCGTATGTAGAAAGTCTCCTAATAAGGAATATTATTGCAGCCAGTTTTCATCATGGAAATCTTACAATTAAAATCATAAGGGATTTCCATACCTTAATGTCTCACGACCTGTATTGTGATAAAAACAAACATAAGGCAGCAATAATATTCTAAAAAGGAGATTTCTACATACGATAAACCATCATGTCCTGTTAGTAGAATATACTGCTGTTGTGAAATAAGAGACTAATTCATCCCTTATAGGTTCAAATGCTTTTGTTAAATCTTCTAAGACCTGTTGTTTTCCGGCTGTTACATGTTCTCTTAAGAAATCTATTTTGCCTTTAAAAAATCCACAGACAGATTCAAGCTTCTGCCCATATTCTTGGTCTATACCTATACCTTCAAATGCAGTGCTAAAATCTTTTGCTGTTCCACTAATCTTAGCTAACAATCCTTCTGCTACAATCCCTTGCTGAACAAGATCTGAGTATCTCTTAATACTGGCTTCATTGCCTCTGACAATACCAACAACTTTTCTGTAAAGCTCTGCTGCTTGAGAAATATCATCATAAAGAGGACTCACTGGATACATTTCAAGAGAAGCATGTGTATAATGATCTGTTCTGCCGCCAACAATATTAGATGTTAAGATACCACGTTCTAAAGAAACTGCTGTCGTAGAATCAGCTTTTGTAGAATCAGCTCTTGCATGTTTTACTTCTTCAAATCTATCTCCAAAGACTATTTTAAGAAGCTGTTCTGGCTGCTTCCAATCACGAACAACAAATAAAGGAGATGCTCCAATTATTTTAACACCAAAATAACAGCTTGGAAGACCATTATGGATTGGATCACGTTCATAATGATTCCATGATTGGCCATGATGATACACCACAACCACATCATCACGGCTATTATCAGTGATTTCTCCATCATGACATGGAAAACCGCTTTTAGGTCTTGCACCAGTCTCAAACACCTTGCTGAAGATTTCAGGCAATAATCCAGCCAACAAAGCTTCTGCAAGCACATCTCTATCTTTATGTTGGTCTCTAAGTCCTTTATCTTGAAGAAAATCTTTTACTTTTTCAGGATTAACATATTTGACCATCCATGTATTTAAATGATTTGTACCTACACTAACATCACTTGGAGTTATAATTGTT
This sequence comes from Candidatus Woesearchaeota archaeon, assembly GCA_043813525.1. Lineage (GTDB taxonomy): Archaea > Nanobdellota > Nanobdellia > Woesearchaeales > DSVV01 > JBDRKY01. Next base: position 2,581 of record JBDRKY010000002.1, read on the forward strand.
TCAATTGGAAAGCCAGCCATGAACACCAGATAAAGACTAAAGTTTTTAAAATTGATTATCATAGAAAAGTTATTTCAAAAAATATAGCTTAATATTAAAAAAAAAGAAAAAATAAAGAAAAATATAATAAATTAATTATCTTTTATACCATCTTCTCTTACCCAGAAAGTGCATTCTGCATCTGGAAGAGCAGGCGCATCTACAAGTTTAGCTACTCTGCTGCCTTTCTTGCCTTTTCTCAGATATATTCTGAATGTAGAATTGTGTGCGACAATATGTCCGCCGATAGCTTCAGTAGGGTCTCCAAAGAACTGATCTGGTTTAGACATCACCTGATTGGTAAGATAAACTGCAAGGTTATGCATATCTGCTAATTTTGCAAGAACATGCATATGCTTGTTCAGCTTTTGCTGCCTGTCTGCCAATGTACCGCGGCCAACAAATTCAGCCCTGAAATGCGCAGTTAAAGAATCAACAACAATTAATTTAATGTTTTTGCCTTTCTTGGTTATCAAGTCTTCAACTTTCTCTGCTAACAGCATCTGATGGTCAGAGTTATAGGCTCTTGCAACATAGATATTCTTTAGCACCTTCTCAAAATCAAGTCCTGCGCCTTCTGCAAACTGTTTTATTCGCTCTGGCCTGAATGTGTTCTCTGTATCAATATAAACAACACATGCATCTTCTCCATAACTTTGTACATTTACAGCTAACTGATGGCCTATCTGTGTCTTGCCAGAACCATACTGACCAAAACATTCTGTTATTGCCCCTGTTTCAACACCGCCATCAAGTATATTATCAAATGAACTGCTGCCTGTCGTTATTTTCACAACTTTTTCTCTTCGTTTCAATAATTCATCCCCTGATTCAAAACCCATCTCCATCGCATCTCTGCTTGCATTGATTAATTTTCTTGCAGCACTTTCTGTTAGGCCAGATGCATTTACTAATTCTCCTGGTGTTGCTACAGCAATTGCCATGAGTGTATCAAAACCAGACAGCTTTAATTTTTCAGCTGTTGCAGCTCCAACTCCTGGCAGATCCTCTACCTTGTTTAAGGTCTTGACCTTACTTTCTTTGACTTTAGTTATTTTATGTACATCAGAATCTTCCAGATTAATATTCTCCTGAGAAGTTTCTTCAGTATCTTCTTCTACTTCTTCCTGAGCACCATGCCCAATCATATTTTCCTGTTCCATTTTTTTTGCTAACATTGGTAACACCTCCTTGGTTATATAATTTATGTGTTTAATGTTTTTACAAACAATAATAATCTTATTTTTAATATGTTTAATCTAAACTTTTCCGGAAGATATTTCCAGAAGCCGTAAACTCTCTGGACACTAGCGAAAAAATAAGCTTAAAAAGATAAAAAAACAAAAGAAATTTGAAAGTGCCGGAAATTTTACAGTACTTTTAGCATTGGAAATTAGCAATCAGTACCTATTTCCGACGACAATCATAAAATATTTAGCTATGCTTCTGCATATTCTCTCAAAACAAGATATTCATAAGCTTTAGACATCACAACCATTGCCCTGGGTAAATCAGCAACCCTAAGATTATTAGTAGATTGCCATTTTCCTTCTTTATCCATATAACGCCTATTCAAGGACAATGATGAAAACTCAAAAGTCTGTCCATCTTTCTGGCCAGTGTTCTGCCATATTGTTGCAGATATTGCGCCTGCGCTAAACTTTTTGTGTGGCAAGTTAGTCTGGCTTGTTTGGCTTACCTGATTTTGACCAGGTATATTTGTTTGGTTTGTTGGTTGGTTTCCCATTTAAATCACCCTCATTTGCTATTCGCATTTTATTTCAACATCCCCTTGATAATGAACTCATTTTAAGGCTTAAAGCCTGAAGCTCGAAGCTTAAATTATATTATGGTTCCAGGGATTGAAGGTGTTGTATGTCTTATATTGATTAAAAGCATAAACTCTAAAATCAATATCAATTGCCGGCAATTGCGACAAACAACTAAATATACTTAAAATACCAGTCCTTTAAATACCTCACAACACAATGTCCAGTGAAATCAGTGAAAAAGCTTAAAAACATAAAATTCAGGCATTACAAAGCTTATAGAGCACTGGACAACACAACATAAAACTAAGAAAACATATAAGAATAAAAGCAAAAAATGTCCACTGGAAAGAAAACGAAAAGTATATTAAGATATTCTATATTTATAATTTTAATGGAATCTAATAAGTCTGATGATCTAAAAAGTAAGCTGGAAGCATTATTGTTTGCATCTGGCAGGAAAATGGAATTAGATGAGCTGGCAAGGCTTGTCAAAATTAGGGATAGGGCTATTATTAAAGAAAAACTAATGGAATTAAAAGAAGAATATGAAAAAAGAAAAAGTCCAGTTATATTGATTGAAGAAGGAGACAAATGGAAGCTGACTGTACATGAAAATCAGATACAATTAGTAAGACAGATTAATACACATACAGAGCTTAGCAAGACAATGATAGAGACATTAGCTGTCATCGCATGGAAACAGCCTATGCTGCAGAGTGATGTCATCAAGATTAGGACAAACAAGGCATATGACCACATAAAAGAGCTGATGGATATGGGTTTTGTTGTGAAAGAGAGGTATGGCAGGACTTATCTGCTTAAGCTGACACAGAAATTCTTTGAATATTTTGACTTGAGAAATGATGAGTCACTAAAAGCAATGTTCAAGGATATAAAGATAGATGTTGTGGACCAGAAGAAGATGGGTGATTTCAAAGAAGAGGAAAATAAACAGAATGATGAGACAGAAAAAGGTGATGGTTTACAGGAAAAGAAAGTATCAGAAAATATGCACGACCAATATCAATATATATCTGAAACAGATGATGATGAAAACAATGACAAAGATGATGAATTAGAAGAAGAAAAAGCAGGTATAATCAACTATGAAAAAATATAAAGTAAAATGTAAAAAATGCGGAAATAAGATGGATTACATGCCATTAAAGCAGCTTTCTAAGAACAGCATGAAGAGATGTGTATATTGTGGTTTTAATATAAAAGCAAGGGATTATCTATGCTGAATTAATCGAAACATATATAAATAAAGAGAGATTCATTTTTTGAATGGCAGATGAAGAAAATAACGACGAGGAAATAGAAAAAAATAAGGAAAAAGAAAACCCTTCTGATTTGTCTGAAAATCACGATAAAACCGCTGAAAAAGACAATAATGATGAATCACCTGATAATTCTGAATATGTTAAAAAAATAGAAAGTGAAAATAGTAAAAAAAGTACAGGCAGCAAGTTTGAGAATGATGTGGTTTCTGAAGATAATCCTGAGCCAGGCATATTTCCAATAGTCATTGAAGATGAGATGAAAGGTTCTTATATTGATTATGCCATGAGTGTCATTGTTGGCAGAGCTTTGCCAGATGCAAGAGACGGCCTTAAGCCAGTGCATAGAAGGATTCTTTTTGCGATGAATGATATGGGTATGCAATACAATAAGCCACATAAAAAAAGTGCAAGAATTGTGGGTGAGGTTCTTGGAAAATACCATCCACATGGTGATCAGGCTGTATATGACAGCATGGTCAGGATGGCGCAAGATTTCTCATTGAGATATCCATTGGTTGATGGGCATGGTAATTGGGGAAGCATAGATGGTGACAGTGCAGCAGCAATGAGATACACGGAAGCGCGCCTGAAAAAGATATCATCTGATATTCTTCAGGATATAGAGAAAGACACAGTCAACTTTGTTGATAATTTCGATGGCAGCCTGAAAGAGCCTACTGTTCTGCCTTGCAAAGTACCTAATTTATTGATCAATGGGTCATCAGGGATTGCAGTAGGTATGGCAACAAACATCCCGCCACATAATATGCAGGAGATCTGTCAAGCAGCAATCAAGATTATAGAAGAGCCAGATATTCTTATCAAGGATTTGTTAGATGTAGTCAAAGGGCCTGATTTTCCAACAGGCGGTACAATATGCGGAAAGCAAGGCATAAGATATGCTTATGGCACAGGAAGAGGAAAAATCCTTTTGAGAGGAAAGACACATATTGAAAAGCATAAAGAAAGGGAATCTATAATTGTTGATGAGATACCTTATATGACAAATAAATCCCTATTAATTGAACATATTGCTGCTTCTGTGAAAAATAAGATAATAGAAGGCATCAGTGATATGAGAGATGAAAGTGACAGGCATGGTATGAGAATAGTCATTGAGCTCAAAAGAGATGCTAACAGCGAGGTTGTCCTGAACCAGTTGCATAAGCATTCAAGACTGCAGAACACATTTGGGATAATAATGCTTGCTTTGGTTGATAATGAGCCAAGAGTTCTTAATCTCAAGGAATTGCTTGAAGAGTTCATCATACATAGGAAAAATGTTGTCATAAGAAGGACGCAGTTTGATCTTAAGAAAGCAGAGGAGCGTGCCCATATACTTGAAGGGTTGAAGGTTGCTCTTGATGATATTGACAATGCGATAAGGATAATAAAGGCTGCAAAAGATGCAAATGCTGCAAAAGCAGACCTGATCTCCACTTATGATCTTAGTGATGTGCAGGCACAGGCGATATTGGATATGAAACTTCAGAAGCTGACATCTTTAGAGACAGAAAAGATTATTGAAGAATTAAAAGTTCTTATTGAAACGATAAAAGATCTTAAGGATATTTTAGGGTCTGACATAAGAGTGAAAGATATAATAAAAAGTGAGCTTGCTGAGATGAGTGATAAATATAATGACAAAAGAAGAACAGATATAAGTGAGATAGAAGAAGAAGATATTGAGATAGAAGATCTTATTGAACCTGAAGAAATGGTTGTTACAATAACACATGCCGGTTATGTCAAAAGAACATCTTTGAGCACATATAGATCACAGGGCAGAGGTGGTAAAGGCATAATTGCTGCGACCACAAAAGAAGAAGATTTCATAGAAAATATCTTTATTGCGAATACACATGATTATCTATTGTTCTTCAGCGATAATGGTCAGGTTCATTGGTTGAAAGTTTATCAGATACCAGAAGGATCAAGACAGGCAAAAGGTAAATCAATTGTGAATCTGATTAATATAGAGAAAGACAGCAAAGTCACTGCATTCATGCCTGTCAAGAAGTTTGACAGCACTCATTTTTTGGTCATGGTCACAGAGAATGGAATAGTCAAGAAGACAAATCTGGCTGCTTTCTCAAGACCAAGGCATGGCGGCATAAGAGCAATAACACTTGAAGAAAATGATAAGTTAGTCAATGTTCTTATGACAGATGGCAATAAGCAGATAATGATTGCGACAAAGAATGGTCTTGCAGTAAAATTCAATGAGAAAAACGCAAGACCGATGGGCAGAGCATCAAAAGGTGTGATAGGAATAAGATTAAGAGGAGATGACAAGGTTATTGGTGCAGTCATTGCAGATGATGAAAAGACCTTGTTGACAATCACTGAAAATGGTTATGGAAAAAAGACAAGCATATCTGATTACAGATTGATCAACAGAGGAGGATCAGGTGTAAGAAATATTATATGCAGTGAAAGAAATGGCAAAGTCATATCAATAAAAAGTGTAACTGATGATGATGATATCATGCTTATCAGCCAGAATGGCATAATCATAAGGACTGGATGCAGGCTGATATCAACAATAGGAAGAAACACACAAGGTGTAAGGCTGATGAGATTAGATTCTGGAGATAAGACAGTAAATGCTGCAAAGATTATCGGTGATGATGATGATATTGAAGATGTTGCACAGGAACAGTCTGAGTAAAAGATTGAATTTAAAATGGATAGACTAAATAAATTAAAGAAAAATACCAAGAAGGATTTTGAAGATCATATTGAAGTAGATGAAGATAGTGATTTGCCTGTGCATGAAAAATTTACAAAGGAAAAGAAGATTAAAGAATAAATAAGATATAATTAATATAATTAGCATATCACTTCAAGTGCTTTCTCATATATCTTAGCAATTATAGGTGTTTTACCAATAATTTCTGCATCTGCATGTGCAATGACATCATGATGAGAAGTGATTTTTAAATTATTTGCTTTTAAGCTGATTATATCTTGTATCTTATGTGTTTGTTTTGTTGCAATTCCAAAAAGAAATTTAAATAGATCACCAACTTCTTTTTTCTTGAATATCAATACATCAAAAAGCCCGTCATCATCCTTGCTATCATGAATAATTTCAAGCATATTATGGAATTTAGCGATATTGCAGATTAGAACATAATAGCCTAAGTAGACATTAGAATTTATCTTCACCTCTAAAAGCTTTGGCTTATAATTAAATATTGTCTTAAAAAAAGATAATGGATATGCAATCTCTCCAAACATCTTTTTTACTTTTGGCTCTACATTTTTATATATCTCAGCATCAATCCCAATACCGCAGGCAAGTGCAAAATACCTGTCATTGACTTTACCTATGTCAATATCTTTTCTTCTATTATATAATATGGTGTCAATTGCTTTATCAATATTTTTCGGCAGTGAAAGGCTTCTGGCAACCATGTTGGATGTTCCAATTGGAAGTATGGCAAGCCTTGGCCTCTTTTTGTTAGGGATATCCATAATTCCATTGATCACTTCATTCACAGAACCATCACCGCCTGCTGCAATCACAACATCAGAAGACCCTGCATGTTTAGCAAACCTGATTGCATCACCTTGTTTTGTAGTGATATATATTGTCAAATTTTTCCCATCAAACCTTTTTTTTATATGTCTAAGAACTAAATTAAAGTCTTTATTTCCAGATGTTGGGTTGATTATTAATGTATATTTCATTTTTCAGTATTTTAGTCCATACCTGATACAACACCTTTACCAAACATAACTATCTTAGATCCTATATAACCTGTTTCTTCTTTTCTTTCTTTTGATAAGAGCATATTTTCTACAAGTTGGAATACATTACCTGTGAACATGCCTCCTTTAAACGGTTTTTTTATGATCTTAATCTGTTTATTTTGATTATGTTTATATCCTTTGTCTTCTTCAACAATATAACCCAATCTTATCTCAGCTGAGAAATCACCAGAGATGCTGTTAGGGACAAAGCTTGAGAAAGATATAATCTCAACATATGGAATATTCTGCGATATTTCTTTCATTGTCTTTTTTCCGCCGCTGATATCAACACATCCAAATACTCCTGTAGGCTCTATGTTTAGATAATCAGCATATTGTTTATTTGTGAAATAGTTCTTAAAGATTCCACCATCAATAAGTTTCAATTTGGCAGATAGAACACCATCACCATCAAACATGCCAGATGCATGATTTAATGGAACAAAGGGGTTAGATGATATTGTCAGTTTATCCTGTTTAAAATCAGCGATCTTCTTTTCTTTATGGTATCTAGAAAGCTTCATATGTTTTATCTTTGCGGAAGCATGCATGATTAAAGGATTTAGGCTCAGATGCGGTGCAAAAAATTCAGATATAGCTCCGCCTGAAAGCATTACATTGCCGTTGAATGTGCAGGAAGATTCTGAATTCAGCACATGATTTACGATTTCAATATTTTTTTTGACAAATTCTTTAGGCTTAAGTTTGCTGAAACCAGCGCATTCTTTCATTGCAACAAATTCCTGTTCCTTGATTTCATGATTGATGATTTTATTCGCTGTTATTGTCAATTCAATATAAAATGATGTTTTTTCTTCTGAAAAATCAATGCCATTACTATTAATTATCTGTGATCTTGAATAAGAAGCATGCATTTCCAGATTATTTGCTTTAATATTTTTATGCAGAGACAATTCTTTTTTTATTTCTTTATAGATATTACTAAAATGTTTTAGTGGGTTAAGAATCCCATGGTCTATTAATTTAACAGTTTTAGTTTTCTTTGCTAAGATAGATAAAGAAGATTTGGTTGGTTTAGTTGGCAATGAAAATTTAGGTTTTGTTGAATAATCACATATGAACAATGCATCATCAATCATCTTATCCACTTTTTCCTCGTCAAATTCAATCACTGAGAAAGAGCTTTCACCAATATCCTTTCCTAAATCCTTATAGATAGTCACAATTATATTCTGCCTGTTTGATTTAAGCATTGTTTCCTTTTCCAGATGTTTGGTAAAATAAGCATTATTTCTGACTAAATCATTAATGTTCAGTTTCCATGCATACAGCTTTCTTCGTTTGAGCAGGCTGCAGATTTTTTTAATTGTTTTATTTTCCATTTTATAATGATAAGATTATGCCAAAGGTATATCTTTTATCAGCAGATGCGGTCCGCCTTCAGATACCCTTACCCATTCTTTGTGTCCTTTTCCACATCTTCCTGTTCCTGGGATGACTAATTTATTACTGACGGCAATGATATTTCCCAATATATCAGGCAGATAGCCAGTCATACCAACCTCATAAAACATATCTCCTGTCAATTTTCCATTTTTTATTGTTTCAGCAACAATCCCTTGTATCTGGACATGCCACCCTTTAGGATCTTCCATGCCTCCGCTTGAATAATGTAGATATAATCCATCTTTAACTTTTCTAATCATATCTTTAATATTTGTGTTCCCATGCGCAAAATATGTATTGCTCATCCTTGCATAACATTTGTGGTCATAGCTTTCAGCTCTTGCATTACCTGATCTTTTTATGTTTGATATTGCTTTATTCCCCAATTTTAAGCCTTCTGCTTTAAGTCTTGAAACAGAGTACATATCTGTAATAGGATCTTTCACTATTCCATTTTTGATAAGGTATGTAGGTTTTGCCAAAAAACCTTCATCATCAAAGAAGAAACTTCCATTTTTAGAGGGGAATGCAGGATTGTCAATGATAGATACATTTTGAGGAGCGATTCTTTTTCCCAGCCATTCTTTTGCTTTTGCCCTGTCTTTGTAAAGAGTATCTGATTCCATCCCATGACCAAAACTTTCATGTGCCAACAGACCAGATAGTTCTGGACTTAACAGGCATGTATATTTTCCAGGTCTAAGCTTTTTTGCTTTTGATATGGATAATGTTTTAGTTATTATTTTCCTGATAAGTGCTTCATCTACTTTTGTGACTTCATACCCAGAATCCAGCAGACTTTTATAATAATATCTTGTACTGCTGTCATCTGCTTTGACAAAAGGCAGCATCATAAGAAAACAAGTGCTGATATCCTGAGAAAATTGTTTATATTTATTAACAAAAATCTTGATCTCATTATATTCTTCATACATGACTCTTACATTGACAATCTTCTTATTAATTTTTTCATCATCAGCACATAGCAGTTTTTTATGCAGGTTATTGACCATGTCTGTCTTTTCTTTGATGCTGATTTTAGCAGGATTAATATTTCCTTTTGCCACAAAATGTTTAATATACTTTCTTGTTCCTATATCAAGTTTAATCTTATTTTTTTTATTTATTTTGGATAATTTGGTGGCATGTTCTGTTAATTTTTGTTTATCTAATCCTGTCATACTGATGACATTAAAGCTTTCCCCATCAAAAACCCTGAGTTTGACACCAAAATCCTGATCATTATCTATGTCAATATTGATATTATCTCTTGAAATATTCAACGAAGCTTCTTTTATGAGCAATACATCTGCATAATTGCCGTTTGTTTCCATAATTTTCACTAGTTCAAGAAAGAATTTTTTGATATAAGCAATGTTATCCTTATTATGCTCCATAATATTAGAATTAGCTGTAATGTTTATATATTTTATTAATATACTCAACAATCTTTAGTCAGTCTCAACCCTTGGCGCTAGGATAAAGCTCAGCATTATCTTATCTACTGCTTTATACTCTAATTTCAGAGGATAATCCTTGTTGAAATTGATTTTCACATTAGGTACAAGTTTTGATGCGCTGATCATCTTTTTTAGGTATTCTATGCTGTATTTCGCTTTTATCTTATCACTGCTGTCAGTTATAATCTTTACATCTTCTCCTTCTTGAATAGCGATATTAGCTTCACTGAGATCACTTTCTGCTGATATTGTCAGTTTGTTGTTCTCAACTGAAAAGCTCACACTTTCACCTATGATATCGACATCTTCAACAGCATCATTCAGCAATGAAGACGGTGCAATTATTGTAATAGGAAAGTTCAGGTCTGGAACTTTCTGCTCTCTCTCTTCAAGTTCAATAATCGGCAATGAAAAACTTCTTTTTGATGTTCCTTCAAGCAGTATCTTAAGCTTATTTTCAGTAATTTCGAGGCTGAGCATATCATTTGGCTTTATTCTCCTCAAGACCTGCTTAAGATTGCTCAGATTAATACCAAGCTCTGTATCTTCTTTCACATCATATTCGACAAAAGTGCTTGACAAGAGCTTGAACACGACCATTGCAACATTTGCAGGATCCATAGCTATAAGCTCTATCGCATTTTTGGTAATTTTAAATCTTGCTTCATTCACCAGTTCAGAAATGATTGAGACGCTGTCTTTCAGATATTTTGGTTCTGCTAAAGTTAATTTCATGTTAATTCCCCCTTATTCTGCTATAATTATTATCACTATTAATAATATAATCTGTGAATACAATCCTATATTTAAAGATTTAGTTTTATTTAGATAATAATATAATAGAATATATGTAATCAAAATCATATGTTTGTAAGGTGTATAATTAAAGATATATATTAAAAAACAGAGTTAAACAACCAATATGAAATATCTATAATTTTATGGTAAAATAGTAATCTTTTCACCATCATTGATCATAATAACATTGGATACATCACATTCTTCAGCCAATTCTTTCATTGCCTGTTTCATATGATTTTCACAATGCGCAGGTATCAGTTTTTCAGGTTTGACCATCTTGATCAAATCCCTGATATCTTCTCTGGCAGCATGACCGCTTACATGGATATCTTTGAATATCCTGACATGGCTGTTCTTAAGCTCTTTTTCAAGCAATTCTCTTGCATCAATATTGATCTTATTAGGAATGACACTGCATGAAAATATGACTGCATCATCTTTATCAAGCTTAAAACCATCAAATTCTCCTCTTGCGATCTTGCTCAGCACTGCTTTTGATTCTCCTTGATGACCTGTAACTACCAAAAGATATTTTTGCTTGTTCTTCTCGATCAGCTTCAATGCGCTCTGCACTTTGCTACTATATTTTACGATTTTCACATCTTTTGAGAAATTAACAAGATTAGCGCGTTCAGCAGCCTGAACATATTTAGCAAGGCTTCTGCCAAGCAGAATCACTTTCCTGTTTATTCTTTTTCCGTAATCAATTATTGATTTAAGCCTGGCGATATGGCTTGAGAATGTTGTGGCTAATATTGCCTTATCATCTGCTTCAATACCAAGCAGCAAATCTTTCAGCATCTGCCTAGCTACAGATTCAGATGGTGTTTTTTTCGCATCATCTGCTCTTGTCGAGTCACATATGAGCAGTTTTACACCATTTTCACCTAATTCTTTAAGCCTCTTGAAATTAGGTTTCTTGCCAAGCACAGGAAAACTATCAAACTTGAAATCATTGCAATACAATACAACACCATATTTTGTATGAAGAGCGACCATCACTGCATGTGGTGTAGAATGTGTTGTATGGATAAATTCAAGTGTCAGATCATCTGCTAATTTGTACTTTGAATTAGGAGACAATGTTTTGATCCTATTATTCAGCTTTAATCTTTCATCTCTGCATATAGTAAGGATTAATTCTTTTGTGTATGGCGTACAGAGTATTTCTGCCTTGTAATTATTTGATATGAATGGCAATGCACCAAGGTGGTCAAGGTGTGCATGTGTAGGTACAATCGCTACAACTTTAGATTTCCAGTCATCGATAACACTATCATCAGGAACAGCACCTACTTTGACCAGTTTTTCTACAGGTATCTGCTTGATATCTTCATCTTCAGTAAATTCAATATAAGCTGGAAGATATAAGCCCATATCAATGATAATGACTTTGTCATCTACTTTGATGGCAGTCATATTCCTGCCTATTTCATTGTAGCCGCCAATAGCGCATAATTCTATCATGCAATAAGCTTTGATCATATGATTTATAAATATTGCCTTTGGCAATCAGTGTATAGTTCGGACTGTAGGATTATTAGTTTAAATCCCAAATCCCAAATCCCAAAATCCAAAAAGGAGCTACGCTCTATATTCTTTTTGGGATTTGGTTTTTTTGGGATTTGGGATTTCCAAGCGTTAGCTTGGTTTGGGATTTATAATATTAATATCTAAAAGCACGAACTTAGACCCAGACTCGTTTTATAATAAAATTTATAAATTAGTATATATATAAATAAATC
>JBDRKY010000003.1:0-16791 GCA_043813525.1 Candidatus Woesearchaeota archaeon
TAAGAAAAATTATTGGTTGTCTTAGAAGCCAATTAGGAATGAGAAATTATGAAATTATGATGAGTCTAATATCAACATGGCAAAAACAAGGAAAAAACACATTCTATAGCCTTCAGGCTACACTTTAGCTTAATAAGTACGTAAATATGAGTATGAATCTAAGTTTGGGCTTTTAGATATTAATATTATAAATCTCAAACCAAGCTAACGCTTGGAAATCCCAAATCCCAACAAAACCAAATCCCAACAAAAATAAATCCCAAATCCCAAAAACAAAAAGAATATAGGGTGTAGTTCCTTTTTGGAGTTTGGGATTTGGAGTTTGAGATTTGGGATTTGGAGTTTGGGATTTAAATTAATATTCCCCACAGCCAACTTTGCTCCAGATTGGTAAGTAAATATTGGGTTGTGAACCAGACATTTTCAACTAAGCTGTAACTATTGCTTGCTGAACCCTTGTATTTAAGAAGATTTTTATGATATTGTTCTTTCTACCCATGCTACTAATCTATCAATGGTTTTTATATATTCTTGAATGTGGTCTGGATAATCTGATAGACCCAATATAATTAATTTTTTACCTTCCCTTAATGCTTCTTTGTAAATTCCAATATGTTCTGGTCGTATATCAAATTCAGCTACAAATCCAAAAGGGCCTAAGTCATTTCCAAATAACTGCCTCATTACTTTATCTCCTAATTCTAATTGTCTTTGTAAGAACTCTCCATATTCAGAAGGCAAAGGATGTCCAAATGCAGCATTTAATATCCTGCCAGAAAGATGTTTTTTCATCTCTTCAAATTTTGTTCTATCATGATCATATACTAACAACCAGTTTTTTGCAATTGATGATTCAGATACTGTCCTGTTATATCCTCTGACTATATATCTATTGTTCCGTCTTCTAATGCACCTTGATAGATATCTCTATCTAAGAACTAATGTTCATCATTCATGTGGTGTAATAATGCTAATTGTACCATTTTTATGTAGTTTCTTCATCTTGTTCATTATCATCACCATTCTTTTCTTTTATCCTGCTTTTTACTTTATTTCCATATTTATGAGCTAAATATAATGGTTCAGGCAGTTTATGTCCTTTTAGCATCTCTTTGATCATTTCCATCATTGTTTTCATGCCTATTTTGTGTCCTTGACTGACATAGACTGGTTTAGCTAATTCTTTAGATACAACTTTTTTTCCAACAACATCTTTATCCATATAAATTGTATCATCTTTCTCTTCACCGCAAAGCTTTTTTTTGCTTACACCTATTGTAGGGATGTCCAAGAATAATCCAATATTGCTCGCAGCTCCAATCTTTCTGGGATGCATAATGCCATTTGCAGATATGACTGCTAGATCTGGTTTATTTTTTAACTTTTCAAATGTGTTCAATGTGATTGTTGCGATTCTGTAGCTTAAGAAACCAGGGATATAAGGTATATTTTGCTTTTCAATAGAATATTTTTTTTCAATTACTTTTAATGTCTTACGTTCAATCATGACAATTGAACATATGATATCTGTTTCAGTATAAATATAATCAACACCTGCAATAGTTTCAATTTTTTCAAAACTATCTGTAAGAATTATCTTTTTAGCTAACTTTAGTTGTTCATCTTTTAGCTTTTTAATATTGATCATTATTATTTACACCTTTTTATCATATCATTGATCTCTTCATGAAATGCAATCACTCTTTTTGCATATTCTTTTCCCAGCTCTGTTTTGTATCTTTCAACAACCCATGCTTCATCTTTGATATTATCATGTTCGCAAAGATTGTCTGCATATGCAATAATTTTTTCTTCATTTGTTTCAGGGATATAATCTTTTGCTGGCAAAGGCAGTTTCTTTTCTTCAATATCTTTTTTTGTTATGCCAATTCCAATATGCGTTTCACATACTCTTTGGAATTTCACTGGCCATGCTTCTTTTTTCAAGATTTCTGCACCAACAATTCCATGTCTTAAACTAGCTTTTTCACCATCATTAGTTCCGCCATGTGAAACTGGTAAACATTTGAATCTTCCAATATCATGTATGATGCATGCAGCTTTGATGAATTCCTTGTCACATACGAATATTTTGTCATCAGTTTTACTGCTTAAATTCTTATTTACTTCATCAGTAATCTTCAATGCAGCTTTTTGCACTGCTTTTGAGTGTGAAAGTACAGCTTCAAATGTTTTTTTATCATTTGAATGCTTTTTTAGTAATTCTAATGCATCTTTTTCAGTGAATTTTGTCATGATTACACCTTTTTTTATTGTTTTCAATTTTATCATATAGATATTTAAGAATTAATTTATAAAGTTTTCGGTTTATTGTTACTTCAAGGTGGTTAATGGGCTGTCTAAACTTTTATATAATAATAAACTAATTTTGTTTGATATGGATGATATAAATAATAATATTAAAAAAATAACCATATTAGGTGCTGGAGCATTTGGATTTGCAATTGCAAAATTAATATCTGATAATGGATATGAATTATTTTTATTTGATGTAGAAGAAAGTATAATAGAGCATATAAATAAAACCAGGCGGCATTTAATTTTTCATAAGAATGCTATGTTATCTGAAAAAGTAAAGGCTGTAAGACAGCTTAAAACAGCTGTTGAAGGATCAGATTTGGTGATACTTGCAATCCCTTCAAGTTTTTTAAGAGGAGCAATAAGGCAGTTTAGAAGATATTTAGCTAAAGGTGCTGTGTTATTAAATCTTGCAAAAGGTCTTGAGAATAAAACTAACAAGAGAATATCTGAGATATTAGAAGAAGAGCTAAAAGGTTTTGATTATACTTATTCTTGTCTGTCTGGCGGGATGATTGCACAGGAAATTATTGCAAACAAATATTTGTGTGCAGAACTTGCCTGCAAAAAATTAGGAACTGCTAAAAAATTAGCTGATATATTAAAAAGTGATTATTTGAAGATATGCACAACAAAAGATATAATAGGAGTTGAGCTGGCAGGTGCATTTAAAAATGTTATAGCAATAGGTGCAGGAATTTTTGATGGGCTTGAATCTTCAGGAAATATAAAGCAAAACTTAAAGCCAATATTTATTTCTGAGTCTTCTAAAGAGATGGCTAAATTAGCTGTAACATTAGGTGCAGAACAGAGAACTTTTAAAGACAATTCTAAAGCATGGTGTGGAGATATAAAAGTTACTTGTTTTGGTGCTTCAAGAAACAGGGAATTTGGTAAATTGATAGGCAAAGGCTTTAGTGTGAAAGCTGCTCTTAAGATTATGGCTGATGAGAATAAATCTGTCGAGGGTTTTATCACAGTAAAAGTGGTTTATGAATTGCTGAACAAAAATAATCTTAAAGCCCCTTTGTTAAATGGGATATATGATGTGCTGTATAAATCATTAAAACCAATAGAATTATTTAATTCAATCTATGTATGTAAAAAGTCTCCTTATTTCCATGATGAAAACTGGCTGCAATAATATTCCTTATTAGGAGATTTTTTACATACCAATCTATTATCTAAATCATTCAAAAAAATAAAATCATGCCTTTGATTTATCAAAGACATTTGTTGGATCCAATGCACCTATTAGCAATACTAACAGCAAGACTACTCCAAGCAATATTGCGCTGGAATATGGATATAGATGCACTTCAATGATTGCTGCAATAACTACAAGTGTAAATCCTATAAGAAGTATCATCAGTGCATCACTCAGTATGTGATGGAATTTCTCACTGAAGATATCCTCTCTCATAACTGCTTTGCTTAATATACCTCCAGAGACAGCAGCAGTGAAATAAGCTAATGCTTCTGTTATCATATGTGCAAGTACAGGCAGCATGACTATGCCAAATGCAACAAACGGATGTGATTCTTTAAGTGAAGTATGTGCAACATATCCAAATACAGCTCCCCATACACTTGCGTTCCATACAAGGAAAAAGATTGAACCAGCACCATATACTAAAGACAGAATCAGGCATACAACCATCACAAGCAGATTATTGAGCATTATTCCCATGACATCAGCATTGAATATTCCTGCAAATGCTTTTCCTGTGAAACCTGCAACCTTTAATTGTGGACCAAACATCTTTAATATAGTTGCTTCAGGCATCACTAATGAGAATATTGCATATGCTAAGAAAACACCGATAAACATAAAGAAATAAATCTCAAATATATCTCTATGATCCTTGAAGAGCATCTTGAACGAGAATTTGTTCTCTCTGATCTCAACATTCTCTTCATCTGCCAAAAGCCTGTTCAGAGAAGGAATCAATAAGATAGAAATAAAGCCAATAGACGTCAGTCCTGTGCTTGACTTGAATATCATCTTAGCGCTTAATATACCGATAATTGCATAAATAAGACCAAGAAATATTGCAGAAATCGGTCTTTTCTCTAGCCATCTGGCTTTAAAAGCCTGTTCTAATACCATAATATCACCTTTTTTAATAATTCTTTTTTTAATGATTAGATTTACTGATTGGTAAATCAAAATTTATAATGATTATTCAATAGGCAATTCAATCGGTAATTGAGTTTACTTCCTATATTCCTGCATCCACATGATGCCAAGACTAATCATTACCTTGTTAAATTGATCACTGGATTTATAAACTTTTCTGTACAAATCATAATCTATAAGCCCCATTGATTTCATTGGAGTCAGAATCCTGTCATAAAATTGTCTTTTGTTATAGCTGAGCTTTACTTTTTTCCCCTGATATTGCGGCTCATCAATCTCTGCGATTAATTTACCTTCGTGCAGTATTGTTGCGAACTCACTCATATCTGTCTTTGTCATCACATCATTGTTTTCTTTTAATTTCTTGAAGAGAAGCCTGCCGACAATAGCCTGCTGTTTTGTTGCGAATATTATCTCAAATATGTTTTCAGGCAGATTAAAGCTATCAAATAACATGACCATTGTAATAAATTAGTTTTTTCGCCAGTATATAAATGTTACGTTTTAGTATACTAACCTTTGTTCAAAGAACTCCTCAATAACCTTACCATACTCCTTAACAACCTTAATATCATAATCATCAGGAAAGCATTGTTTATAGCGGGGCCATGCGTATCTTTCATCAAGGAATATCACAACACCTCTGTCTGTTTCGCTTCTTATGCATCTGCCTGCATTCTGCAGTGTTTTCTGGAATGCTGGATATAAATATCCATAATCCCATCCTTTCTTATATTTTATATCAAAATAATTGATAAGTTCTTTTGTTTCTAAGTCTGGAACACCTAAAGGAAGACCAACAATAATCACACCATTCAGGAGGTCACCAGGCATATCAACACCTTCACCAAAGCTTCCTGATGTCACTCCTAACAACACAGCTCCTGTCTTCTTGTATTTTTTGAATCGTTCAAGCATATCTATTCTTTCTTCTTTGCTCATCTTTGAATCTTCCATAAATATTGTCTTTTTGCATTCATTCATAAAAAACAGATAAACACTGTCTCTTAATTTGTAGCTTGGGAAAAAGATAAAAATATTCCCTTTGATCTTATTTACCAGATCAGCACAAGTCTTTCCTATATCCTCATATTGTGCAGTGCTTCTTTTTTCATATTTAGTTGTAGTTTTAGGAATTATCAGATTCAATTTATTCTTCTGTGGAAATGGTGATTTGTATTCTTTTTCAATACATGCTTTTTTTGAATTTTTTCCAATATTATTGTTTTTATTTATATTATTATAATCATCTTTACCATTATTCTCTTTTCTTCCCCTTGATTCAGGATCATCCATGCCTAACAGATCCCTATACATAAAAGTAGGTGTTAAAGTTCCTGACATAAAAATAGTGGAATAAGCACTTTCAATGACAGGTCCAGTGATGACAGAAGGATCAAGACAGCTGTAGCTTAAGGTCAGCAGAGGCCCTTCTTTTGTGTCTTCAAATTTCAATATTCTGGTGAAGCCTTCATCTTCTCCATTCCAGTATTCAAAAAATCTTGATACACCGCCAATAAAACTTTTTTTCTGGTTTTCACGAACAGTCTCTGCGATAAATTCAAAATCAGATGCTATCTCATCATAATTTTTTTCTTTATTTATCAGATTAGTAAATGTTTCTCTTGTTATTTTGATTTCTTTTTTTTTGAATATGCTGGTATTTCCACTATTATTTTTATAGACTGTATTTTTTTGAGTAATATCTTGAGGTATTTTAGCTGACAATTCATTTAGCACGTCCTGCACATAGGTTAGATTGCCAAAGGTTTCATCATATCCATATTTTTTTGCTTCTTTTATTGCTCTTTTCAGCATGAAACTGGTTAATCTGTTTGTTGCAAGATCTCTTATTCTGTTTGGAAGATTATGAGCTTCATCAACAATTATTATGCATTTGTCAAGGTCTATATTGATCTTCTTAAAAAAAACCTCGCTGACATGTGGATTAAACACATAATAATAATCAGCAATAATCACTTTTGCTTTTTTTGCAAGTTCAATTGATATCTCATAAGGGCATAATTCATATTTAGATGAATATTCAATGATATCTTCAGAATCTCTTATGCCCATCTTAAGGTCTTCAATAACTTTTTTTGCTTCTACTGTTAATTTAGTTGAGTTGATGCTTGAACTTTTTGTATCAGCTCCTCCTCTTGTCTTTGAGAAGAAGCCGCATTTTCCTCCTTCACGCATGTTTTTACAGTATTCCAAGAATTCACCTGAATAAAGCGCAGATATGTTTGGTATTGCACACATCCACTTCTTTCCGATAATATCAGCAGCCTGAAATTCAATGCCATCTGTTTTTCCATATATCCTTTTAATCTCTCTTAATGTTTCTATTGCTATCTTGTGCTGTGTGTGTCTTGATGTCAAAAAAAATACATTCAAATCATTATCTATTGCAAATTTAAGCACAGGGCTTAATGATGCAGCTGTCTTTCCAAGGCCAGTTGGAGCATGCGCAATAATGTTATTTTTTTTATCTAATGCTCTGACAATATCATTGATAAGCTTATTTTGTTCATCTCTTATTTTCTCATGTGGAAATAGAATATCCTTTGCTTCAACCATGGTTTCCTCTTCTTATGATTGTGAATTAAGGGATTGTTAATAAAGTTATTGTAAAATGGAGTATTGGTCTAAGTTCGGGCTTTTAGATATTAATATTATAAATCCCAAACCAAGCTTCGCTTGGTAAATCCTAAATCCCAAAAAAACCAAATCCCAAAAACAAAAAGAATATATGGTGTAGTTCATTTTTGGGATTTGGAGTTTGGGATTTGGAGTTTGGGATTTAAATTAATATATCCTACAGCCCGAACTTTGCATCGGATTGGTAAAAGGCTTAGGGGTTTAGCTTAGGGGTTAGGGAAGCAGATTTTATTTGTTTATAGCATTTGAAAGCTGGTAACAGCATTATAATACTAATAGTAATGAACTCAGCTACCCTAAGCTCTTTTTTCCCAACCTTTTTCCTCCATTAGTATACTAAAAAATATACTTTCGTTTGTATAAATGCTTTTATCTATAATACTTAACCTATTTTTGATTATACATTTTCAATAGATTTAAATATTACTACATTTTCTTTAATACTATTATTTTAATGATTTTTGATGTTGCATCATTAAAAAAGGGAGTGCAATTTTGTAAGACAAATTTTGGGGTGTAAAATTGATAAAGACCAAAGGAATTTTTAATGTTATTTTTAGAGAGAAACCTGCATTGATGCTGATTGGATTATACAATGCGAAAGGAGAGGTCTATGCAAGTTCACTAGCAAAACAGATTGACTGCACATACAGTCATGTAGTAAAAATTCTTCAGCAGATGCATAATTCTGGCTTGATTAACTTCAACAAACAGGGCAGGCTAAAGCTTCTGAGTCTCACAAAGAAAGGCCAGCAGGTTGTTGAGAATATCGACCAGATAAGAAATGCTCTGTAAGTTTGTTTTTTAATTCTTTCTTTTTACATACAGATAATGTATATCTTAATATATCATTCAACAACTTCTTCCATGGCTTTCTTAGAAAGTTCATTTATTACATTTTCAATAAATTTATCTCCATCTTTCATATCAATGATGCCTCCGGCAGCATTAAAATGCCCTCCGCATTCTCCATTAAATGGTTTTATCATCTTCTCTAAGAGCGTTAATAGGCTGGTCTTGGAATTATTTCCTACTACTCTAAAACTTATCTTGATCTTTTTATTGCGTGTCTTTGATAAGCTGAGCAGATATCTGCCTTTCTCAAATTCATAATTCCTTGTGAACATGCTGATGATTGTACCTAAAATTTCTGATGATATATTATTCTCTGCATTTATTATCATATATCCTTTATCTTCTATTATGTTCTTTGTTCTTTTTTTGCTCTCGATCCATTTAATGCTTTTCAGTATCTCTCTTTTGTATTCTTTGAGTGTGTATGTTGCTTTTATCAAGCTTCTTTTATCTCCCAATAATAATCCTAAGCCGCATGATGCTTTATCTAATTTTCCGCATGCATTCAATATTGTTGATAATTCTCTTAGATCTTTTATGTCAGATTCAGCGCCGTTTAATATATACCTATTCCCAAATATCTTATCATTATTCATCTCTTTGCTTTTACCAGCTATATTTTTTCCAACTGTATTTCTTCTTAGCATTATGCTTTCTATTAGTCTTTTAAGCTCTTCATCCTTCAGATCATTCAATCTTGTCCATCTATTATTCTGTTTTGGCTCAATCTTTATTGATGTCAGAAAATCAATTGCTTTGTCATCATTGCCTGTCACTCCAGGAATGTATATGTCAACACTGTTTTTTAAGACCTTATACAAAGGCATGTTGTCAGCTCCGAAAAATCTAACACCTCTCTCAAGTGTTATCTTCTTGGAAGATATTGCATCCTTTAATATATCATTGTTCAATCCAATAAAACCATTATTCTCTTGTGAATCTCCTATTGCTCCAATGATGCCCATATAAGCAAGATCAGAATTTTTAGAATTTAGCTCTTTCACAAAATAATATACAACACCTGCGCCGCTGATTTCTTTTGAGCCATTGATTCCAAAAAAATTAGGGTTTAGATGTATTAAATTACTTTCAGTCTTCTTATTTTCCAATATTTTATTGTTATCATCATCTTTTACTATATTCAATATAGGATTTTTACTTCTAATTATATGGTGGTCAAGGACAACAACTCTTTTCCCTTTCATATACTTTTCTATATTTTTGATATGGCTTGTTCCTAAATCCAAAAATAAGAAACAATTATATTCTTCTTCAGATAATCTTCTGATAAAATCTTCAGACAGGTAATTTACAAAAGTGATAGAAAATTTTTTTCGCTCTCTTATCATCGCTTTTGTCAGAATGGCAGCAGAACAGATACCATCACTGTCAAGATGGCTTATGACTCTGATAGTTTCATTCTTATTAATATCGCAGAATTTTCTAACACATTCTTTGATAAATTCTTTAAATTCCAAATTATATACCCCTTTTTTGAAAATGTTTGAAAAATTCTATCCAATCAATAGCCTAACTTTATCAGAATCATATTTCCAGTCTGAACTTAGTCTTTTTGTATTCTTATAATACTTAACCAATCTTCTTATTTTAGAATCTGTAAGCTGAAGACCTCTTTTAGATACCATGTCTTTCTTGTTCTCATCAATGTGTTTTCTGAGCAGGATGCTTTTTTTCATCAGGCACATAAGATCTTCAGGGATATCAGGAAGCTGATTCTTCTCTTTAAGTATGTCTGATATTGATTTTTTTGTTATGAGCTTTGCTCTTGGTATTCCATACACATCCCTTAATATAAGCCCAATCTCTGATGCAGTATGTTTTTCTTTTGATAGTTTTGTAATCAGAAGCTCTACTTCTTTTGATTTGTATCTTACCCATGTTGGAGCAGTATCTTTAAATGGTTTTGTTGAACCGGATTTACCTTTTGCTCCTGAATGCATTCTTGCCATATTAATTACCTCACATATACGTTTTTTAAAGCTTAATCTTTTCAGCTTAATCAATCTATCGTATTAATCAGGAAATAAGAAATTCTTCTCATCTCCAGTATAACAAAGCCCATATGAACAATGTTACCCCTCGATATGATATTTAGAACAACTGATTAATTTATAAATGTTTTGTATTTTTTTTCGCCCAATTAGATCTCATCTCATTATATATCTTTTCAATTTCTTCTGGATCTTCAGTTTGCATATTTGGACTTGCAGGCATAAATTTTTTCTCTGCACTCTTTAACATTGCTTTTAAGAAATTAGCTTCTGCACCACTGACTGTTATTTTTTCATCTTTTGTCATTTTAACACCTCTATAACTCAAAATAATATTTTTTTAAGATTAAACCATAGTATACTATTTTCACAACTAGTATATATAGTTTTCTATGGTATGAAAATTTCTCTGCAACATAACTATAATCACCATTTCTTGACTATCTGTCTTGCAACGGCAATATTATATGTTTCCTCTTCACATCCTTCTTCATCATTGCATCTTTTCTGTTTTATTGTCTTGAAACTCTCGATTTTCAATCCAGTCAGCCTTAATAGTTTCTGCAGTTTTTTTTTTGAGAAATATCTGATATAAAGATCATCTATCTTTGTCCACATACGCCGAGGACAATGCTTTATGCAGTATGCATCTTCCGTGGATAAAGCCTGCAGATACATATATCCTCCATATTTTAGAATCTTTGATATATTTTTGTAGTATCTTTTCAGTTTGTTCAAAGGTAATTTATTACTGAATTTGCTGTCAATAATAATACTGAACTCATTCTTTTTTATATCCTTGATATAGTTGAAAAAATCAACCTGCTTAAAATCAACATTTGCATTTAATTCTTTGGCTTTTTTTATGCAGCCATAATCTTTGTCTATACCTACTACATCAAATCCTAAATCTTTAGCAAATCCTGATTCTAAACCGATTCCACAACCAATATCCAATACTTTTCCTCTATCTTTTAGTTCACTTAAGAAAGCAACAAACTCTGGCTCAGGTCTGGTCTTATATGCTAATATGCTGTGAGATGTATATTTCAGTAATCCTTTATCTGATTCTTTATTGGATTTTCCTTTGCTCCCTTTTTTTACCATATTTACACCAATTTAACTCAGCAAATATTATAATAAATATATGAATATATAAATTTTTTTAAAATAATAATCTTTTTATATAACCTCTCTTAAACATTAATCAGATGATAATAGAATGGTTTTTGAAAGTTTTGAGCTATCAAATATTAGGTAATTATCTATGGCAGATCTTGATTTTTGTAGCAATCATTGTGTCAACTATCATGGTTGGGATGATTTTTAATTATTTTATCAAAAAGTTTGTGCACGCATTCGCTGCAAAAACAGAGACTAAGTTTGATGATATGATTGTTGATTCATTAAGCCCTCCTGTTATTTTTTTCATTGCAATACTTGGATATCATATTGGATATAATTATTTGACTCTCTCAGAATCTGCACTCAGATTTTTCAAAGGAACAACAGAGATATTATTGATAATAGGTATTGCTTGGTTGATTATCAGGTTCTTTGATTCTCTGATTGAAAATTATCTGGCACCATTCACTGCAAAAACAAAAAGTGATTTAGATGATCATCTTGTCCCAATTATAAGAAAATTAGTGAAAATAATTTTAGTAGTCATAGTTGGTATTATGATCCTTGATAAATTTGGATATAATATTAATTCAATCCTTGCTGGTGTTGGTTTAGGTGGGTTGGCATTTGCTTTAGCAGCAAAAGATATATTAGCTAATTTATTTGGTGGTGTTTCTGTCTTTACAGACCAACCATTTAAGATAGGTGATCGTATAAAAATTGGTGGTTATGATGGTTATGTTAAGAATATAGACATAAGAAGTACTAAAATAAAGACTCTTGAAGGAAGAATAGTGACAATACCAAACGCAAAATTTGCAGATAGCTTTATTGAAAATGTTACTTGGGAACCAAATAGGAAGGTAGATTTTACTTTAGGATTGACATACGATACTCCTCCACATAAAATAGAAAAAGCAATAACTATGATTAAAGAAATAATAAAAAAAGAAAAATATGCTATAAAAGATAATATAACTGTTTTTTTTGAAGATTTTGGAAATTTTTCTCTTAATCTAAAAATAATCTATTATATAGATCATAATAATAGTTGGGAAAAAGTATATACTACTAAAAATGCAATTAATAAGGAAATTTTAAAAAGATTTAATAAAGAAAAAATAGAATTTGCGTTCCCAACACAAACAATAGAATTGCACAAGAAAAAATGATTAATAGTGATTATTTTGATTATAGGCAATCTCTGATTCTTTATTTTTGATGAATTTATATGTTTTAGCTCTTAATTTATCAAGCCTATCATAAAAATCTTCAAACTCATCGGAATTGATATAATTAAAATTTTTACATAATAACAATAAAACACCTAGCTCCTTTGCAGATCCATACGCATAATTTAAATGATTATTAAACACTTTCAAAAACCTAGAACTTGCTCCTTCAGCAATGTTCAAAGGAAGTGAGGTTACAGCTCTTCTCATCTGATCAGCAATGTTCTTCTCCTCATAATCAGGAAGCCTATCAATGATGGGGTATAAATCCTGTACAAGCTTATATGCAATTCCCCATATCTCTAATTTTTTATAATTAGTTCTTCTATTTAGCAGGGCTGCTGGTTTCTTAAAAATTATTGTTTTTTTCATATCTAATTTAATATTGATACTACTTAATATATTTTGTCGTCGATAAAGCGGAATATTTTCATTGATGTCGTAAGCCTTTCGTATTGTTGCGGATAAATATACTATTTACTGAATTAAAATGGAAAAGTTTCGAAATCTGTGAAAGGTTTATGGTGTTTTTTGTTTCAGAATTTTTCTCTGTCGCCAGAGCTATCGCTATAATTTTATATTTTAACATAGAAAAAAAATGAAAAACCATACATAAAGGATACAAATATGAACTATTGGGATACGCATGCTGAATACCTCGTTGCCTTGGTACTTACACATCGTATCCATCGAACTCATCTTTTATGAGTGTTCAGGAAATTTCTTTTCAAGAAAGGCTTCGTGCTTAGATGCTTTCAGCACTTATCCTTTAGAGCGTAGCTGCCCGACGTACCTTATCAGATAACCGGTAGACCAGTGGCTCCGAACCTTCGTTCCTCTCGTACTAGAAGGTTCTTCCTTTCAAATTTCCAACATTTCCAGTAGATATTAAACAAACTGCCTCACAGCGTTCTGAACCCAGCTCACGATCCCTTTTAATCGGTGAACACCCGCACCCTTGGCCGCTTCTGCACGACCAGGATAGGAAGAGCCGACATCGATGTAGCAAACCGCGCCGTCGATCTACTCATTTTGTTTAAATATAATCTAAACAAATATTGAGCTCTCGGGCGCGACAACTCTGTTATCCCCGGAGTAACTTTTCTGTCATTCCTAACCCTCATCAATAGGGTATAGGAGTTCGCTAAGCCAAACTTTCGTTTTTGGGTCTTGTATTATTGAAGAACCAATCAGGCTAGCTTTTGCCTTTGCACTCACCACTCGATTTCTGACCGAGTTGAGCTAACCTTTGGGCCCTACTGATACCATTTCAGCAGGGTGCCACCCCAGCCAAACTGTCCACCTATAAATGTCCTAGCTTTTAGCTAGTTAGCAATATAAATTTTGATGGATGGTGTTTCATTGTTGTCTATTCCTAATCTTGCGACTAGAACATAACGACTCCCATCTACGCTATACAACAAAACTCATATCACAATTACAGGCTACAGTAAAGTTTCACGGGGTCTTCACTTCCCACTGGAAATCCCTGGCCTTTGCACCAGGAAAGTGTGTTCGGAGGATTCTAACTAGGGACAGCGGTGATCTCGTTAAGCCATTCATGCAGGCCGTCATTCAAACGGCAAGGCATTTCGCTACCTTAAGAGAGTTATAGTTACTCCCGCCGTTTACCCGCTCTTAGCTCCCTTGGAAAGGAGTTTAAAGTACGGGCACTGGGCAGACTTCACCTTCTGTACACACCTTTTCAGGCTAGCAGAAAGCTATGTTTTTGATAAACAGTCGGACCACCTTGATATTTGCATCCTACAATCGCATACATACATACACGATTACAGGAACCCCTTATACCTAAGAAAGAGGGCTATTTTGCCGAATTCCCTTAGTCAGATTAAACCTTGACACCTTAGGCTTCTCACCTAGGGGCACCAGTGCTGGTTCTGGGTATAATTATTAAAGATCAATTTTAATTCCCTTTTCATGGATTCATGATATCAGCAAAATGCTCGTAGAGCACTATTCTTAAATTTAATTAATTTCTCGTCGTTATGACACTCCATTAATTTGTTTTAATTAACATAAACGATGGTTTATGATTGCCTATTCACAAATGTCAGAAATTAAACTTGTGTTGCCACATTTACTTCAATAGTACAGGAATATTAACCTGTTTCCCTTTCCCACAGTTCAAGTTATGAATGTGGTTAGGATTAACTAACCCTTGATTGATTGACATTGTCAAGGAACCCTTGCCCTTTCGGTGACAGAGATTCTCACTCTGCTAAGATCTTACTACCGCCAGGATTTTCATTTCTAATCGGTCCAATTTTACTCTAGTAAAATCTTCTACCCAACCAGAACGCCTACCTACCACAAATCTTTTGGACTGTCTATAGTATCGGCAGCTAACTTAGCCCCGTCCATTTTCGAGGCCTATCCACTTGACAAGTAAGCTGTTACGCACTTATTATAGGGTGGCTGCTTCTAAGCCAACCTCCTTGCTGTCTCTGTGGATAAACACTCTTCACCCGTTCACACTTAGTTAGCGTTTTGGGGCCTTAACTATAGTCTGGGTTGTTCCCCTCTCCGTATACAAGCTTACCCCGTATACGCGTTTCTTATGTTAAAATACATAAATCTTCGGAGTTGGACAGAGAATCGAGAGATTTCTCCCCCAGAATCCTCTATCCGTAGCTCTACCATTTATGTTATCTGGCATAAGACTTGACTAAGGCCAACTTCGGTAGGAACCAGCTATTACGAGACTCGATTGGCTTTTCACCCCTAGCCACAGATTAGAAAAGCACTTGCACGTAGCACTTCTTCAGACCTCCATGTAGTTTTATCTACACTTCATCTTATCCACGGCTAGATCGTCTCGTTTCGGGTCAGATCCATGTGACTTAAAGCATATTATTACTCTCCTCCTCAGCCGAAGCTTGCGAGGTTTTGCTTTCGCTTTAGATACTCTTGTTTAAGATTATCTTCGCCACATAGATCAACTCCCTGGCACGTTATTCGAAACGCACGGCAGAACTCCTAAGAGCCCTACCATACTATCATTATTAGGTTTCAAATTCTTTTCGCTCCCTGTTAAGGGTTCTTTTCAGTTTTCCCTCACGGTACTACTACGCTATCGGACTCAGAGAGTATTTAAAGTTAGAAGTTGATACTCCTATATTCATATTCAATATCCGATGAATACTACTCTTGAACACACTTCAGACCATTTTTATTTAATTTACGGGACTGTCACCCTCTTTGGTGTTCTGTTCCAAGAAACTTAGATTCATAAAAATGGTCGTTAATAGTGTGGTCACACCACATCTCCTTTATATTACTATAAAGGATTCAGTTTGCCTTATGCTGTTTTCAGTCGCTCTTACTAACAGCATCTCGTTTGATTTCTTTTCCTGCAGGTACTGAGATGTTTCACTTCCCTGCGTTGCTCATCCTTACGGATTCAAAGTGAAGTCACATTCGGAAATCTTTGGTTCAATGATTACCTGCATCTCGCCAAAGCATTATGTAGCTTGTCACATCCTTCATCATCTATCTGAGCCAAACTATCCACCTAATAACTAAATTATTGTATCCCCTATGCATGGTCTCATTATCATAAATGATTCAGACCTTCACCCAATATCTATAATATTGAGCAATTATAAGATTATGGTGTTAATAATAAATATGTATAATTTATTATTTTACCATAAATGGACTCGTCGGGATTTGAACCCGAGGCCCCCGCCTTTCTCTGGTTAAGCACCTTGCTTTAACATGCAAGGGCGGTGCTCTACCAGACTGAGCTACGAGCCCAAAATAAAAAAAGAGGTTACTTAGAACAAAGACCTAAATGTTTAAAAGGAGGTGATCCAGCCGCAGGTTCCCCTACGGCTACCTTGTGACGACTTAACCCACCTCACTGAGTTTAGGTTCGGCATAATCAAAAAATTAGACCTCACCAAAACACTGCTCGGTTGGTTTGACGGGCGGTGTGTGCAAGGAGCAGGGACATATTCACCAGAGTATGATGAACTCTGATTACTAGGGATTCCGTTGTCATGAGGGTGAGTTGCAACCCTCAATCTAGACTAGGATAGAGTTTAGAGGATTAGCTTCTCTTTTCAGAGTCGCATCCCATTGTCTCTACCATTGTTGCGCGCGTGTAGCCTAGAGGATTCGGGGCATACAGACCTACCGTAGCCTGCACCTTCCTCCTGTTTTCACAGGCAGTCTCTACAATGTGCTCAGTTCCAAAAGGCTGTTAGCAATTGTAGATGCAGGTCTCGCTCGTTGCCTCACTTAAGAGGACACTTCACAGCACGAGCTGACGACGGCCATGCACCACCTCTTGGCCTGTTGGGTAATGTCTTTAACATGACCTTCATTCTGCCATCGCCTCTAGTAAGGTTCTCTGCGTTGAGTTAGATTAAACCGCACGCCGCACCCCTTGTGGTGCTCCCCCGCCAATTCCTTAAAGTTTCAG
>JBDRKY010000004.1:0-15423 GCA_043813525.1 Candidatus Woesearchaeota archaeon
ATCTCATTTCCGTTCTCTAAAAGAAAAACTTTATAACTTTTGAAAGGAAACAGATTTCTTAGGAAACGGTTTAGGGTTGTCATCCTCTGGAAACAGAGGGTTTCAACCTTTATATTTTATCCTAAAATGGGAGAAGAAACAAATAGAACAATAAATTAAGATGATAGATCCAAAAAAAGAACTATTCAGATGGGGGCCTATTGACGGCAGGGTTATTTATACTGATTATTGGGTTAGATCTGTTATTGCATATAAGAAATTCTATGGGATTAGTATACCAGATATGTTAGTTTATAATTATAATGATTTAGTAATAATGATTTTAGATTATACAAAACTTAGAAATAATGGTGAAATACTTTTTGACAACTTTTTAAATGATGATAAAAAAGTAAAAAAGGAATATGAATCTTGGTTAAAAGAAGCAAAAAAAGTAAAAGAGTTTGAAAAAAATGTAAATGATGGTGTTTTAAGCAAAGCAGCTGAAAAAGAACTAATCCAGCTTTTCAAAGAATGGAATAAACTAAATTTTAATTTTTGGATCAAAGGCTTTTTACCAGAATTTGCAAATTGGGGTGGAGAACAGAAATTAAAAAGAGAGTTAAGCTCTCTTCCAAATTTAACCCATGAACAGTTTGTTGAAGCATTTGAAAAACTGAGTGCACCAGAAGATCTATCTTTTTTTCAGGTTGAAGAATTAGAGCTAATGAAGATTAGGCTGATTGAATCTGAACCAGAAAAAGAAAAAGCATTAAAAAAACATCAACGTAAATATTATTGGTTAAGAAATAGTTATGGTTTCACTAAAATTCTTGATTTTGGTTTTTTTAAAGATGAGATGAACCAGTTTAGTAAAGAAGAGACTAAGGAAAAGATAAATGAAATTGATAGGTATAGTAAAAAAATTAAAGATAATAAAAAAGGGATCATAAAAAAATATTCAATTCCTCAAAATATAATCAATGCCGGCAATCTTGTTTCATATCTTGTATGGTGGCAGGATTATAGAAAAAGCTTCATATTTGTTATGAACCATATCGTCAGCTGTTTTATGAAGGAAATATCTAAAAGGAAAAATATACCTTTCAGAGAGATGTGCCATTATATGCATCCTGAAGTACTTGAGCTTCTGGAGAAAAACAAAAAAATAGATGCAAGAAAAAGATATGATGGATTTGTTGAATATTTTGATGAGGCCAAAGGCCCTAATGATCTAGTTATAATGACAGGCAAAGAAGCAAATGATTTTGTCAGGCCATATATTGATATAAAACTTGAAAAAGATGTAAAGGAGTTTTCTGGATTGGTTGTGAGCAGAGGTAAATCTGCTCTATGCATGAAACCAAATGATACAACTAAAACAGATAAATCAAATGTAACTAAAGGAACAGTGAAAATAATACTGACACCAAGAAAGATGGATCATATGAATAAAGGCGATATTCTCGTAGCTCCAATGACATCTCCTGATTTCATTGTTGCGATGAGAAAAGCTTCTGCAATTATAACAGATGAAGGCTGTATGACATGCCATGCAGCGATTGTTTCCAGAGAATTAGGCATACCATGTATTGTAGCAGTAAAAATCGCAACAAAAGTTTTGAAAGATGGTGATGTTGTAGAAGTGGATGTACAGAAAGGTGTTGTAAGGAAGATAAATTAATTAAATACTATATCATTAGGCTGATAAAATGATTAATAATAATGATGTAATAAAAAATAATAAAATCAAAGGAGATTGGGCTGATAATTTTGTACAGGCATGGAAATATTATACTGGATCGGCTAGAGCATCAAAAGCAGATTTGGAATTGATAAAATCTATGATTCTGCAAAAGATAAAAGAAAATAAAGAAAAATGTTTAGATATTTGTAAATTCAAAATTCTGATCTTAGGTTCAACATCTGAATACAGAAACCTATGCGCTGAATTAAACATTGCTTGTGCATGTTTTGATTATAGTAAATTTAATTTTGAATATCTTAAAGAAGAGATTATTAATTTGCCTGAAGAAACTTTGATTAATGATAATTGGTTAACTCATGTGATTAATGAAAAATTTGATATTATTTTAGGAGATGTTGTCATAAATCAGATGAAGAAAGAAGATGTTCCTTTGCTCCTTAAAAATATTAGCTTAATGCTGAAACCAAATGGTTTGTTCATGCCAAGAGTACATATCAAAGAAGATGGAGAAAGATATTCTCCTGAAAAAGCTGTTGATGAATATAGAAAATTAGGTAATCCTAAACCAATTTATAATTATCTTATGAGAAATATGTATATAGCTGGATATGATTTTGAGCAGGATTATGTTTTGCTTGACAATGTGTATGCTGCTGGAAAGCATGCTTTTGATAAAGGTCTATTAACAGCAGAAGAATTTGAAATATTTGATCTATGTGATTTTAAGGACAGAAAAAAATATTTATTTTATATACCAACAAGAAATGACATAATCAAATTCTTAAATGAATATTTTGAGATTATTGATACTTTCTATGGTGCAGAATGTCAGCAGCCTGAAGTATATCCCTTGTTTGTGCTGAAGAAGAAATGAGATATCAATATTAATATCAAATTTAATCTTGCTTAAAATCATTCATTTCAAAATTAACAAAGGTTGGTAATTTGCTGTTATTTGTTTATTATGAAACTAATTTTTTGAAGTTTGGGCATAATTTCAGAATAAACTAAAAACAACAAATAAAGCATTGTGGTTAATAATAAAATTTATATATAAGGTGGCATATTTAAATTAGATGGAACAGAAAGAGGAATTGGAAAATACATTTATAGAATTATATGAATCTGCAAATATTCTAATTAATCAATCCAAATTTAAATCTTCAACAATATTACTATCAAAAGCATTATTTGCATTAATTGATCTAATTCTTTATATAAACTACAAAAATATACCTAATAACCATTCACATAGATTTAGAATATTGGAATCTAAATGTCCTGAACTGTATTTAATAGTCAATGAAATGTGGAATAAATATACTGATACATATTCTAAACCTGTAGCTGAAGATTCAATTGCAATGATAAAAAAATCAATTAAGGAGATTGTAAAGAAAAATGAAACAATTAGTGAAAAAATTAAAAAAACTATTAGGATCTGAAAAGATAATTGATATAATTATATTTGGATCAAATGCTAAAGGGAAGTTAAAACCAAAAGATATAGATTTAGCCTTAATTTCAGAAAAAGAAATATTAATCAATACAATTAAAGATAAAATAAAAAAATTAACTGAGAAAGAGATTGATATTCAGATCATTACACTTAAAGATTATGATAAATTTATGTGGATTACATTAATCAGAGAAGGATTTTCTGTTAAACATAATAAATATTTGCATGAAATATATAAGATTAAACCTGTTGTTTTATTCAAATATTCATTAAAACAACTAACACAAAGCAAAAAAGTTATGTTTGAAAGAGCAATAAAAAATATGAGATATATTTCAAAGCTTTCCAATAGAGTAGTATTAATTCCAATTGAATCTTCTGAAGAATTCAAAGATTTTTTAGAAACATGGGATATGGAATTTGAAACAGAACACTATGGATTATTGCCTTTAGTTAGAAAAGAATCATTAATATAATCTCACTTTGATAATTATCAAATTTGAAATATACCTAATGGATGGGCTAATATGAAACCCTCTCGTTCACAGCCGACCATATTAATCGGCTTTGCCTTTGTCTGGTCGGCAACCTTGCATGACAAAGCGTAATTAGGTGTTCACTGGCCATAAAATGGCGAGGGTTTCATATTAGTCTAATGAATGTTAAAATATATATAGACTCAAAAAATATAGTTTCACTTTAGCCTGCATAGAATAATAGGAAACTCTTTGGCCCAATGATGATCATTTGCAGGTTTTTCTTCCAATACTTCAAAATATGGCAGCAATGTGCTATAAACATATTCCTTATTACCACCATGCCAAACTTTATTGAAAGGTTCCCACATTTTATATTCATTATTAAGAAGAGATTCAACATATTTGCTTTTTGGATATTGAAATGTTTTTAACTCTTTATTCCAATAAGGTTTGATTTGCTCCAAAATTTTGCAGGTGTATAATTCATTTGTTTTAGGATCAAAAGAATTGCATAAGAAAAAAGTAAACATCTCTTGGCTTCTATCGTTGGTTTTTTTCTCTTGATCTTGATTCTCAAAGAAATCAAATACTTCTTCTGCACTCTTGAATTTCCAATCATCTGGAATATAATATATTCTTGTTACAAAAAAACCATTTGATGTCAATACTCTTTTTACTTCAGATAAAAATTTAGGTGTGTTTTCTTTGCTGACATTAGATAAAACCAAATCAATAAACTCAAAAAAAGAGAGATTCTCGTATGCCATATGACATCTCCTGATTTTATAGTAGGTATGAAAAAAGCATCAGCTATTATCACAGATGAAGGCGGCTTAACAAGCCATGCAGCAATTATGTCTAGAGAGCTTGGAAAGCCATGTATTATCGGAACAAAGACAGCAACAAAAGTCCTTAAAGATGGTGATGTTGTAGAGATTAATTCTGAGAGTGGAGTTATTAGAATAATAAACTAATATATAAAATAATTCTTCTCTCAAAATTGTTACACTACCACCATATCATTTATACACTTTACCAAGCAGATCTGCTTTGGTTATGATCCCTATTGGTTTTCCTTTATCACTTACAATGACCATCTGATAGAATCTTAGAATATTCCCGATTATTGAGATGACTGTATCTTTATTGACAATAGGCGGGCAATCTTTCATGAAATCTTTTACTTTTGATTCTGGACTTGTATTATTCATTATTGCTTCAAGAATAATTGCTTCAGATATAAGCCCAACAACATTAGAGCTTCTTGAATCTTCAATCACAGGAAGCTGTGATATGCCTTTTTTTTTCATTAATCTTGTGGCTTCTTTGAGTGAATCTTTTGTATTTAGAAATATTATATTCTTATTGAGGACATCTTTTGCCTTTAACTCATTCTTATTGTTAAGGCTGTCGATAGCATCAAATATCTTTTTAACTTTAGTAAATGTTGGATCAATCATATTGCTCTCAACTTTTGCAATCAATGACTGTGAGACACCAGCTAATTCTGCCAGTTCAGTTTGTGTCAGTCCAAACTTTTTCCTGATTTCTTTTATCTCTCTAAGTTCAGTTATCATATAATAAGTAAAAAAATCATCTATTTATAAAATTAATGAAACAAGAATAAATTAGCAGGTAAAATATTACATAAAGAATAATTACCTAAGTTTGACAAATGTTAAACTTAGATTATAAGAAAACAGAAAAGAAAAAACTAATCTATTTATATGTCAAAACATTTGGTACGATGAAACAAATCTCTACTTTTAATGGAGCTCCTGTTGGTTTCTCGCCAAATTTGGATCGTTTATATAATTTATCCACCATAGTTACACTAGTGTAACATTTGTCTGCTACATCTATAGTTGTAACCTCTGGCAGCTGATCTTGAGGAAGTGAATTTATTTGTTTGCCTGTATACAGATTGAATAATCCCATATTACCATAAAGTCCATTTGGCATCTTTAAGAATAACAATATTCCTCTTTCATCCAATAGTTTAGTATTATCTCTCTCTACTCCTATATCTTCAAATGCTTCTTGTCTTAGATAGAACATTTCAAGATGCTTGTCAACATCAGTTATTAATTGTTTTCTACCTTTTTGTGCAAAGACATAATCTCTTATGTATATCTCTATTGGTAAGAGTTTATCATTCACTCTTAATACTCCTTTATCTAAATTTATCAATGCCAAATGTCCAGGATGGACGCACTTATAAGGATCTTTACCTTGTCTTAAAAAAACATGATTATATTTATTTCTTAACATAGTTCTATATTTATCTTTACCATCACTGAATTTACCCGTCAGAGAAGATATGATGATTTCTACATCTTTAGGTGTTCTATCTCCAGCAACATGATTTACCAATGCTACATCTTTTTTTGCATATGCATCCCTTGCTTCAGCAATTGCATTATCTCTTTCTGTTTTTATTGTATCTCTTTCTGAATATGCTGCATCTCTTTCTGCATATGCATCCCTTGCTTCAGCAACTGCAGTATCTCTTTCTGTTTTTATTGCATCTCTTTCTACATATGCATCCCTTGCTTCATCACGAGCAGTATCTCTTTCTGCCTTAATTGTAGATTTAGCTTCTTCAACAGCTTTTGTGACAATTTCTTCCAGTTTTGTTCTAGAAAAAAAGTTAGCATCAGCTTCTTGAGTAGCTGTTAGTTCTGTTCTAAGAACATAATCTTTCTCAACTTCTGCTCTAAGAATATAATCATTTTTTACTTTTGCTTTATAATCTATAAGTTCTGCACGAGCTGATATAAGTTCTGTTTTGATAGCAAGTCGTTGTTTTCTTAATATAGATTCATCATTTTTGGCTTCTTTAATTCTATTAAGTATATCTTCAGCCTTTTCCATAAAATTATTATCAATATTTTCATCAGTCATTATTATCCCCCTCATCTAATGCTTTTTCAATTAGATCTAACATATCATTCAACTTTATTTTATATTGCATAAATCCAGTATTTGCTTCTTCAAGTGCTCTTTGTGCTGTTGTTGCTTTTTCTTCTGCAGTATTTCTTTCATTCATAGCATCAACATACATTGTTCTAGGAACATAATCTGGATGATTACTATCAACAAGTTCAGATATAGGAACATAATATCTAGCAATAGTTTCTAATGGAACATATCTTGCTTCAAGTTCTGTTCTAAGAACATATTCTTTAGCAACTTCTACTTTATAATTATCAAGTTCTGTACAAGCTGATTCAAGTTCTGTCTTAGTAGCATCAAATTCTTTTTTAGTAGCATCAAGTTGTTTTCTTAATATAGATTCATCATTTTTGGCTTCTTTAATTCTATTAAGTATATTTTCAGCCTTTTCCATAAAATTATTATCATTTTTTTCATCAGTCATTATTATTCCCCTCATCTAATGCTTTTTCAATTAGATCTAACATATCATTCAACTTTATTTTATATTGCATAAATCCAGTATTTGCTTCTTCCAGTGCTCTTTGTGCTGTTGTTGCTTTTTCTTCTGCAGTACTTTTAGCTACAACAGCAACAGCATACATATCTTTAGGAACATAATCTCTGGCAACTTCGTTTCTACGAACATAATCTTTATGTTCATCATTATCAATTTCAGACTTAAGAACATATTCTTTAGCAATATTATCCCTAGTTACATCTTTCTCAGCCAAAGCTTTATCTAATTCAACTCTTACTGATTTAAGTTCATCACTTGCATATTCAAATTTATCTTGTAATTCTGCAACAGTATCGCCTAAATCATTAATTCTTTCAGTTAATTCCTCATTTGCAGATCTTAAAGCATCTCTTTCTCCTGTTATTTGATCTCTTTCTGCAGCAGCTTCTTCTAATGTAGTTATTTTCGCAGTTAATTCACTTCCTGCTTCAACAAGCCTGTCATTTAATGCAGATACCTGAACTTCATAAGCAGCTAATTGCTCTTCTTGTTTGCTGGATAATTGTTCTACTTGTCTGGTTAATTGTTGCTGCTGTTCAGATAATTGCTGCTGCTGATTAGCTAATTGTGTTTCATAATCAGTTAATTGTTCACCACGAGCTTCATAAAGAGCTTCTCTTTCATGCAGTGCACTTTTCTGTTCTCTATATTGGCGCTGAGAAGCATCTAATTGTGCTCTTAATTGTTCTATCTCAGAGACATAATCATTTGCAACGCTTTGAAGAGGTCTTAAGGCATTTTTTGCTTCAGTCAAACTTCTTTCCAGTTCTTTTGCTCTCATAATTAATTCTTGATTCTGAGCTCTATAAATACCTATATCATCATTTAATACACGTTCACCAGCTTCCATTGCTGATCTTTGTTCAATTAAATTATCTCTTTCTGCTGTTAATCTTTGATTATTATCAGTTAAATGCTTGATTGTAGTTTCTAAGTTTTGAATACCTTCTGTTGCAGATGCTAATGCATCATTTGCTGCTTCTGCTCTTTTAAGATATTCTTCTGCTCTGCTTTGAACTGCAGTTTCAGCAGCAGCTAACCTATATTCAGCCCTTACTCGTCCATGAGGAACATTTCTATATAATGCTTCAAGAGTCAACTTAGCTTCAAAAAGTTCATTTTTCAATGATCTTAATTCAGCTAATTTAGGATGCAGACCATGCCTGTAAACAATAATAGTAATATTATCTTTTCCACCATTTGCTTTTGCTTCTGCAGTTAATTGTTCTGCAAGTTCAGCAGGATTGTTTAAATAAGCTGCAACAAGTTCATTTATTCTTGTCTGTGAGACAGTATCATTTAATCCATCACTAAACTGAAGAACTAAATCACCAGCTTCAAGATGGATTGGGTCTGTTTTTGTATTGACAACACCTGACCTATCTTCATAATTTACTTTAATATGAGAAAATATTCTTCCTTCATTTGAGACCTGTCCTTCAGAAACTCTAATCATCTCATAAGTCAAAAATAAGAATGCATCATCTTTACCTTTCATAATTGTTCCTAAAATTTCATTTTTTTTACGGATATTTGCTTCTTCTTCTGGACTAACATAACCTAAATCAATAGATTCTTGAAATACAGAATGATCTTTTGATATATACTCTAATACACCACCTTTGTAAACATATGTTCTTGAATCACCAATATGAAGTTTCTGAAGAATATTTCCATTAAGGATTCTGAATGCATTGATAGTTGTACCCATACCATTATGGAGAGGATCATTATCAGCATCAATTATTTTTTTGGCATGGTTAATGCCTAAATAAATGCCCTCACCAGCTCTAATTATTTTATCAATTGTTTCAACAGCTATTCGGCTGGCTATCTCACCTGAACTATGGCCGCCCATCCCGTCAGCAACAACAAATACCTCTTCTTCTGAAAGAATCAACATAGCATCTTCATTATTTTTTCTTACAATCCCTTTATCAGATATACCTGTGAATACTCCATGTTTAGTATAACCTACTATCTTTCCTTCTTCTCTGCCACAAATAGTTCCTATATTATCCTCATCAGAAGCGCCATAAAGCATACGTTTTAAAGAAATAGGTGTTATTGTTTCTTCAGCTTTTGCAATCATGTTTGATAATTTTTTAATTCTTGCCTCTAACTCAGCTGCTGTTTCTGCTTTTCTCCTTTCATCTTCTGTTTTAAATACTAACTGTTCATGTAAATCTTCTATTTCTCGTTCAGCTGTTCTAAGATCTTCAGTGGCACTTGCTGCTAAGTCTTTCAGACGCGGCTCTTGTGTCTCATAACGGGATGCTCTTTGTCTTAATGCGTCTAATTTTTCCAAAGCAACTTGTCTTGTATTAATTTCTTTACCTAAACTTCTGACTGCTGTTTGTTGAGCTTCTGCTAATGAATTATTGCTTCTTTTAAGCTTATTGACTAAATCTTCTAATTCAGTCACTTTTGCTTCAGCTGTTTCTCTTGCTTCTCTTTCATCAGCTAATATTCTTTGAGTAGCTTCATATTCTCCTCTTAATTCTGCAATTTGGCCTGGTGACCAATAACCTCTTGGAATACCATTTAATACATAATCAGATAAGGTTGGTGATTGGCTAGGATCAGAAAGATCATCTTCTGAAACTGCTTTTATTTTTATTATTCTTGCTTTTTTTGGAATAGGAGGGGGAGCAATACCATTTATTGGTATATCTGTTCGTGTCTCTGTTTCACTTGCATCTCTTAATGAAGAATATACTGCTCTTTTGCCAATAGCTGCATCAGCACCATTAGTAGCTGCATCAGCACCATTAGTAGCTGTATCAGCGCCTAATGAAAGAACAGCTTCTGAAACAGGAATTCCTGATTGTGGTGGAGCTAACATCATAGTACCATGTGCATCAGATAATCTTTGTAATGCAGGTGTTGCTCTGTCATAATATTTTCTTAATAGTTCTACTGCAGCTTTTTGTCTGTCTAATGCTTCTTTTTCAGCAGCTAATGGATTAGCCTGACAATCTTTTGCGCCTGCTTTTCCTTTATTGTCTTTTTTTCCTCTGCTAAATAATCCATTTAACCATTTGCCTTTTTGTTCAGGCTCATCATCAGATACCTGTTTTTGCAATTCTCTTAATCTTTCTTCAAGACTTAAAAAGAAATCAGGACTTAATACTCTTATTAATTCTAAATTTTCTGCTCTTATCTTTGCTGCTTCTTCATCAGACGCTACTGCTTGCGCAAAGTTTGCAGCAGATTGTGCTGTTAATCTTAAGTTATCACTAACAAGGCTAGTGTTTTGTTTAGCCATTGCATGGTATGAAGCAGGTGAAATAACACTTTCACCAATGACACCCTGTTCTTTTAAATAAGAAATAGTATCATCTCTGACAATATTTATTAAATAACTTAACACATCAATTGTATATCTTTTGTCAAGTACTTGTTTTGCTTTCAAAGGATTATCATGATATCCTAACTGCCTTAATCCTTCATTTGATAATTGTAATAGTGGTCTTGTATCAGCATCTGCTTTTATGACCTCAATTTCTCCAAAAGATAATGGCTTAACTCTATGATGCATCCTTAATGCTCTTGAATAAGTATCAAAGACAGAACGTAATTCATATTCTCCTAATCTCAAAGGATATGCATAAAAAGCAACTGCTTCCATTTCTTGTGTTGATAATCTAAAACTTGGCTCTCCAAACCTGCCTTTGCTTTCTTTTTCAATGTCAACCATAAGATCCCTTGATTTCTGGTTTAGCATCATATATATTGAAGTCATGAATTCTTGCTGAAATATCAAATATGGATAAAATATTTCTCTAAGGTCTGATCTTAATGAGTCATCATCAATACTTTTAAGTCTTGTTAATAATGCATCAATACTTGTGTCAATAGCCTTGCTGGTAACTGTAATCTTATCATCTTTAGTTTCACAAAGAAATGTTGCTTTTAGAGCCTGTAAAAAACCAGGGGCAAGCCATGCAAATATATCATGATAATTTTGATTAAAGCATTCATTGAACCATGTGTTAAACCCTGTTTTATGTTCTACTAAATGTCCAAAATAACCACTATTAAGTTCACCTGTGTGTGTCTGGCCAATAACCATATCTGCTAAACTTTTATGATCCTTACCAAATCTGTGTAAACTTTGGGTTGTATCTCCTTGAGACTCAGGTTTTCTTACAAAACCAATTTGTCTTAAGGTAACATCATCAAGAACATCCCAACCAGTATTTTGTAATAATTTCGAATCTAATAAAGAAACTGCATAAGCAATAGGTATCTGCCTGTCAAGAGTGATTATTTTAACAGCTTCATCTTGAGGATTTCTTGTTTCATCTCTATCTTGATTCATATTATGCCCCACTATCTTAAAATTACATATTAAAAATTATTTACCCCTCTAATGCCCAATATATAAATTATAGAAAACACGTTGAGTTTTTAAAGTTTTTGGATAATACTACTTAAAAGTTGTATAAATATTAAATATCTACAAATAGGTTATATTTCTCTTTACCTTCTAATTCACTCATAACTCTTCTATATATGACTTTTTCAGGGTCTGGAATCAGCTTAACTCTTGCTTTAAGATCATCAAAATTTTCAAATGGCTTATCTTTCCTTTCTTCAATTATTTGCCACATATGTTTTTTACCAAGGCCTGGCAGTAATTCAAGCTGATGCATCCTTGTTGTCAAAGGATGCGCATTATTGAAGAAATCCACAAACTTTTTCTGGTTCTTTTTAAGTATATCTTTCACAACAAATTCAACCTCTTTGCGGGCAGTACCTGTAAGCTTTTCTATCTCAATCTTACCTGCGATATGATGAATCTTATCTCTTTTTCCTTCACCTATATATATTTCATCATGCGGCTGCAGAAATATATCTTTTTTTGGAACTAATTCAAGCAATGTGAAATTCTCTTTACCTAAAGCCTGAGCTATTGGAGTCTTCTTATGAACTGGTCTTTTATCAAATGGATAACCATGCTGAAGGAAATCTAATATTATAGCATGCTCTTCCTTTGTCTTCTTAATTTCCTGATCTAACATCTTATTCCCCACACTCAAATACTATAATAACTACTTAAATGAGTGTTTATAGGTGTAGGTCATATATAAATATTGTGATAGAAAAACATATAAATACAATAACCTGTAAATAAGTAAAATGATGAAACTAAAACTTAAAAAAAAGGTGAGTAATCCAACTATTATTGAAGGATTTCCTGGATTTGGATTGGTTGGAACAATAGCTACAGAATATCTGCTTGAGCATTTAGATTGTGAATTGATAGGTAAATATTGGTTTGAAGAGCTGCCTGCGACAATTGCTATACATGCTGGTGAAGTAGTTCATCCTATAGGAATATTCTATAACAAGAAATATAATTTAGTGATTGTCCATGCAATCCTGACAACAGCAAATATTGAATGGAAAGTTGCAGATTTGATTGAATATATTGCAGATCAGACAAAAGCAAAAGAAATCATCTGCTTGGAAGGTGTTGGAAGCACAGGTATGGAAACAGATGAGCCTAAAACATTTTATTTTACAACTGATCCAAAAAAAGAGAAGGTCATAGCAAAGTTTTCTGATAAATTAAAAGAAGGGATTATTGTCGGTGGTACATCTGCATTGCTGTTGAAGAGCAGTAGGCCAATCACTACTTTTTTTGCAGACACACATAGCAGTCTCCCTGATTCAAAAGCAGCTGCAAAACTGATTGAGATTCTTGACAAGTATTTGGGATTGAAGATAGATCCAAAACCTTTGCTAGAGACAGCTAAACGATTTGAAGACAAGCTTAAAGGCATTCTTGAACAGGGCGGCAAAGCACAGGAAGACATGAAAAAGAAGCAGATGAGCTATGTTGGTTAATCTTATTATTTTTTATTTTCATTCATAATTTAAATGTTCTTTAAATTTCATTTTGTTAGAAAGCTGTCTTAATTTTTTTAGAGCTTTTGCTTCAATTTGTCTGATTCGTTCTCTTGTTACACACAAAACATTGCCAACCTCTTCCAATGTATAACTTTGATATTCATCAATACCAAAACGCTTTCTTAAGATCATGTCTTCTCTATCTGTTAATGTTTCATCCATGACTCTTCTAATGTAAAACCTTAATTCTTTAATTTCTGCTTTCCTGTCTGGAACACCTATGCCACTAAGAGCAGAATAGATCAGCTGAACATTTCCAGTATGGATTGAGTCTAAGATAGTTGCATCATGTTCGTCATCATGTCCAACAGGTGCTGAGAATGAGATAGGGTGTTTTCCTGCCATAATTTCTTTTTTCAGCTTTTCAGGATCTATTTCCATGAGTTTACAAACTTCTTCTATAGTAACTTTCCTACATAGTGTTTGTTCTAACCTACTCTTTGCTCTTACATATTTACTGATTTTCTCAACTACATGGACAGGAATCCTTATTGTTCTTGCCTGATCAGCGATTGCTCTTGTTACAGCCTGCCTTATCCACCAAGTTGCATAAGTGGAAAATTTATAACCCTGATAATATTCAAATTTTTCAGTGGCTTTAATCAGACCTAAATTACCCTCTTGTATAATGTCAAGAAACTCTAATCCTCTGCCTGTGTATTTCTTGGCAATGCTTACTACAAGCTTAAGATTTGCAGTGTGCATCTCTTTGCAAAGCTGTTTATACCTGCTGTTATGTTTTTTATATATAGGCATAACCTGTAATAATGGTAATTCTGATAAATGAATAACATCTGCTCTTTGATTTCTATACATCTCATAAATTTCATCATATCTTCTGCCTAAACGAACAGCTAATCTTTCAAGAGTATCATGTTTCAGCATCCAATGTTTAAGAATATCATAACTTTGTTCTCTTAATTTCCTTATTTGTGTTAATGCTTTTTTCTTACTACGCTCTAATTTGTATTTTTCATATTTCTCTGACAAGTCTCTAATCTGCACATACATATCTTTAACAGTATGATAATCATCTATAAACTGGCTATATGTGAATGCGTGTTGGTTATCTTGCTGATTATTACCATTCCCACCATTGGAACTATAATCTTCAGATTTACCATCTTCATACCTGTTAAAATAAGGCATATGCACAAGTTTATGAAGAGTAGTATCCTTAAAAGGAGATAAATAATCTCTTTGAGTATCTTCAGGTGTCGGCTCTTTAAATTCCTTCTTTTTATCTTGTGCTTTAGCTCTTTTTTTTGCTATCTTACCTGAATATCCTCGTTTAGATGCCATTACCTCATCAGCAAGCTCATCTAGACATGGCTCAACCATTTCACCTGCCATCCAGAGACAACAGCACTTAGCATCTTCTGCAAGACAGATTCGTCTAGCTAAATTATACTCAGTTTCTTTTTCCAATATATCTACTTTTCCTATTGCTCTCAGATAAAGTAGAGTATGATCATAGACATCACCAGCAAGGTTATCTTGTCTACCCTCATCATTTCCATTGCCTTTATTATCTGACATAATATATAAAGAATTTATATTGTGAATATAAATTTAATGGAAAAATAGTATGACAAAAATTTAATCTAATTAATTAATTAATTTATTTATTTTCCTCATTTTCTCCATTGGTATCTTCGCTTACATTATCAATATTTCTTTCTCCTGTTTTCCTGTTAACAGCTTCGCTTATCTTCTCATTTTTCAGGAGTTTTTGCAGTTCTATTGTGTATTTTTGCGTCTCATCAAGATGCTTATGCACTTTTTTCCTTGCTCTTTCAAAAGCCTGCTCAAGATTTGTACCATTCAGCTTATAGCCGATAACAACTTTATTCCATTGGTCAATATAGCTTGTCTTTGTTATCATATCCAGTTCCAGCCACCTTCTTAGATATTCATACATTGTCTGCCTTGTTATGCCTGCTGAGATACCCATATCTTCGACTGTCATAATAGCTTGTTTAGGATCTTTTTCTCTGGTGGCTAACTTTGCTCTTTCATATAAGTCTATAAGAACCCTATACATTTTTTCAGTGCTGCCTTTTTTTCTTGGCATAAGACCTAATCTTTGTATGACTATTGTAGCCATTTCTTCAGAATTCGTGTTTAAACCAGGTTCAATGTTTGTTAAGATTATTTTTGACATAATATTATTTTCATTTTTCCCCTTTTTAAATTTTCATATGATTCCGACACTATTCGATAAAAAGCGATTAAATGTTTTAAGTAATTATAGAAAGGTGTAAGAAACATGTAAATTAAATAAAATCTTTTTTTCCACCAATGTATCTCATTGGTGGTTTACAACAATAATCTTTGGTGGAAAATAATCAAAATTAATAAATTTTGAATCTTTCAAATTAAAATTTGAAAAAAGGGTCGTAAATTCGATCCGAGCGAAGCGAGC
>JBDRKY010000005.1:0-4369 GCA_043813525.1 Candidatus Woesearchaeota archaeon
TTTTCCACCAATGTATCTCATTGGTGGTTTACAACAATAATCTTTGG
This sequence comes from Candidatus Woesearchaeota archaeon, assembly GCA_043813525.1. Taxonomy (GTDB): domain Archaea; phylum Nanobdellota; class Nanobdellia; order Woesearchaeales; family DSVV01; genus JBDRKY01. The sequence goes on from JBDRKY010000005.1 coordinate 48, forward strand.
TGGAAAATAATCAAAATTAATAAATTTTGAATCTTTCAAATTAAAATTTGAAAAAAGGGTCGTAAATTCGACCCGAGCGAAGCGAGCATGCCATCGGCGTTAAATGCGTAGCATTTATGGCTCTACATACTTTGACTGGTGGTGGTCGAATTTATTTGACAAAAATAAAAAATATGTATTTGTTTTTGATAATGGACCAGCACACAAAGCAAAGATATCAAAAGAATATCTTTATTCTCTTGGAAAGAATATATTTATTGAATTTCTTCCACCATATAGTCCACAATTAAATTGTATTGAGACCTGTTGGAAAATAATCAGTACAATGTTACAAACTCAAATTGGTTTAAAACAATTGAAGACTTAATGGCAGGAATTGAAGAATTTTTAACAGGACATTTTTTTATGCTCAATCCTAACAATTATTTAATTCGCTGACTATTTATATATTTTGTTACTTTTTAGCTGTAAAATTGCGGTTTTTATTAATATTAAACAGATTCCGTAAATCTTCCGATCCACGTCGGAGTGCTGTCCTTGTGACTACTACATTTCTTTATATACTTATATTGCCTATCTAATAGCAAGGTGATAATATGGATGATGATAAAAAAGATGATAATGTTGTTGATCTTATGCCACGTTTAGGCAGAACTGAGCAAGGTGATTTGGCTGATCAGATGATAGCTGTTATTGAAGAATCTACTTATAGGGATGATCCAGCACCAGATATAATATTCAATTGTGATTTAGGAAGAGTAGATGATACTGAACAATCTGAACAAGAACAAGAAAGTGGTTTGTTTTATGCTGTCAAAACATTATATATGAAGTTAAGAGGTATTCCTGTAAGAACAGAACCAACAGAAATAACATATTTTTCAGAAGAATATGAAGAAGCAAAAGATATGGCAGATAAGGTTATGGGAAAATATAGAGCAGCAGTGTGTGGTCTTGGTCTTTTGTTAGGTTTTCGTAATCCAATGTTTAAAAAAGAGGACATACGAGAAATGAGTTATTATGGTTCATTATCAAGGGAAAGAGATATTGGCAACATCTATAAAATCATGCTCTTGGCTGATGAAAGGTGCAGAGCAATTGGAAAATATATACATAGGATGGCTACAGATCCTAAATATCCTGATCAGATTAAAGCTTTGAAAATCTATGCAACCCTTATTTCAGAACCTGACGAGATGGTTGATAAATTTATGTATGGAGAGTTAGAAAGATCTAAAGCAGCTTTAAAAGCAGCATTACATTGATGAAAATATTATGCTAAAAAACAATAATTATCTTCAAAAACTTTTCTAACTTCTTCTTTATCTTTAAGAACAATCCAATTATGCCCCCCTTCAACTTGCACAAATTTAGAATTATTGATTCTATTATACATATCAAGTGTCATCTCTTCAGTCATTAAGAAATCATCTTCTCCTCTCAGAATTAAGACAGGCATTTTTAATAATTCCAGCTTTGCAGAAACATCATAATCAAATGTTGCTTTGAAATTAGCTCTTAATGAAGCAGAATCAGTGTATTTGAAGCCAATATCAAGTATATTCTCTTCATTTATCTCAGTGCTTGAACTAAAATCATATTTGAATCTTTTCTCAAAAGCTTTACCGCAATTTTCAATTATTTGCGGAATAATATCTTTCAACAGAATAAGTTTATTAGTTTTCACAGGATCAATATCAGAAGCATCAATTAAAATTAATTTAGATGCAAACTCTGGATATTTGACTGCGAACTGCAATAAAATCATACCACCCATTGAATGCCCTGCAATAATTGGGTTTGTGATATTATAATGTTCAAGAGTTTCTTTCAATGTTTCAGCAAAATCTTCCATGCCAACATCATCATTTGGATATGGTTCAGAATTACCATGTCCAGGAAGATCATAAGATAAAACACTATGTCCTTTTGAATGAAAAAAGTCAAGCAATACTTTTCCAGATGTTTCATTCTGTGCATTTCCATGTATAAATACAAATGTCTTCTTGGTCTTATCTCCTTTAAGATAAGTTGTACTAACTTTAATTCCTTGTTTGGTTGTTATTAATTCTTTCATTTTCTGATAACCTATTTATGAGCTAAAATATTATAAAATGGCCCATTTTCATGATGATGTGCTGTTACTCTATTAAATCCAACTTTTTCTAATGCTCTTAATAATTTTTCCTGACCTGTATAATATTCAACAAGACCTCGTCTGGCATTTGCTCTCTCAAATTCAATACCTTGAGTAATTGCTGCAACTAATTCATCATCTCTGCCTTTATACCTAACAACTCTTGCTAAAGCAGAATCGTAAAATCTGTCAACAGGAATGATTAAACCTTCATTATCCTCTTGCATTTGCGGTTCAATTAAAGGAACACTAACAGAATCATCAGAGACAGACATTTGTTCATAACCTCTATCAGATAAATAAGCTGATAATACTTGAGGATTATCTGCTCTAATTTCTATCATACCTTCATCATTAATTCTGATTGTAGTAAAATTTTTCTCTCTTTGACTTTCTACTTCATCTCTAGAAACATAAGGAAAATTATCATAGCTTTCATGCATTTCCCATAATGAAACTCTTGAATTGCCATTATAACCATCTCTTTCATCTCTTAATAGAACATCTTTTCCAGCATACTCTTGAACTTCTGCTACAACTCTTCTTATCTTTTCTTCACTATATTTCATATCAACATCTACAGTTCCTAAATGAAACATGCCTTGTGGTTCAAGAACTCTATGTATTTCTCCTAATACTCTTTCTAAATCACCAATTGTTGGTGTTGCATGATGAACTACAAGATTTGCATCTACACAAGATACACTTTCATCAGGAAATCTTAATTTATCATATAAATTTCCCAGTTGAAAAGATATTGATTCAGAAAGAAGTTTTCTAACGTCATGTTCTCCACTTGAACTGAATATTCCACGTCTAAAATATCTATCATCAAAAAAGCCAAGTGACTCTAAAGTACCTCTGCTTCTTTCTAAAGCATTCTGCATGTAATCCATAATTACAATTCTGCCATTAGTTAACATCCTTTTAATTCTGGCTCTGTTTGTTTTCCCTAAATTACCATTATCATATTGCACAGAATAAGGCAGCACATGTTCGCCAGGGCATATAATTAATAATGATTTATCTTCATCAGCAAATTCTCTTGATAACATAAATCTTTCTACATTATCTAATAAAAATCTATGCTGATCTCCAAGAACTTCAGGAGCATGTTTAGAGTATGCATCACTGAAGACTGTTGCAATATCTTTAGTTACTGGTTTTCTCCCCATTTTCGATTTTACCACCATTCTTGTCTAAACATGTTTCCCACATAAGATAAAAATATCTTTTATAAGATTCAGCAACAACTTTGTCTTTTATTTTAATTACAATTGGCTCTTCTCTAAATAAAAATAAACATACTTCATCTCCACATATGTTTGTTGAAACCTGTGAATCAAATTTTTCAGGAAGAAAATTACATTCAGAATATGCCCATTTACTGACAATCTTGATTCTTTCTGTTGCATCATGATTGTATATGCTAAGCATTGGTATTTTCAGTGGAATTCTTTTTTTATGAAAATGTGGAATCTGAGTTTTCAGCATTTCAGGTGCAATTTTAGGAATTCCATAAACAAGTATTGGCTCATTAAACTTAAGAAAACCATATAATGTATCCATGATGGCTTTAATTCCATAAGAAACATGTGCTTCACTCTTATTATCTGATAATTGTAGTTTAAGCATAAGCTCAGGAATAACTCCTTTAAGATTTTCTTCTTTTTGTTTAAGAATACCCATCAGATTTTCTGGTTCAGTTGCCTGAAAATATTTCACACCTGAACAAAATGAGAATGAAATTATGCCTTTTTCTAAAAGCTTGTCTAAAGCATCATATATAGTTGCTCTATGTGTTTTTGTCTTATCAGCAATTTGTCCAGCTGTAGCTGATCCTATTTCAACTAAGGCTAAGTAAGCTTTTGCCTCATTTTTGCCTAGACCAATCTCTTCCAATATTGTAACACATTTAGCTGTCATTTTCCCCCACAATCTGGTTCAAAAGCAGTAATTCTTTATAAACTTTTCGTTTTTTAATCACTTTTGAGTAGTTAATATTTATATATTTTATATAAAATATCAAGAACCACTAGTCAATACAGGCTGTCCGACAATTCAGCTTAATTCTCAATTATATTCTTTAGAACAATAGTATTTATATAGTTGTAGCCCTTAACTTTATTAAAATGGTACACTTAGAAATTTATACAATAAAAGGAAGAAAATATCGTTATGAAGT
>JBDRKY010000006.1:0-3282 GCA_043813525.1 Candidatus Woesearchaeota archaeon
TATTGGTGCTGCCTGAGGAGCTGCTTCAGCTACTGCTTCTAATGCCTGAGGCGCTTCTTCAATTGCCCTTTCCATTACAGCAGATTTGGCAATCATCAAATTATCTCCGCCAGCTAATGCGCCTTTTGAGAAATATTTTGAAAATAATTGAAGTATTCCTGCAGCGCCAAGTGTAATCAACGCTGTTGGTAAAATACCCTTTAATTTTTCTTTCAGGCCATAAGTGCTTTTAGGAGAAATTATAATATATTTATTCGCTAACCTGTAATGAAGCATTTCCTTTCCCTTCTTGCTGTAATGAAATTCTTCTGTATTTATTAATTCAGTTTCCATAAGCTGCTGCAAATTATAATGCACTGTAGAAATAGGTATCTGCAGCTTCTCTGCCAATTCAGATTCAGTAGATTCTTTCTTTGCTAAATAGTCTAATATTTTCTTACAGGAGTCATTGCTGACGACATTAGCTATTTTCTTTGTTTTTGAATCTTCCAAAGACAATAAAAGGAAGTTTTTGTTTGGCATTTTTAAAAAAATAAATAAAAATTTAATACATCACTTCTGGGTAGCCTCTATTATCTTCTCCTTTCTCAAACTCCAATACTTTCAATCTGTCCAAATTATCCAAGTCATTAAGCTGTAATCTGCTGTCTGATAAGGTGTACAATACATCATCAATATACAAGCTTCTCTTGATTGAAGAATCTCCTCTGAAATAAAAGCCGGATTTCTTAAATGCTTCATCATCATCGTAATGAGTTACCCTGCCTCTTAAATCAAAGCCATCTTCAAGATTTATGTCATAGACATAAGCTCCTTGAAAAGTATAATCTCCTTGCATATTTTTTGGCTGGCCTTCTTTCAACTCTGCAACTGTCATTGGGATTATTAATAACTCTCTCTCTTTATCAAACAAGAAAGCCTTATGGTCTGAAGTAGCAGGGCTTTCAGTGCCCCTGTCACCAATAACTTCTTTGTACATTTCTATTGGATTTTCAACATCGCTAACATCAAAGATTGCAAGCTTTACTCCCTGTATTGCTGTGTAATAAACAGCCCCTTCTGTATGCACTTTGTCTGCATCAATGCTTGCATCAACTTCTTTCCCTATGCCTATCAAATGTGTTTCATCATACGGATGCAAATAATCACTGTATCCGGGTATTTTTAGTTTTCCCAGCACTTCTGGATTTTCTGGATTGGATAAATCAATTACAAATAAAGGATCAACATGCCTAAACGTTACCATATATCCTCTCTTGCCCATAAACCTAACTGAATAAATGCTTTCTCCAGGAGCAACACCTTCAAGTTCGCCAACAACTTCCATATCTTCATCTAAAACATACATATTATTTGTTGATGTGTCCACATTATTAGAATATCCGCTAATGGTTGTTGCAATCCTAAAATGTTCATCGTACTCGTCCATTGAAAACTGATTTAAGATATGGCCTTTAACGTCACCAGTACCCAAAAATTCAACATCTCCACCATTTAACTCAAATTTTGTTATAACTGTTTTTTGAACATTATCTTCTGCCAATCCCCCTACTCTGTTATATCTTGGCCATGATGTCTGTGCAATATACATATTCTGAAGAGATGCGTAAACATTCTGGCCAGAACCAACAACAACTTCTTTATTGACATCAGCATCTTCATCATCCATTGAAATTGATGCAATTGTTATGAAGTTCTGGGCTTGAATTGGATTAATATAACCAATATCGACACATCTTGCAATAGGCTCCATATCTTCTAGCTCTGGTTTTTCATCACTAGTGCTTTCCCTGTACATTGGAACAATATCTTCACAAACAGGTCTTGCATCCCAATAACGTGGATAAGAATTAACAATAAAATAAGCATATTCTCCAATCTTCCTTGAAGTTAAATAACTACCTTCAAAATCAACTGTTCTTATTAACTCAGGCTCTTCCCTGTCAGATATATCATACAATTTTACTGTCATAAAGTTTCTTGAATAATAAGGGGGCATCATATCTACAGCTACCATTTTCTCACTAACTTTTTCTCCTTGTTTTTGTTCTTGAGGCTCTTCAAAGCTGTAATATGCAGAACCAAACATCAATAACTTATCTTTATGGATAAACAATTCTTGTGGACTAAAATCACCAAGCTTTGTTGTTGATAATATCCTTGCTTCATCAGCAGGATAAGCTTGAACTATTACCAAATTTCCTTGTGCAAGAGTATAAATATGATCTCCATCTGTTTTTATTATATCTGCTTCATCAACACCTTCTACCTGTATATTTGTTTCTGAATAATCTCTTTCGGAATCTCCTGCTGCCTGAGGTGCTGCAACTGCTGATTCTGCTACTGCAACATCTGCTTTCATTACTCCAAAATTCCTAAAAAGTCCAGAACCACTACCTTCTTCCCTAGCATCTTCAAAAGCCTTCATAAGCTCTGCTCCTGAGCTGAACTTTGCAATCTTACTTACTTTTGTAGGTTGTACTGGTATTTCTTCACAACCAACCAAAATAGACATTACTAACAAAACAATTATTACAGTCGATAAAAATTTATTTTTTGAATTCATTTTAACGTCACCTTTCCTAGGTAAGATAAGGGCATATAAATACCTATTTATAGCTTCAAATTAAGTTGAAGTTAATAAAATTATCTGGCATACCCAAGAAAACAATTAACTTTATAAAACTAAATCTATAACTATATCCTTATGGTCTTAGATAAATTAGGGGATTCATTAAAGAACACATTGTCAAAAATAGCTAAAAGCATCTTTGTAGATGACAAGCTAATCAATGAATTAGTTAAAGATATCCAAAGAGCTTTACTGCAGTCAGATGTTAATGTAAAACTTGTCTTCGACTTAACAAGCAAAATAAAAGAAAAAATAAAAAGTGAGGAAGCTCCTTCCGGACTGACAAAAAAAGAGCATTTAATCAACATTGTTTACGAACAATTAGTTGAATTTCTTGGAAAAGAACAATATAAGATAGAAATCAAGGAAAAACCATTTAAGATAATGCTTGTCGGTTTATTTGGCTCTGGAAAAACAACAACTGCAGGAAAGCTTGCAACATATTTCGCAAAGCGTGGCAATAAAGTTGCTTTAGTTGGTCTTGACACACATAGACCTGCTGCTATGGAGCAAATAGAGCAAATTGCACAGCAAGCAAAAGTCCCTTGTTTCTTAAACAAAAAAGAAAAAGACCCATTAAAAATCTGGAATGAATACGATAAAGAGTTCAAAAAATATGATATCCTAATCATAGATACTTCTGGAAGAGA
>JBDRKY010000007.1:0-5692 GCA_043813525.1 Candidatus Woesearchaeota archaeon
CATAGCTCTTCAAAAGACCCGATATATTTAGAACTCTTTCTAATTGATTTACCATTTTCAAATTTGTTCTCTCCCTTGAATAAATAATATTTATTTTTTAATTTTTTACGGAAAAAGTATGTCATAAAGATAGGTATCTATTACTACTATATAAATGTTTCCATTTATATTCAAAATAAGGATGTTTTTTTACATAGGTAGGTAACTATAAAAAAAACCATAAAAATAAAATATTTTATTTATCGTCTGAAAATTAATACAAAAAAAGCAATTAAAACGAACTGTCGAATGTGGGGTAATAAGTCTAATAATATGGAATACTGCTGCCAGTTACCATCAGCGAAAACTTAAAATGACTTTGTCGTCAATGGTTTTCGCTTTCTCGCATCTAACGAATTAAAATGTGATGGTAACAATAAGGGGCGGCAGTATTGCCATTTAAATAAGACTTATTACATACGTTTTTAATGATATCATACATAATCTTTATAAATAATTCATCTATAACAGCAGGCTAATGAAGATTACATTTATAACACCCCCAACAATAAAAGGGCGTGCTGCTGAAAGATTATTTGGATGCACATATCAAGTATATCCGCAGCCTAATTTAGTGGTGCTTTATGCTGCGACAATTCTAAAAAACAAAGGATATAATGTAAAAGTAAGGGATATGCCTGTAGAAGGGCTCAGCTTCTCACAATACAAAGAATGGGCTAAACATGATAATTCTGATATCTATTGTTTCCATACTGTCCCTTTATGTACTGAATTAGATCTCCATGCTGTGAAATTTCTTAATCATGAAAAAATAGTGATATGGTTTGGGCCAAGACCAACATCTGACCCAAAAGAATTTCTATTAAATGATAATCATTATGTGATAAGGGGAGAAGCTGAAGCAGTGATAAGCAAGGTTGTTGAAGCTATTGAAAAAAGTCTGGATGAAAAAAAGGATGATGAAAAAAACAGAAGCAAAAAAGATACCAGTGATTATGAGAAAAATAATGGAAATATTAACAGAAATGATAATTCTGATGATAATACAAAAGATAAACATAAACAATTCAAAGATATTCTTGGCATCAGTTTCAAAAGAAATGGGGAGATAATAGAAAACAAAGGCTTTGGCTATATCAAAGACATAAATAAATTACCTATACCTGACAGAACATTGATACAATACAAAAAATATACTAATCCTAAATTGCCTGAAGCCCCTTATACAACAATGCTGACATCAAGGCAATGCAATGCAAAATGTTATTATTGCGTCCCAAATAGTTTAAGTTATGCTCGTGAATTAGAATGGAAAAGATGCAACACAAATCCTGAATGTGTCAAACCGCCAGTCACAATAAGAGATCCTGAAGATATCAAAAAAGAGTTAGAAGAAATAAAATCATTAGGAATCAAAGCAATTTCAGTGATAGATGATCAGTTTGTATGGGGTAAAGAAAGGCATCTTGAAATTTGCAAAGCATTCAAAGAAGTTGGTCTGCCTTTTGGAATCTTAGCTAGAAACGACAAACTTGTAGATGAAGATATAATAAAAGCCTTGGCTGATGCTGGCTGCATATATGTTGATTTTGGTGTGGAAAGCTTCAGGCAGGAAATACTTGATGATGTCGGAAAAGAAATAAATGTTAATACTATTGAAAGATCAATCAATCTTCTTTTAAAATATGGAATAGAACCTAAAATAAATATATTATATGGGGCATCACCATTAGAAACAAAAGAAACACTGAAAGAAACACTTGACAAGGTTTTAAAATTAGGAGTTGATTTTGCCCAGTTTGCTGTATGCAGCCCATTTCCAGGGACAAGATTCAGAAAAATAGCTCTTGAAAAAGGATGGGTAGTTGAAGAAGATGTGGGCAAAGCAGATCCAAGCAAAAAATCATTGATTGAATATCCGCATCTTTCAAGTGATTATCTAACAAACTGGGTCAAGCATTCATACAGAAAGTTTTATTTCAGACCAAGAATAATCATGAAAAGACTATCTAAGATAAAAAGACCTGGAGATGCAGTCGTCTATATGAAAGGTCTGTGGCAATTGACAAAATAAAAAGAAAGGGTTAGGAGTTGTGGATTAGAGATTAGAATAGCTGAATTTATTTGCTTATAGCACTTGAAAGCTGGTAACAGCATTAAAGTGCTAATAGTAAAACTCATCCACCCTAAGCCTAAACCTGAACACTAATCCCTAATTAAGGGTGCTGACAATCATAGAAACAATATCAATTATATTATATACATTGTATGCAATATTATTATTTAGCTTAATATTATTGTCATGGACATTTGCTGGATTTCCATTGTTCTTAATTATATGTTCACCTTTTCTTAAGAAGCATCATTTTCTGAACCAAGCATATTTTCCAAAAGTGACATTGATGATCATGACATATAATGAAGAAAGAGCAATCGCTAAAAAAATTCAGAACAGTATTGAGATTGATTATCCACATGATAAATTAGAAATATTTGTTGTAGACAGCGCATCCAATGATAAGACACAACTAATTGCACGAAAAATTATAGAAGAATTTTATAAAAATAACCCTAAAGACAAAAGAATAATCAAACTAATATCACAACCAAAAAGAGAAGGGAAAGCATCTGGCATTAATTTTGGCATGGAACACGCAGATGGTAACATATTAATGATAACAGACGGAAATGCAATGATGAACAAGAATGCAATCAGAAATATAGTCAGGCATTTTGATGATCCAAAAGTTGGTGGAGTATGCGGCAGGTTTGAAGCAAGAGATATGCATGGAAGCTCTGTTGGTTCAGGCGGCAGCATATACTGGAGAATTGAAAGGATATTAAGGCAAGGGGAAAGCAATATTGACAGCTGCATCCACATGAGTGGTGAGATAACAGCATTTCGCTCAGGAGTGATTGATAAGCTTGATACTACACAGCTTTCTGAAGATTTTGACATGGCTGTCTCAATCAGAAAAAAAGGTTTCAGGATAATCTATGAGCCTTATGCAATCGCTTATGAGCCTGCACCAACAAATGTTAATGACCTAAAAACGCAAAAAAAAAGAATAACCATTGGAACCCTACAAGTTCTGTTCAAACATAAGGATATGCTGTTCAATCCAAAGTATGGATGGTATGGCATATTGACACTAACATCACACAAGCTGTTTCAATTGCTGACACCATTTCTGCTGATATTTGTTTTTTCTTCAAGCATGGCATTATTCTTTTTAGATTTCAGCAGAACAATACAGATATTGCTAATTCTTGAGGTCACTGGAATTATTCTTGCATTAATATCAGCCATATTAACACCAATGGACATGTTTAAGCATAACAAAATCCTGAACTTCATAAAATATTTTGCAGCCAGCAATTGGATTGTTTTTCTTGGATGGTGTGATTTCATCAAAGGCAAAAAAATAGTGACATGGAAGAAAATAGAAAGCAGCAGAGATATATGAATTGTCACGACTTAGTCATTATTTATCTTATTCCCCGTATACAATATAACACATCTTCATAATATTTATAAATCAATATTTAATGCCCCTTATTAATGGGAAATATCATAGTATTGGGAATCAATGACGGCCATAATGCAGGAGCAGCTCTTGTCAAGAATGGTAAAGTTATAGCTGCAATACAGGAAGAAAGACTGAGAAACATAAAGAATTATTCTGGTGTGCCATCTAAAGCAATTAAAGCAGTATACAGGATAGCTAATATACATCCTGATGATACAGATGTTGTCTCGATTGTGAGCTTAAATAGGACTTATTCTCCTTTGAAAGAGTTTCCATTAAAAGTTAAACTATTCTACAAGCTTGCACCTTATCTTGACAGCCATACATTTTCTAAATGGTATGTGAAAATCCTTCATAAGTTCAGAAAGATGGAAGATGTCAGAAAAGTCCTGAAAGAGATGAGATTAGATCAAAAGGAACTGATGTTTATTGAGCATCATCAATGCCATGCTGCATGCGCACATTATTCAAAACCAATATCAGCTAATAAAGGGAATAGGAATAAAAGTAATAAAACAACATCTAAAAACAAGCCAAACCTTGTCCTGACAAGTGATGGTGCTGGTGATGGTCTAAGCGCTACAGTCAGTATAGGCCATAAAAACAGAATACAAAGAATTGCTGCAACAACATTTTATAACAGCTTAGGCAATGTTCTCTACAGCGAAATTACTGGATATATGGGTTTGAAGAGATGGGAACATGAGTATAAGCTAATGGGAATGGCACCATATGGAAAAGCTGAATATTCTATCGACAATATCAGAAAGATAATAAGAATAAATCCGCAAAACCCATTGGAATTCCAGAACAGAATAGGAGCGATTGGGCCATATATAGGGCAAAAGCTGAAACATATCCTGCATGAACATAGATTTGATAACCTAAGTGCAGCAACACAATTACATTTTGAGAGATTAGTCAAACAATGGGTAAAAAATGCTGTCAAAAAAACAGGCTTAAACAATATAGTATGCGCAGGCGGTATGTTTCTCAATGTTAAAGCAAACAAAATTCTCAGAGAGATGCCAGAGGTAGATAACATATTCTTCTATCCTGCTGCAGATGACGGCGGAACACCTGTTGGTGCAGCATTGGAAGCCTACCATAAATACTGCAGAAAAAGAGGCATCAAAGCAGAACACCATGAGATCAAAGATGTTTATTATGGCTGTGAATATGATAATGATTACATCAAAGCTGTGCTCCAAACAACTGGATTGCACAAAAAAGAATGGATCAAAAAAGCAAAGTATATAGATGACATTGATGCTGAGGTTGGAGAGCTTATTGCCAAAAATAATATTGTTGCAAGAGTTAGCGGAAGGACAGAATGGGGGCCAAGAGCCCTTGGAAACAGAAGTATCATCGCAAATCCATCTGACCTCAGAATGATAAAAGATATTAATTTTGCAATCAAGAAAAGGGATTTCTGGATGCCTTTTGCTGTAAGCTTAATTGAGAAAAGAATGAATAAATATCTTATTAATCCTATTCCATCGAGATATATGATTGACAGCTTTGATACAACAGACAAAAGAGATGAGATTGTTTCAGGAACACATCCATTTGATAACACAGCAAGGCCACATACTGTACAGGAATGGAATCCAAGCTATCTTAAAGTGCTTGAAGAATTTGAAAAGCATACAGGCATAAGCGGTGTTCTGAATACAAGCTTTAACCTGCATGGATATCCTTTGGTTGATAATCCAGAAGTTGCTCTGTTCACATTTGAAAATTCAGGATTGAAATATCTTGCGTTAGGAAACTGGTTAATAAAAAAGTAAAAAATTTGATTCTATCAAGAACCACCAGTCAATAGAGTGTAGAGCCATAAATGCTACGCATTTAAAGTCAATGGTATAAACATTTTGACAAATGATTATCAGTGGTTCTTGATGCTTGTGAATCCACTGACTTTAAATGCATAGCATTTATGGACATACAATCAATAGAAGAGTGGTATTCAGATTGTATAAATTATTATGTTTATATGATTTTGAACTAAAGAGTTAAACAAATAAACAAAATTTGTTCCTTTTAGCTCGTCCTATCCCCAACCTTTTTATAAATCAAAGATTTACAAACCCTCAAACAAATTTGAGGAAAGGTTGGGGTACAATTTGAAGGAACTTCAAATGTACACATAATCTAAGATT
>JBDRKY010000008.1:0-6416 GCA_043813525.1 Candidatus Woesearchaeota archaeon
AATATTTATATATAATTATAATATGATTAAATTTATTGATAAAATTAAATGCATTGATTATATCAAACATATATCATGCATAAGATATTCATATGCTGGATTAAGAGGCTGGTAAGATGGGATTAATGGATATATTTAAAAAACCACCTTCACCTGAAGATAAACCACAGGTTGGTTTTCAGGGTCCGCCTACTGATAAGGTAATTCAGATGAAAAGGCAAGGATTGACAAACAATCAAATAATCCAAGCATTGCAGAATGATGGATATAATTCAACTGATGTTTTTGATGCATTAAACCAAGCAGACTTAAAAGGAGGTGTTGAAATGTCACCAAGAAATAATTTTCAGCAACAATCAGGAGCAGGATCAGGGGGGATGCAGGATGGATCTGGGCAAGGAGCTCCACAACAATTTCAAGGACAGATGCCTATGTCAGATGGGCAGCAACAGCCTGATTTTGGTGGTATGCCTGGTGTGCCAGGCGGTTTAGGTAGCCCTGGAGATTTTGGTGCGCCAGGAAGTATGGGTGGTATGGGCAGCTCAGGAGGGTCTGGTGGATTTGCAGGTCCTGGTGGATCTGGTAAATCTGCTGATCTTGAAAGGATAGAAGAGCTTGCTGAAGCAATAATTGACGAGAAATGGAATGAGATTGTAAAAAGCATCAATAAGATTGCAGACTGGAAAGACAGGACCGAATCTAAAATCACAAAAATGGAGCAGAATTTTGAGAATCTCCAAAAAGGTTTTGATCAGCTTCATCAAGGTGTTATTGGAAAGATTGGCGAATATGACAAGAATTTAGTTAATATCAGCGCTGAGATTAAAGCCATGGACAAAGTTTTCCAGAAAGTTTTGCCTGTGATGACTGAAAATGTTAATGAACTGAGCAGGATCACGCAGGACATGAAGAAACGGTAACCAAAGAATGGTCTTTTTATCTTTATTTGGTCTTATGATTTCTATGGTTGTTTTATTAATTATATCTCTTATATTATTCTATATGTTCTGGTTCTTAAGGAATCCAGAAATTAATATTCCTAAAGGAAATTGTATTGATTATTTTATCAGCCCTGCAGATGGGAAAGTTGTTGAGATTATTGAATTTGATGAAGAGACAGCTAAGATAAAAAAAGGCAGATTTGGGAAGATCATGACTTCTACAAAAAATGTTGCTAAAGAAGGTTATATCATCTGCATAGCTATGAACATATTTAATGTACATTACCAAAGAAGCCCTATTGATGGTGTTGTTAAAAATGTATCTTACAAAAAAGGGAAATTTAGAAATGTGCTGAAAGATGCGAAAAGTTTGAGATTTATAGACAATGAAAGAAATGAAGTTCTTATTGAAAGCGTCAGTAAATCTAAATTCAATGTAAAGGTTATCCAGATTGCAGGTTTAGTTGCGCGAAGGATACACTGGTTTGTGAGTAAAGGGCAGATGCTTAGCGCTGGTGATATTATTGGTCTTATTAAACTTGGCAGTATGGTTGTTCTGATAATTCCTGAGAAAATATCCAGTAAATATGTCAATCTCTTGGTCAAAGAAGGGCAGAAAGTAAAGGTTGGAGAAACTAAGATTGCTGTTCTTGGTAAAACAAATAATAAAAAATGAAATACTTTAATATACATAAATCATTGAAGATTGCAGATTTCCTTACTTTAGCTAATGCTATATGCGGTCTTCTTGCCATAATATTTGCAATATATGGTGTGTTTAATCTTGCAGCTGTACTGATTCTTTTTGCTGCTGTCTTTGATTTTTTCGACGGAAAGGTTGCAAGATTCTCAAAAAAGTCAAATGATCTTGGCAAACAGCTGGATAGTCTTGCTGATGTTGTCAGCTTTGGTGTTGCACCTGCAGTGATTGGCTATATGCTTGGTATAAAAAGCTGGTATGGTATTGCCGCTTTAGCTTTTTACTTAGCTTGTGGTGTGTTAAGATTAGCCAGATTCAATATAACTGATTCTAAACTGGTCAAGGGTTTTGAAGGTGTTCCAATAACAGCAGGCGGTCTCATAATTGCTATTCTTGTGTTTTTCACTGGTTATTTTCCTATCATCTTAAACTATATGCCAATTATCTATTTTGTGTTTGGATTATTGATGATATCATCAATCCCTATCAAGAAAATTTAAAATGAAAGAAATATTATACCAAATGTTCACAGACAAGGTTTTTATCAGTTTAATTGCTACACTCATATTATCTGAAATCATCAAAAACTCAATTTCATTATATAAAAATAAGAAATTTATCTTCTCAAAGCTTTATGAAGGCGGTGGGATGCCAAGTACACATTCATCGTTAGTCACTTCTTTAACTGCTTCAATTCTTCTTAATAATGGTTTTTCATTATTGTTTATAGTAGTTTCAGTATTTTCTATAATTGTCATCAGGGATTCTTTTGGTGTCAGGAAATATGTTGGTGAACATGCTAAGATACTTAATAATATGTTAAAAGATCAAAAACTGAGTAAATCAATTAAAAGTAATAAAAAATTACAGGAAAATATAGGTCATAAACCCATAGAAGTAATTGCAGGGATTATTTTAGGTATAATAGTTTCAATAATTGTATGGTTAATTTGATTTTAACTGAAATATAATTAACAGATGGATTAAAATAATGATTTAAATTTAATGAATTAAACAATAAACATGATTAATATGATACTTAAACTAATACTTCAAACTTTATGGCTGTTTTTGCCAGCTCTGCTTGCAAACTTAACGCCACCATTAATGAAAAAAGTAAATCTGCTCAATAAGCCTATTGATTTTAATCTTAAATTCAGAGGGAAGAGACTGTTGGGAGATAATAAAACAATCCGTGGTCTGGTTTTTGGTGTTATTGTAGGAATTCTTATTGCTTTATTACAGAGTTTTTTGTATCAATATGATACATTTATATCTGATATACATATATTCCAATGGTTCAGTGTGATTGATTATTCAGGATTGGGAATATTTAATATTATCTTTTTAGGTTTTCTTCTGGGATTTGGCGCTTTATTTGGTGATATGGTAGAAAGCTTCTTTAAGAGACAGATTGGAATAAAACCAGGCAGGCCATTCTTTCCTTTTGACCAGATTGATTTCTTAATAGGGGCAATAGCTTTCCTTACTATAATCTATATGCCATCATGGCAGATAATTGTGACATTACTTATTATTGGTATATTATTGCATCTATTGGCAAATCTTATAGGTTATCTGATTGGTGTGAACAAAAGAATGATATAACCTTAGTTTGACAGTTCAAACTTGGGTAGTTACTTTTTCTTTCTGTTTCTTATTGTTTTTGCATTATTTGATAATCTTCTGACAGATGTCTTAATATCTCTTTCAATATTGTCTATATCAGATTTTAATGTTGATACCTTTGAAGTCAGAGTCTCTAATTCCCTGTTTATCTCTTTCCTTGTGATCCTGTCACTCATATCTCTTTTCATGTTGTCCAGATCTCTCATCACTTTTATAAGATCCTTTTCCTTGAAAGATATTGCAGATACATTACTGCTGACAGATTCAATCTTCTTTTGGATGTTCCTCAGCTCTTTTGCATTTTTATTTAGATCTTCTGAATCTGCATCTCCAAACTTCTTATTAAAGTCACTGGAAATGCTGTTTAATCTCATATCAATATCATCAAAATCTTCTCTTAATCTCTGCTGTTTCTTTGTGCCTGATTCTATAATCTTATTTATTTCATTTTTAGGAATAATCATATCTTTCAATGATTCTAATTCTCTCTTAAGGACAGACAGATCCTTATCAATGATGCTTCTCTGTGTTATTATCTCATCTGTGTTATCATCTAATTCCTTTATCTTTTTCTTGATATCATCAACTTCTTTTGATGTTGCAATCTTTTTCAGATCAACACCTTTTAGGCTATTCTCAAAATTATCTATTATCTTTTCAACTTTTACTTGGACATCATCAATCTCTTCTCTTAATACCTGATGCTTTTTTGTGCCTGATTCAAGTATCTTTTCAACCTCTTTCTTCAGTATCAGATTCTCTTTTATCTTCTTTACATCATTCTTTATGTTATCAAAATCATCTTCTGTAACATCTCTTTTTGTGATAATCTTATCAACAGATGTATCAAGGTTTTTAATATCATCTCTGATATTATTAATCTGTCCTTTAAATTCCTCTAAATTCTTCTCAAGCTGTTTCTTTTCAACAAGATCAGTTTTCATGTCCCTTAATGATTTTTCTTTTACAGTCCCTTTTAATTCTTGATTTGTAATCTTGATAATCTCATTCATATCATCTAATTCAGTCTTTATGCTATTGATCTTGTTATGAAGCTCGTTATGTGTCTCTTCTGCCTCTTTCTTGTTGATTATCTTTTTTTTAATCTTATCAAGCTTATCATCAACTTTTTTCCTTGTGATAAAATTGTTCTCAACATCATTAACATCAACACTGTTTTCCATCAGATATCTTACATCATCAGCCACTTTTTTTATCTCCTTATAGTTCATCTTCCTCATATTCTCAATATCTTTCCTAAGCTTTCCGACCTCTTTCACCTCTGACCTGTTGGTACGCTCTTTCTCTGTGATCTTTGCCAGCTGATCATTTCTTTTATTGCTCTCTTTGAACTGCTTAGCCATATTTTTATTAATATCTTTTGTAGTATCCTCAAGTTTTTTTCTAATTTCATCTGTTGATCTTATATTCTCTTCTCTTATCTCTTCTATCAGTTCATAATGCTCTTTCCTAAGCTTAGAAAACTCTGTGAACAATTTAACATAATCTTCTCTTGTTATGAATCTCTCATCTGAATATTTTCTTAATGATATTAAGTCTTTTTTTACATTAGAAAAAGCACTGGCAACTCTCTTATCTATCTTAATGATATTCATTATAACACCTCACTTTATCTCTCAATCACTATAATTATTATCAGTGTATCTATTGATATATAAAATTTATTGAAATATAGGCTGACTATAGACGAGAAATCAATAAATTAATTGTCAGCTGGTGACGAAAAGCATGATCTGATGAGCTAATCTAATGTTTTTTAGCTATTCTTATCATAGCTACTTCAAAAACTTTTTAATTCGCCCCTTCTTTTTAGTCATATACTATGAAACAGCAAGAACTTTTAAGATATTTAGCTAAAATTATTGTCAATATAAAACAATTTCATCCTATACGTGTAGGAATAGATGGTGTAGATGCTTCAGGCAAAACAACTTTAGCTAATGAACTTGCTGAAGAACTTAAATCATATAATCGGCAAATTATTCGTGTTTCAATAGATGGATTCCATAATTCCAAGGAAATCAGATATAAAAAAGGTCGTGATTCACCAGAAGGTTATTACTTTGATTCATTTAATAATCAAGCAATTATTGAAAATGTACTTAAACCATTAAGTTTGAATGGAGATTTGCATTATACAAAAGCTGTATTTGATTTTAAGACAGAAGCAAAAGTTATTGTGCCAACAGAACAAGCTAATATGAATGCTATTCTATTGATGGATGGTGTTTTCTTATTTCGCCCTGAACTTGTGAATTATTGGGATATTAAAATATTTTTAGATGTTGATTTTAAAATTACACTACAACGTGCTTTAAAAAGAGATGGATATTATCTTGGTTCAGAGCAGCAAATTATTGAAAAATATAATCAACGTTATGTTCCAGGACAAAGATTATACTTTAGAGATGCAAATCCTAAAGAAATGGCAGATTTTGTTATCGATAACAATGATTTTAACAATCCTTTGATTAAAAAAGAATCAATGATATCATCTGATAAAGAGATGCCTTAAATGTTAAAGCAAAAAACAAAATTAATCTTAACAGCAACTGTTTTTGCAATTTTTTTGAGTTCGCTTGTCTATATCATACCTAAATATAGTGTTTTGTGGTTAACTATGGAAGTAATAATCCTTCCTGCTGTCTATATTTTAGGCTATGAAATTTTGATGGATCGACAGAGAAAAAAATTGCGCAAGGATTTTAATATTTTGATGTCTCAAGTAGAATTTTTTAAGAAGAAAATTTATGAATTAAAGTTAATAAATAAATACTTGAAATCAAAGAAATAACCTTCTTCTTATCCGTCTAATTGATTTTTCAATCTCTTCAAATTCCTTTGAAAAAGAATTTATTTTATTATCTACTTCTTCACTGGATTTTTTCTTTGAAGTTTTCTTAGTACTTCTTTTTTTCTTCTTAACCATATATGTTTCTAATATGTTCAGAAATATATAAAACTTGTGTTTGTAAGTATGTATAACCCACATTCGACAGTTCGTTTTAATTGCTTTTTTTGTATTAATTTTCAGACGATAAATAAAATATTTTATTTTTATGGTTTTTTTTATAGTTACCTACCTATGTAAAAAAACATCCTTATTTTGAATATAAATGGAAACA
>JBDRKY010000009.1:0-2203 GCA_043813525.1 Candidatus Woesearchaeota archaeon
CAGCATACCTTACAATCTTTGAACCTACAAGGATTCCTTACCTTATTAAGGAAGGCATTACATATGCTTTGCTTAATATGATGCTTGACTACTTATTTTACTCAGTTTTTTTTATACTACCGTTTGGCATGATACTAGGGGTATTATTCTCTTGGGATTTAATTAAAAGTAAATATATAATTATTAAATCAGTTGCCATTCCATTAATACTTTCAATTCCCTATATTTTTATTTGGTTATATATTATAAAATTCTTTTTTGCTGGTTATGGGGGATTTGTGTATATTGGATTTCTTAATATGATTCCTTTCCTTTTCGGGATGTTAATCCTCTTAGGAATTTTAATCAACGTTATTTTACATAGACAAGAGAAGAGCCCATAGTCCTATTTTTCTCGAAATGTTAGACTTTTAAATTAAAATGTATATAAATAAATTTTTGGAAATGACCAAATCAAAGTTTTTGATTCAAAAGGGATCATTGCAGTTGTAGGGCCATATAATCGTGGCATGCGTCATTTGTGTCTGTAGAAAGCCTTCAACCATAACATTTAAAAGTAATAAATCTATTGATTCTTTGAGAAGGGAAGAAAAGTTAGAAGAATACTGCATAAATAACCACTAAACAGTAGAAAAATTTATAAAGACTAATTTTATACTTAAAAAGAGGGGTGTAAGGATTTTGGTTAATCATAATTACATCATACTTGATGTAAGAAACAACCAAAGGAGGTAAAAATATGAAAAAAGTAGTAGCTTTAGTGATAGTATTGCTAGCACTGGCAATACCGTATGTGTTTTCGAACACAGACAGTGCAACGATGAGCGTGACAGTGGGAAATGCAGGTCCAACAGTGGACAACTTAGTGATTGATGGAAATGATATCAATGGAAGTACTGTAACTCCAAACACAGGAGCAATAAAAACAGTAAAAATAGAAGCAGTAGTAAGCGATGATAATGGGTATGGAGATGTATCTTCAGTAATTTGTACAACTCCTAAAGGAAGTGTTGGTTTAATAGCAACAAGTATTGTAGACGAAACAACAAGGAATTGGAATGGATCATTTAATATGGAGTTCTACGATAATCCACAAATATACAATATAGAGTGTACAGCAACCGATGCAAATACAGATACAGGAAGCAGACTAGAAAATTTCGATTATGACACATTGACTGCTCTTGAGTTGGATTCAGACACTATCGCATTTGGTAGTATGACTCCTGGAGCAACCAGAACAATAACTGGAGATACAAGTATGGCAACACCAAACAACTCAACAATCCAGAATTATGGAAACGTTGAAATTGATGCAACAATAGCTGGTACAGACCTATCAGATGGTGGAAGCAATACTATTACTGTTAATAATGCAGAATACCAATTTAGTGCATTAGGATTCAGTACAATGAGTACATCAGCTACACCAGTTAACATTAACCTTGCAAAAGGTTCAAGTTCAACAACAAATGTTGACTTTAGACTTTCAGTGCCAGAAGCGACCCAAGTTGCATCATACGATGGTGGAACAACAATAACTGCAACAAGCAGTTAATTTTTTTATTTTTTTTATTTTTTTAAGTAACGAGGTAAAACAAAATGAAAAAAACAATAATAATGATCATAATGCTTTTATCATTAGTTACTTCAGCTTTTGCAGCTGGAATTGGAGTTTCCCCTTCTACAATCAAATTTGAAAACGCTCTCAAAGGTACAACTTATATTAAAGAATTCAAGATAGATAATACCGCAGAGCAGGAGATTATTGCTACTTTATCTATTAATGAACATAAAGATTGGATTAAATTCAGCCCAGGAATGAATGTAAGAGTTCCTGCAAAGAGTTCTGAGATTGTAAAAGTTACACTTTCTATTCCTAAAGAGACTGTTAATGGAGAATATGAGGCAAAAGTATCAGTTGAAGGAAAACCAGCAGAAGAAGCTGGAGGAATGGGCTTAATCCCAGGAGCAGCCTTTACAATCAAGATGGACATTACTGACGAAGTTATAATAAAAGGTTTTGTTGATAATATTCTTACAAGAGATACTGCCATGAATGAAAATGTCAAGTTCATTGTAGGATTTATGAACCAAGGAAATGTTATTGCTTCACCAAATGCAGAGATAACAATAAAAGACGAAAATGAAGAAGTAATTGATAAGATAACTAAAAAACTAGATGAAGTTGGTCCAAGCTCTA
>JBDRKY010000010.1:0-13606 GCA_043813525.1 Candidatus Woesearchaeota archaeon
GTAATGCATAGCGCATATTCTGAAACATTAGAGATTAATCATGAAGTTAGTGATGTTGGAAAAATAGGTAGCAGTGATTGTAATAATTGCAAAGATCTTTGCGGAACTTCATCTAAGCCAGAATATAAGACATTAGTTACAGATCAGTTCCATGTTGAGATAGACTTAACTACTTTAAGTAAAAAAGGTTATTATGACATTATAAGTCCAATAGACCTTGATCTAAAAATAGAGGATGGAGTACCAAAGGTTACAGAAGGTCTCCCTATTAAAAAACAATATTTTCAAGATTGGACAACTGAATATTTCACTGCTCTTGTTCTAAGGCCAGATCCAATAGAAGGAATATTAAGGATGCATTATGAATATGGAAAGCAGAAAAAGTGCTGGGCAGGTGAATCACATGCTGCTTATTTTGTGTATGGAAGATGGTATAATCAATTAAGCGGAACAATTAAAGCAAATGTTTATGATAACACTGTCATTGTTGGTCTTAGTAATGTTGGTCTGTTACACACATGGGTAAAATTTTATGATGTAGATTATGATGTTTATTCTGACGATATTGGATATATTGATAAATTAAATAATGTGTATAGTTGTGTATCTAATGGTGGATGGACAGAATCTCAATTTCCTCCAAAACTTTGCCAAGCAATAACTGATAATCTTGTTATGGGCAACAGTTGGTGTAAAATGAATGACGATGGTAAACTAAATTATATTCCTGATATAAATAATCAGGATAATTCTAATTATTTAAGTTGCTACTGCAGGCCTGAAGATAAATGGACAACAAAACCATCAGATGAGTTGTTTTTTTTTGAAGATACAGACTATGGAAACAATTTATATCAAAGTTTTGAGGAGTTGATTAGTAATAAGATGTTTGAAACAAAGGAAGATGTAATTGAATTTTTTAATTCATATAAAAATAATATCTATTTATGCAATGGATGTCCAGGTGGTTATTCATCTAAACAAATAAAGTACAATACTAATGATTATGTCAAGGTATGTGTAAAACCCAAATCTTAACTCATTCTACTTATTATTCAAATAGTTTAAAATATACTATTAATTCCAAATATCTTAAACAACCCTTCCACATCCTTCATATTCCTCATCTCATAAGGGTCAGAAGTGAAACTGCCAATAACAATAGTACAATTAGCTTTTCTACATAGCTTGATATTTGTTTAAAATTCATTCTTTTTCTATTTTTTCCTTGAGCTCTTTTAGGAATATTTCCCAGTTAGGTCTTTTATTTTTAGGTATGTAATGGTTGACTATGTTTGCAGCCATTTTTATTTGTTCATTTTGTAGGGTTATTTTTTCAATAATTTCTTTTTTAGGGATTTTTATTGGCTTATGATTAAGTTTAAGAAGATAATATAGATCATACCAATCTTTTCCTTCTAATCTATTAAGGATGCAATCTATTTTATGTTTAATCATTTCTTCGATTTCATATACATTAAGCAAAGCAGAATCAGTAGGTGCAAAACCAAAATTAACAATTTTCTGTGTGTATTTAGAAGCTTTATCGACAACCCTGAATTCAAGCCTTATTTTATCCTTATGGTTCAGAGGATTAATATAAAATAGATCATATCTAATTGTTGTTTTCATTATTCTTGGTTTTGCAACCTCAAATCCAGTTATAATGGCAGTAATTTCTTTTGTTTTAGATAGAGCTTGTTTTACTGTTCCTTTAAATATAAGATCAAAATCAATATCTTCAGAAAATCTTCTATTTCTTAGATAGGCTCTGTTTATTGCAGTTCCTCCTTTTAGAACAATATTTTCAACATTTTGAAGTTGAAATAATGCTTTGCTGATCATTAAGTCTTTTGCAATATAATTTAAAGAAAGTTCTTCTTTAGCAGCTAATCTTCTTAATTCTTCTATTTCCATTAGTACCACCATGACAATATATTTTTTTTACCAAGATTATCTTGTATTTTCCATTTTTTATTAAAGGTTGATTTTCCTTTTATAGCCATTAGCTTAACAGGATTCTTAACCTGTTTTTGTAAATAATCATATACAGATGAAGGAATTTTTTTCTTAGTTATTTTTTCCATTAGGTCTAGTATGTATCCTGTTCTTTGGCATAATGAACTATTATTTGTCAATTTGAAGAAACTAATAAACTTATTCCAATCAATGTTTGCTTCATATATCGCTTTAGTTATATTTTGAAAACCAACATATTTAGGTTTTAATAAACAATCAAACATTGTTTTTTCAATTGATGATATATTAAAATCATCTTTTTTTTCATATCCTATAAACCGTTTTTTTAGTGGTATAAACTGAATATTATATTGCGTCCTGCCTAATAAAATTTTCTTTTGAAAATCTTTTGTCATAATAAAAATTGTAAAATCTTCATATTCAATTAAGTTATAATATTTCAAAGCAGAATTTAGGCCAATATAACCCATTTTTATTTCCATAGCAAGTTTATAGAAATTTTTTAATTTTTCAAGGTTATAATATAAATCTTTTCTTGCCCTATTAAGAAATCCTTTTTTGTATAAATTATGTAATATTTTATTTCTGGTTTTTGCTTGCATTTCAGGAAATATTTGCTTTATTAACTCATTATCTAATATTTCCTTTTCTTTGATATATTTCCAGATATTTTGTTCTTGTTTTGTTAAATAGTTTTTATTGCACATATTATTACCAAATAAGGAAGGATGTATATAAATTTTTCTATTATTTTAGTTAAAATTACAATAAAAAATGGTTCACAACCCAATCCCTTTAAACAGCCCAATAATATCTTTCATGTTTCTCATCTCATAAGGGTCAGAAGTGAAACTACCTATAACAATAGAACATTTAGCTTTCTTGCATAATTTAATATTCTGCTCAATCCTGCCTAATAATTTAGTTCTATTGCCATTCAAAACAGAACTAAAGCTGAATCCAACACTGATTTTATTCTTTGCGCATAATTTAGCAAGTACATGATTCATTCCTGAATTTCTATGATGTAAAAAATCATGTATAATGCTAGGAATATTTTCAAAATCATAGATAATGTTAGGCTTGTATCTTTCGATTGTCTGCCTGACTTCATCGTCTGCTTTTACTACAACTAATTTGGATTGTTCTTTAGCCTTATGGCATTCTTTTGGCAGGCAGATTATTCCAAAACTTATGTCAAGTTTAGTATCATACTTTTCATTGGATTTATCTTTAAAATCTTTTATACCATACAAAAAACATAATTCTTTATAGCCTAGCTTTTCAGCTATCTCAATGAATTGTTTTTCATTTTTGTTTGGGATAACTATGTCTTTCATCTTAACATCCATTTCCATATAGGAATGTATTCTATTGTTTTTTCATTAATCTTTTCTTCATTTTCATAATCCTTTGTAATAATAATACCTTTATTAAGCTTAAAATATTCCATTGCAGTTATGATTGAATCAAATTCTCTTTTTTTAGTATTTGGTTCTGAGATATCATAACAAACTTGGATCAGTTCTTTAATCTTCTTTGCTTCACTAACCACAAAATCAATCTCCTTGCCATCTTTACTTTTCCAATAATTTAGATTAAGCAATGGCCTTTTATGTTTTTTTCTTAAAATCTCTAGGAACACCATGTTTTCCATCCTTTTTCCATAATCTTGTATGGAAAAAAGATTGAGAAAACCAACATCATCAAGATATATTTTAGGTATAGATAGATTTTCATTTTTCACAGAATAATCAAATTTTCTAATAGGAAAAACAAAAAAAGAATCTTCCAGCATACTAAAATATTCATATAATGTATTTTTGCTGATCTTAATTCCTTTAGATTTTAGTGTTAAATAAAAATTATTTAAGCTAAATTCTTTTGATATGCAGTTAGTAAGAAAATTCATAAGTGTTTTTATAAGATTTGTATTTTTTATGTTATACCTTTCTATGATATCTTTATAGATTGTAAGATCAAAATAATCTTTTAATATCTTTAGTTTCTCATTTTTATCATTTTCAAGAACAATCTCTGGATATCCGCCAAATAAGATATATTCATCAAGATAATTCAAGATATTTGCTTTATGTATTGTATTAATCGCATTTATATCGTAATTAAAACCTTTAAATCTAAGAAATTCCTTAAATGATAATGGTAATAATAATGTACTTATTGATCTTCCTCTTAAAGATGTTGCAATTTCTTTACTTAATAATTTTGATGAAGAGCCTGTAATAAATATATGGCAATTATAATTATCATAAATTTCTCTAATTGCAAACTCCCATTTTTCAATTGTTTGTGGCTCATCAATAAACATATAAAACTTTTTAGTGATAATTTTAGGAAATAAAGAGAAATATAATTCAATTATATCTTTAATTTCCTTATAAGATATATCATTAAGGACAGGTGATTCAAAATTAAGATAGAGCATATATTTTTTAGAAATATTTAATGAATTAAGCTTATTGATTTTACCATAAAACAGATAAGTTTTACCGACTCTTCTAGCACCAATAATTGTCTGAATCTTATTTGATGTGTTTATATTAACATCCCTATCAATAGTATTAAATGTCCTATTATGAAAATCAAGTATGTATTGTTTAATCTTATTATTATCCATCTTTCCCTTTGTAAAGGGAACAAATATATAAATCTTTCCCTTTTGAGAGGTAAACATTGCCAAATTTGTATGTAAAACTCCTTTTACAACAATTTCTTAATCAAGCCATACAATTCCTTTTTAGCCATACCAATCAAAGGTCTAAATTCAACTAATTCCGAGAATTTTTCAAAATCATCTAATGTC
The DNA here is from genome assembly GCA_043813525.1 of Candidatus Woesearchaeota archaeon. Lineage (GTDB taxonomy): Archaea > Nanobdellota > Nanobdellia > Woesearchaeales > DSVV01 > JBDRKY01. Next base: position 4,805 of record JBDRKY010000010.1, read on the forward strand.
TGTCCACTCACTACACTATTGCACATCTCTTTTCTAGCAATTTCATTAATACCCCCCTTAATAAATCCAGTATCCTTTATTTCCCCAATACATTTAATTATATGTGGTTTCACACCATACTTAATAAATAGTTGATTAATCTCTGAGTTAGTAATAATATTAACATCACCAGCAATTACACATACAGCAGCACAGCCCCTTTTCATCATCAACAATGCAGCTAAAAGATCATTCTTATTTCTGATAAAAGCCAGACATTTGCCTTCCACACCATAAGGCAGGCCGCCAATGCCTTTTATCTTGTCTAAAAAGATATATGCATAATCATCAATCAGTTCAATATTGATATTAATATCAAATTCCTTCAATGAAACTTTTTTTCCATACTTCTCAACTACATAGCTCCCTAATTTCCTGTCAATATCCATTGAACTTTTATCTTTGTTCTTGAATCCAACTTTATTTGTCGATATCCTAAAAGTGTTGAAATCCCTGTCTTTGAGCATGAGCTCAACTCCTTTTTCAAGCTCATCCATACTAAATCCATACCCAAAACTGATAGAATTAACACCAAAAACATTAGCTAAAACATAATATTTCTTAATTTGCTCAGTAATCTCACAATTATTTGAATTAAAACAACCTAAATCAATCAAAAAACGCCCAGACACCCTAATTACAGCAACAAAACCAAGTTTATTGAGCTTTAAACAAGTTTTTAAGGATTTAACTAACGATTTCTCAAAAAAAAGCCTGTTTTTTCCCTTTAATGCAAGCTCACCATATCTTATTATACAAAATATGCTATTAACTACCATATTTTCCATAGGAAACAAGGGGGTGTTATAAACTTTACTTCAATAATCTTTATTAACAATAAAAACACAGTATTTAAATATAAGCTATCTATTTATAAATGTTTATAAATGATTTATATAATGTTGGAGGTTTAGATAATGGTTAAAAAACAAGCAAATAAGCAAATTAAACAAACAAGTACAGAACCTGAAAAAAAAGATATACATGTTGTAAATATTGTTGTTAGCACTTCTTTAGAGCATGATATTCCATTAGAAAAGATGGCTGCTACATTAAGCAACACTGAGTATAATCCTGAACAGTTTCCAGGATTGGTAATCAGAATAAGAGAACCAAAGACCTCTGCACTTATATTCAGCTCAGGTAAGGTGGTATGTACAGGCGCAAGAAGCATGGAAAAGGTTGAAGAATCAATCAAAAAGATAATCAAAAGCTTGGAAAAGATCAATGTTAAAATTAAGATTAAGCCAAAGATTAATATACAGAATATTGTTGCATCTGGCAGTGTCGGCATGGACTTAAATTTGAATGTTTTAGCGATGAAGCTTGAGAACACAGAATATGAGCCAGAACAGTTCCCTGGTTTAGTATATAAACTGCCGCAGGCAAAAGCAACATTCCTGTTGTTCAGCAATGGTAAGATTGTATGCACAGGCACCAAAAGTGAAGAAGAGGTGCATGAAGCTGTTGACAAGTTGATTGAAAATTTGAAAAAAATCAAGAAAAAGTAATTTATTATATTTTAAATCTATTAAGTTTTTTATGGGGGTGTTGAGAGTATTTGCTCTCTAAAAAAATGGAAGTGAATGAATTAATTAGGAAGAGTCATGAATTTATAGAGGCAAATTACCAGCAGCAGCTGTTTGAAAATGTCAGGCAGGGTAAGAAATTTTTAGTAATTGATTTCAAAGACATAAGTAAATTTAATATTGATATGGCTGAAGAGCTTCTTGAGAGGCCAGAAGATACAATCAAAGCCATAGAACTTTCTTTGAAAGATTTTGATTTGAGTGAGGGAGCAGATAATATCAATATAAGGGTTAAGGATCTGCCAGATGAACAGATGCTTTTTATAAGAAATATAAGAAGCAAACATATAGGAAAGTTCATGTGGACTGAAGGTGTTGTCAGGCAAAAATCAGATGTAAGGCCGCAGGTGACTTCTGCAAGATTTGAATGCCCAAGCTGCGGCAATATAATACCTGTGCTGCAGTTAGATAAAAAATTCAAGGAGCCAAGCAGGTGCGGTTGCGGAAGAAAAGGTAAATTCAGGTTATTGAGCAAAGAATTAGTAGATGCGCAGGGTCTTGTTCTTGAAGAGGCAACAAAGAATTTAGAGGGTGGGGAACAGCCAAAGAGGATGAATATCTTCCTGAAAAATGATTTAGTCAGCCCAATGTCAGAAAGAAAGACCAATCCTGGAAACCAAATCAGGTTGACTGGAGTGATTAAAGAAGTTCCCATTATATTGCATTCTGGCGGGCAAAGCACAAAATTTGACTTGTTGATAGAAGCAAATTATATTGAGAGTGTTGAGGAAGATTATACTAACATCCAAATATCTGAAGAAGACAAAGAAAAGATAGAGGTACTGGCAAAAGATCCTAAGATATATGAAAAACTGAAGAATTCTCTTGCTCCAGGAATATTTGGCCATGATATGGTCAAAGAAGCATTATGTATGCAGTTTGTCGGCGGTGTCAAAAAATTAAGGGATGACGGAGTCAACACAAGAGGTGATATGCATATTTTGCTGATAGGTGATCCAGGTGCAGGAAAATCGCAGTTGCTCAAGCGTGCAGCAATTGTCGCACCTAAGGCAAGGTATGTGAGTGGTAAAGGAGTATCTGGCGCAGGATTGACTGCCGCTGTCGTCAAGGATGAGTTCTTGTCTGGGTGGAGTTTGGAAGCTGGAGCCATGGTATTGGCAAACAAAGGCATCATCATGATAGATGAGATGGATAAGATGACGCCAGAGGACAGGTCTGCGATGCACGAAGCCCTTGAACAACAGTCTGTCAGCATAAGCAAGGCAAATATTCAGGCAACATTGAGATGTGAGACAACAGTATTAGCAGCTGCAAACCCTAAATTTGGGAGGTTTGATCCTTATGACACAGTTGCAAAACAGATAGATCTTCCTCCAGCATTGATAAACAGATTTGACCTAATTTTCACAATAAAAGATCTTCCTGACGAGGAAAAAGACAGGAAAATGGCAAAATTCATCCTTGAGCTCCATAAGATCAGCGGTACTGAAGAGGTTGATATACCTACAGACATGTTAAGAAAATATCTGGTGTATGCTAAACAGAAGATGAAGCCAAAGCTGACAGAAGGATGTATAGAAGAGCTGCAAGATTATTATGTAAAGATGCGTTCATCAGGTGCTTCTGAAGAGAAAGGCATGAGAGCAATACCAATCTCACCACGACAGCTTGAGGCTTTAGTCAGGCTTTCAGAATCAAGCGCTAAGCTAAGATTAGGTGATACAGTCACAAGAAAGGATGCGAAAAGAGCAATAGCCATGCTTCATTATTGCCTTGAACAGGTAGGTATGGATCCAGAGACAGGAAAGATTGATATTGACAGGATTTCCACAGGTGTGACAACTTCTGAAAGAAATAAGATTATCATTGTCAGAGAGATAATAAATGAGCTTGAAGAATCAATTGGCAAGAATATTCCTATTGATGAGATAATTACAGCTGCAAAAGAAAAAGGTGTCAGTGAAGATAAGGCACAGGAAGTCATAGAGAAGCTGAAACGTTCCGGTGATCTGTTTGAGCCAAGAAGGGGAGAGATCCAGAAGATATGAAAATGGAAGAAACAAACAAGAAAAGTTATGAAAGATGGCCTGCCTGCATATTAAAGTTGAGTGATATCAGCAGAGGCGAATATGTAAAGGTAAATGAGGATTTCAGCCCTGATCATATTGTTGTTGATAACAAAAAAGTATCCAGGGTAAACGTGATAGGTATAGTAATTGACAGAGAGCTGAATGACAGGTTCAAAACACTTAATATTGATGATGGTTCTAGCAGCATCACATTGAGAGATTTTGATAATAAAAATAATTTTGATGAGTTCAATATTGGAGAGATAGTGAAAGTCATCGCAAAGCCGCGCATGTTTAATGAACAGATTTATTTGGTTGTAGAGATAATTAAAAAATTAAAGGACAGGAAATGGATTGAATTAAGAAGGATACAGTTAGAAAAGACCAGTGAACACATTGTAACAGAACCAGAAAAAACAAGAAAAAGCAATAGTGTTTGTAATAATAAAGAAACAAATATCATTGGAACAGAAGAGATTATAATAGATGAACCAGAAAGCACACATGAGAACAAGATTGAGAAATTAATCTCAATAATTAAAAATCTTGACAAGAGTGATGGCGCAGAGATTGAAGATGTGATTGCTGAATCAAAATTAGATAATTGTGAAGATATAATAAAGAATCTCATAAAAGAAGGAGAAGTGTTTGAGATAAGGCCAGGAAGGATTAAGGTTCTTTAAAAATAGTGAAAGCTCGTGACTATAATCAATGAATGGAGTAGTAGAAGATATATGTTTTAATTATTTAAGGTCTGATCCATCTTGATTCCCAGTAGCTGACATCACCTTCTTCATCTACAACACCAAGCAAAAGCCTTTTTTTTGTTGAATGAGCAACCCTGTTCTTTGCTGCAAAATCATGCCATGTTAATGTTGCAGCTTCGTGTACAGGAAATACAATCCATTTTGCATGGTCTTCTCCTGGTTTTATTCCTCTGTCATATATCCTGAAATCAGCACCAAACTTCAATGCTGTTTTAATTATATATCCTCTGCTCCTGATATCTCTGAAAACACAATATCTTATCCAGAAATTAGCTTCAACTTTTTTTGCTTTTTTAATGAATGATTCAGTTGTCATCATCCTTCCATTCTCACTTTTGATCTCAAGCCTGCCATTTTCCATGAGATAAAGAGCTTCAAGAAGCCCTAATTCAACCTTTGCCTTGACAATATTCCCATATCTGCTTTGATTGTAAAATTCTCTTGCTGCATCACTGTCTTCTGTGATGACTCTTTCTCCCATCAGTATTGCTTCAACCATTGGTTTTTTCACGATTATATAAAAAACACTTATTTGCTTATAAAGTTTTTGTTGGATGGGTATTTTTATTGTCATTAAGTCATAAAATAATGCAATAAAAATTGAAAGATTTATAAATCATGTATGCCAACTTGATAGATATTTATTAATCATATATTAATCTGACTAATTGAGATTAAGATGGAAATCACATTTTTAGGCACTAGTTCAATGGTTCCGACGAAGGAGAGGAATGTCACAGCAATCTATTTAGATTATAAAGGAGAAGGTATCCTCGTGGATTGTGGTGAAGGTACACAAAGGCAGATGAACATTGCAGGCATAAACAGGCTTAAGATCAAGAAGATTCTACTCACACACTGGCATGGTGATCATGTATCTGGGCTGATTGGCCTTATACAAACTCTTGGCAATAATGATGAACCGCCAAAGATTAAGCTGTTTGGACCTGAAGGCACAAAAGAAAGATTTGGATATTTGCTCAAGACCTGTGTTTTTCAGAATAAGGTAGAGGTTGATATAAAAGAGGTCTCAGCAAAAACACCAGAGATTATATTTGAAAATAGAGATTATAAGATAGAAGCAGTCAATGTGAAACATGGTATCTCTTGTCTGGCATATTCATTTATCGAGAAAGATTTCAGGAAGATTAATATGGCAAAGGCTGCAAAATTTGGATTAAAAGAAGGGCCAATGATAGGCAAGCTTCAGAGAGGACAGCAGATTTCTGTCAAAGGAAAAAATATTATGCCAGATGACATAAGTAAGATGATAAAAGGAAGAAAAGTTGTGTTTGTTCTTGATACAACAACCTGCAAATCCTGTATAGATATCTCAAAAGAAGCAGACATATTGATTATGGAAAGCGTATATGCGACAAAGCTTGATGAAAAAGCAGAGAAATACAGACATATGACTGCGCAGCAGGCAGCACAGATAGCTCACCAGGCAGATGCAAAAAAGCTGATACTTACACATTTCTCCCAAAGATATAAAACAACAGAAGAGATTGAACAAAACGCAAGAGATATATTTCCTAATTCTGTGTGCGCCTTTGATTTTATGAAAATTAAGTTATAACCTCAGTTTGACAGTTGTCAAACTTCGAAGCAATTTATTTATCAAGCCCTTTCAGGGCATGTAAATAAATTGTTAGCATATTAAAACAAAAAACATAATGCAATGAAAGTTGAGAGCTTTTACTATTTTTGGTTTTTTTCACTAAATTATGCTTAATTTTTATGTAATTCGCACAAAACGCTAGTAATTTATTTACATGCCCTTTCAGGGCTTGATAAATAAATTACTCCAAGTTTGACAAGTGTCAAACTTGGGTTATAAGATCTAAAAGATATAAGAAAAAATAATTTAACTTTTTGCAGCTAGTTTTATGTCACCTGCTTTGACTGTTTTTCTTCCTGCGTGTGCTGCTAATTTTACTGCATTTGCTGCAATCTCCTCGCCAATATCTTCAAGCACAGATTTGAGTGCTGCTTTTGCTTTGTCAGAGACTCTGTCTGCTCCTGCATTCTTCATTATTTTTTCCATAGCTGCTAAAGGAATTAAACGTTTGCTTGCCATATTATCACCTTATATTATTATTAAATAGAACATAGAAGGCTTTATTTATAAAATTTTTGGTTATTTAAGCTTTGTTTAGCTAAATAGAATAAAACAGCACATATTATTAAAAATCAAAAGATTTAAGCATTATAACAAAAAGAATATAAACTAAACAAATTACAAAACTAATATGAATTGGAAAGCAAAGGGGACAAATGCTGAGCGTGAATTGATCAGTTTCTTCTGGAAAACAGAGAAATGGGCTGCAATTAGGGCTGCAGGAAGCGGTTGTTCAAGATTTCCTTCTCCTGATATTTTAGCAGGCAATTCATTAAGAAGATTGTCTATAGAATGTAAGACCTGTCAAAATGACAAGATATACATACTAAAGAAAGATATTGAACAATTAGAAAATTTCAGCAGAATGTTTGGCGCTGAAGCATGGATTGGTATAAGATTCAGCAAAAAAGAATGGTATTTCTTAAGTTTAGAAGATGTAAAAGAGACACATAAAAATTTCACTATTTCAACTGATCTTGCTAAAAGAAAAGGTTTGTTGTTTGAAGAGATGCTTGGAAATTTTGAATAAAAATTAAAGAAACATTTAAAAAAGAGTATAATAATGATTAGAACATGAAAAAAATAATTTTGGCATTCCCTTATTCAAAAGAGCTTGGAAAAAAGTTAGCAGTGAGATTAAACGCAGAATTCTCAGTAGTTGATATTAAATATTTTCCAGACAGAGAAAAGTTAGTGCAGATAAAGGCAGATGTTAAAAATAAGAAAGCAATTGTTGTTAACAGCCTCTATGAACCAGATGAAAAAATTATTGATTTGTGCCTTACTGCAGCCACATTAAAAGATCTTGGAGCAAGACAGATTACATTAGTTGCACCATATTTAGGTTATATGAGGCAGGATAAAAGATTTCATAAAGGAGAAAGCATCTCGTCAAAGATTATTGCAAAAATAATAACTCCATTTTTTTCAAAACTAATCACTATTGATCCGCACCTCCATAGGTATAAATCACTCAATACTATCTATAAATTAAAGACAAAGGTATTGACTGCAAACAGCCTTGTCGCAGATTATATTAAAAAATATTATAATGATGTAATTATAATTGGTCCTGATGAAGAATCATATCAATGGGCAGCAAATGTTGCTAAAGCTGTTGGTGTAAAAGTGACAGTTGCTAAAAAAACAAGATTAAGTTCAAGGAAAGTGATGATTGAATTAAAAGATAAGATAAAATTGAGGGGAAAAACAGTTGTCATAGTTGATGATATTATCAGCACGGGCCACACCATGATAGAAGTTGTGAAAAACATAAAAAAGCAAAAACCAAAAATGGTTGTGTGTATTGGTGTTCATGGTTTGTTTGTGGAAAATGCATATAAAAAATTAAAAGATATTGGTGTTGATAAGATAGTTACCACAAATTGCATACCGCATAAGACCAATGACATTGATGTCAGCCCAATCCTTAAAAAATATTGTTAAGAAAAATGAAAAATAATGAAAAAGTTATTTCTTTTTCTTCTTTTGTTTGGTTGTTGTTGGCTTAAGACCAAGTTTCTTTTCAATCATTCTCTGTTCTACTAATAGTTTTGCCTCTTCTTCCTCAATCTTCATCTCTTCTCGAGCAATCTTTCTTGTGATTCGTTCTATATTCAAGTCCATTCTTGCAACTCTTCGTTCCATAATCACAAGAACCCTTAAACTATATACGATTGCTGCTAATGTACCAACAATAATTGCTAAAATCACAACTTCTAATGGATCTGATATTGCCATAAATTCACCTTCTTTTTTTTATTTGATAAAGATTATATACTTATTATATTAATCTTATATATTGATGTTTAAAAATGTTTTGATTTTGTGTATGTAATAAGTATTCTTTCTGGAATATTATTGCTGCCTTATGTTTGTTTTTATCACAATACAGTTCGAAGATATTTATACTGCGAAAACCTTTTGTTTAACCAGTCACGCTTTCAGAATGATAATCATCCAATTTTCGCTGATGAAAACCAGCTGCAATAATATTCCTTTTTAGGAGACTTATTACATACGATTTTGTGAGCTTTGTGTAATGTGATGTTCTTTGTCTATGCCTCACACCTTTGTTGCGTATGGAATGTTGTGATTTTGTTTGGTGTTGTTTTGTATTTTATGTTGTTTTCTTTGTTCCAAACAAATTAACATAAAGAAAAATGTTTTTTTCATATCCTTTTTTGTTATTACCCAAGTTTGACACTTGTCAAACTGAGGTTATTATTTAATATTAATAAATTTTTATTTTATAT
>JBDRKY010000011.1:0-4478 GCA_043813525.1 Candidatus Woesearchaeota archaeon
CAAAAATCAAAGAAAATATTAAATTTTAGCAAAAAAAGAGTAAAAATATGATTATATTATAGTTTTTAAAAATAAATCACTAAAAAAATTAAAAAAATAAAGGGGAATCATAGACAATCACGATTTATTGATACTGTGCCATCAAATCAATAACTTTTTTATATTTGCTCATCTATTAATTTGTTATGCAAAATTCTCAATCAAATAAAAAACCTAAATTTTGGAAGAAAATCAAAAATATCAATAAAAAAACAATTAGTGAGAGTTTAGAATATTCTATCAAGGAAGGTTCTGCATATTCAGTGATGAGCGGCTTTGGGAAGGATTATCTGAGTACATTTGCTGTAGCTTTGGGAGCAACAAATATGCATCTGGCTTTTCTAAATTCTTTTCCTACATTGGTTGCAAGCATATTTCAGCTTGTTGGTGCAAGAATCATTGATTATACAGGACAGAGGATGAGATTAATCCTTAAATCAGTATTTTTTCAGGCATTGGTATGGCTGCCTTTATTTTTTATCCCTCTTTTGTTTGATGAATTTGGTCCTATATTCCTTATTGCTTTTGTATCTCTTAATTATATGCTTGAGGCATTATCTGCTCCTGCATGGAACAGTATGATGGGTGATATTGTAAAAGAAAATGAACGTGGAACCTATTTTGGACGAAGAAACAAAATAAATGGTATGGTAGCTTTTAGCAGTGTTATCACTGCGGGCATTATACTTAGTCTTTTTGAAGACACCAATAAATGGATTGGGTTTGGCATTCTCTTCTCAGTTGCATGTATCGCAAGACTTGTTTCACATTATTATATGAAAAAGATTTATGAGCCAAAATATAAGATTGAACTCATAAAAAAATACACCTTGTTTGAGTTTTTCAAGTCAATAAAAAACACTAACTTTGGAAGCTTTGTGACATTCAACACATTATTGAAATTTGCAGTCAATATCTCTGCACCTTTTTTTGTGCCGTTCATGCTCATTTATCTTGGATTTAGTTATATCCAACTTACTGTTGTTCTATCTGCTTCGACCATTACCTCATTTCTTGTGATGCTTTATTGGGGAAAACATGCAGACCTGTTCGGAAACAGGATAGTGATGATAATCTGCGGCATATTAGTTCCTTTTATACCTCTGCTGTGGCTTGTAAGCCATAATATCTATTATCTTGTTGCGATACAATGTTTCTCAGGATTTGTATGGAGTGGCTATAATCTTGCAAGCTCTAATTTTGTATTTGATACTGTATTACCAGAACGAAGAGCAAAAGGCTTTGCATTCTATAATCTTTCTTTAGGAATTGCTGTCTTTTTAGGCAGTATTGTTGGTGCATTTTTAATCAATATGTTCTCTAAAAATGGATTGAATATATTATCAAATTATGAAGTGATATTCCTTGTTTCTGGTGTGTTGAGATTCATAGTCATGGCTAAATATATGTGGAAATTCAAGGAAGTAAGAAAAGTTGAATCTGGGAAGATGCATGTCCTGTTCTTCAAACTTGTTGCAGTAAGGCCATTATCAGGGATGATCGTTACTGCAATAGACAGCCTTGATCTGACATACAAAGGTTTGGACATAACTTATAAACACGTTAACAGACAGGTAAATGAAGTATATAAAGGTGTGAATAAACATCTTACCAAACATATTGTCACACCTTTAGATAAAAATATGGCTAAAACCTATGATACAACAATGAAACAACTGCAAAAGCCATATGAATTTGTAAGAAAACATATTAATCTTGATGAGTTTATAGTTAATGAGAAAAAGAAGAAAAAGTGATTTCTCAATTATATCAGAAATAATCCTTTATCTTATGATGTAATTCTTCGTGGACAAGCCATAATATTAATATGACTGCATCTATCCTTGTGCTGTAATCTGATAATTTAAATACTGGAAAAATAAATTCAGGAGTTGCAAATGGCCAGAATAAGGTCTTATAATCTCCAAAAATCCAGTCAAAACCCAAATGAATAAACCAACCTGCAGCAATAACATAAAATATCTTTGCCCATCTCATATTTTTATAATGATGAAATATTAATCCAATACCAACAAATAAAAATACCCACATAAAACTATGAGTAAATGTTCCATGGATATATATTTTTGAACTGCTGATGAGATTGATTATCCAAGCTAATGGGATGTCTAAGTCCGGCGCAAGAGCTACAATGCCTCCGATGATTAATAAATATCTGGGGAATGTTTTTTTGCTGAAAAAATAATGCCTAATTATATCCAAAATAACAATCGCACCAATTACATGAGTAACAGCTAATGCCATAGAAGTTTTATTTATTTAGTGGGTTATATATTTTTTGGATAAAAATAATGATACTCTTGTAGGAGAATCAAAATGTACTAAATATGGCTTTTCTTCCAATGAGTAGAACGCCACGGCCCGGACATTCAATGGCAATGATATCATTTACCTTTTTGAACCGGGATAGGCCGAAGCCAACAGGATCATTGCGAAGATCTGTTGAATTCAACACATCTAACCTAGCAATCTTGCGTCATAAGAATGTTTATCTTCTCACGTCAGCGCAGTACCAGGTTGTGCCACCGTGGCATTTGTTAATATTGAGAAATTAATGGAGTTTTTAAATGTTATTGATTATTACAGGTTTTTTGATGCTATAATATCTTTTATTGAACCTATCTCTACCAATGTATTCTATTAGATTCTTCTTTATCAGTCTTCTTATTGTGTCTTTGACAGTATTTGAATCTATGTTTAATTCTCTTGATATTTGATTTCTATAATTTATGCCATTTGTTGTTAGAAGTTCAATGATTCTTGCTTCATTTTCTTTTGGTTTTGTTCTTAATTTTGAAATTATAACTCTATCTTTTAATAAAATTGCAGTTTTATATCCTTTTTTTGTTAAGGAATAACCTATTTTCTCTTTTTTCAAATAATTTTTTTCTATCAATGATGATAATCTATTATGTATTGCTCTTTTACAAATATATGGGGATAACTCATTAATTTCTGATAGGGTAAATGTGTTTTTATTTGATTTCAAAATACTAACTAAAGTAATTTCCCATGCTTTACTCTTTAGATTAGCTACAACTTTATTTAACATTTTTTGGTGACTATCTAATGCAAATCCTATATTATGGAATTTTCTAATACCTTCCATATATGCTATATATAAAAAATATTTCTTACCATAATCTTTTATATAATAACAATGTATTTTAGATTTTATATCAAATTTTTTATATAATATCTTTTTTAAGTCTTGTAAATATGGTAAGTCAACACTATGAAATTTTACTTCATAACCATTTGAATAATGTCTAACAGAACCTTCCATTGCAAATGCATATCTTAAATATTCTTTAATGACTGATTTAGGTGATTTCCATATCCAATAAGGAATTCTAGCTGATTCATCTGATTTATGAATGTCTAAGCAATAATAAAGAAAGGAAACAAATGCTTTTCTTGAAAAATTTATGCAATGTGCTTCTGTACTTTTATCAATTGTTACTCTACCTTTTAAATGAAACAGTTTATTAATTATATCGAAGAATTCAGAAACTTTATTTATATCTTTTTTTTGGCAAAAACTACAATTAGTTAAAATTTTTGAAATACTACCATCCATAATCATAGCTGGAATCTTTGCTAATTCTTCATTTAAGTAAAGGGGAAAGTCTATCTTAAATGGGATTGCTTTATAATTTTTTAAATAAATTTTATCATTAATTATTTCAAATATTTCTGGCAAATCTTTTGAAGTAATTTTGATATAATTTTTGTTTTTTTCTTGGTTATTAATTTCCATTTTAAATCACATTTTCTTTATAGTTGAAACTATCTAAATGATTTATATACCTCACGTCAACATGTCCAGTGCTTTTGACTATGCTTTAGAAGGATTATACTGTTAGAATTCAAGCATTACAGAGCCGGAAAATCCTCTGTCCAGTGGGAATATCCGAAAAAGAAATAGAATTTTTCGTAAATTATAATTTAATGGTTGAAATATGTATTAAGTGATTTAAAATTTTTGGAAATTAATTAAAGAAAATAATAAAACTTTGTTTAGAAATAAGGATGCCATATAAAGGAGTTATCCCATATATGGCGGACTAGCGGAGAGAGGATTTGAACCTCTGACCTTTGGGTTATGAGCCCAACGGGCACTAACAGCAATTATGCAGATAATCAGCAAAATTGTTCCTGGCTGCCCTATTTCGGTTTATATTGTAATTATTACAACATAAATCTCCGCTGCAGCCATCATCGCCTTATTTCATTATATCAGAACATAGTAATTCTTTATAAATGTTGCTGAAAAAGGCTTTGCGTATAAATTCAGAATGATGCCATATTGAAATAGCTTATTTTTCTTCGATTGTTATGTATAATTCTTGCTAAAACTTGTGTAAATATTGTGTCATCTAACCTTTTTGTTACAATCCCAAATATTCTTTTAAAAC
>JBDRKY010000012.1:0-11348 GCA_043813525.1 Candidatus Woesearchaeota archaeon
TATAATTATATGGCAAATGCAAATGACTTCATGCATTTTTTTTCATCATATTTAGGGATAAATCCATCAAAAGGATGTAATTTAGGATGTGGATATTGTATATTGGATAGAGATAATCCCAACCATAAAAAAGTTGTAAGAAATGAAACTGCAAGATTTACATTAGACAGGATTCTCAAAGATCAAAGAGTAACTAAAACAAACACTTTAGCTTTTTATAATGTATCTGATCCATTTCTAAAAGATAACATAGGCAATCTTCTTGAAATATTAGAAGGAATGGAAGAACATGAACAAGAAGCATTAAAAAGGATTTCTAAACTTAAAAAAGTTAGACCAGTAATCTTAGTAACATATGCAAATGTTCCAAAAAAAGTTGAACCTGTTTCTGCATCCAACAGAGTTGAGTTAATGACAAAATGTAAAGAATTAAGAATTCCTGTTGTTCAATATGCAAGACCATTGTGGGAAGAATGGACTTCAAAAGACAAAGTAAAAGAAATGGCAAAACAACTTGCAAACATAGTAGATGCAGTTGTTGTGAGTGGTTTAGTTGTTACAGATAAAATTAAAAAGCAGTTAGAAGAAAGAGGTGTACCAGTTCCAGAATGGAACAACAGCAAAGGCAGATATTTATCAAATAGCTACAGACAATTTTTCATTGATACTTACAAAGCAGTAAATCCAGATGCTGCAATTTTTAATAATACATCATGTGGAATAAGTCATGCAATTGGAATACCAAATTACATGGGTTATTTTTGGCGTTTTACAAAAAGAGATTATATAAATTTTGCTTGTTCAAAACCATGCCATCCTGAACAAAGAGAAAGATGCGCAATAGCAGAACCGCCAATAAAAGTATATGATAAAAGCCAAAGAAGAGAAATGGAGGCTGAAAACGATAAAGTTAAAGTATGGTTAAAGCTTTTCAAAGCAGACAAAGCTATGTTCAGGATTAAAGAAGGTTATGTTAATGTTTTTGCAAGATTAGACGGGCAGGAATCTAGAATGATGCGGCAGCATACTGGTATGTATGTTTACTCTGATAGTTCAATGCATAGGCTAAGAGAAAAAGCACATATATTGTAATATAGATGTAGAGTACAACCAGCTTAAATTTGAGATAAATATGATATTCATCCCATTCTTCTTTCAGCTTTTTTTTCCTTCCCAAGCTTTAAAGTTGTCATATGGTTCTTCCTTAACTTCAAATTCAGTCATAGGCAATAGTTCATAATTTATTTTCGTGTCATTAGAGACCGAAAATAAATTATTTAGAACTTTTGCGTGTCTTTTTCTTTTTAGAAATAATTAATTCTTTATAACCTTCACACACACTTGATTTTTCGAATTTGTGTTGTGTAGTTCACTATTACAAAGTTGTGACAGATTTAGCTAATGATCTAGGCATGTCAATTTCTCTTCCTAATAATACACCAACATGATAACTCAACAAATGACCAATAATACCAGAATATATCGCAAACTCAGCTTCATCACATTTTGGTACAATAAAATCACCTTTTCCCTGTACATTAGAAATAATTATTGTCCATGCTTCCCTAACTTCTACTTCTTTGGTTGCTGTAATCATACGAGCATCATTATTAGGTATTAAACTAATTACAGGTGTATTTTCATCAATCAAAGCCAAAGTACCATGTTTAAGTTCACCTGCCATCATCCCTTCAGCATGAATATAATCAATCTCCTTAAATTTTAATGCAATCTCCCTTGCCATGGGATAACTCATGCCTTTGCCTAATACAAATATATCTCTTTTCTTACTGAGCTTCTCAGAGATTTCTTTAACATGGGCTTCATTGATTGCAATTGTCTGCTGAATCTTTTTAGGAACCTGTTTAAGATCGATCTTATAACCTAATCTTCTTGCCAACTCAAGCATAACAATGACCTGATTAGTAAATGTTTTAGTAGCAGCAACACAAACTTCCTGTCCAGCAAGAATCTCAACACTTACATCACTTAATCTTTGGATTGTTGAAAAAGGAACATTAACTATAGATGCAATCTTCGCTCCAGCTTTTTTTGCTTTTTTTATCTGTGTGACAACATCCATTGTTTCACCAGACTGAGAAATTGCAATGCACAAAGTATCTTTATCAAATTTAACAAAACTTTCTACTTCAGATGCAATAATGCTTCTGCAATATATACCAAGACGACTTAACAAAATTGAACCAACCAATGAAGCAT
Source organism: Candidatus Woesearchaeota archaeon (assembly GCA_043813525.1). Classification (GTDB taxonomy): domain Archaea; phylum Nanobdellota; class Nanobdellia; order Woesearchaeales; family DSVV01; genus JBDRKY01. The sequence continues at coordinate 2,221 of JBDRKY010000012.1, forward strand.
GATAACTTGTGCCGCATGCAATAAACACTATATGTCTTGTCTTTTTCATCAACCCTGTAAGTTTACTTAACTTATCATTCTGAATGGTATCAAATGAATTGATAAGCCTTAAACTGCTTTCAGGCTGTTCCTTTATCTCTTTAATCATATAATGATCATAATGCTCTTTAGTCTCATCTTCTCTTGTCCATTCAAACTCAATCGGTCTCTTGTTCAGTTTCTTGCCAACGTGGTTATAAAATTGAAATTTGTCTGCATCAATAATCGCATATTCGTCATCCTCAAAGAAAATTGCTTTGTTTGTCTCATCACTGAAAGCATAGATGTCAGATGCAAGTATGAATTTATCTTTTGGCAGACCCAAAACTAAAGGAGAATCCCTCTTTAATGCATAAATCTCATTCTTACCTTTATGCATCAAAAGAATCGCAAACGTACCCCTGACATCCTTCATAAAATTTTGAATTGCCTGATGAATGTCATTACCTTGTTTAAACTGATCATCAAAATAATGCGGGATTACTTCAGTATCTGTCTCTGTAATAAATCTGTAATCTTTATTCTCTAAGTTATCCTTTAGTTCCTGAAAGTTTTCTATAATTCCATTATGCACAGCAAATATTGTTTTGGCTGAATTGAAATGAGGATGGGCATTTGTTTTTGTGACCTTGCCACATGTAGCCCATCTCGAATGTGAAAGACCCATATACCCTGGCAAATCTAAGAAATTTAATTTTTTATTTACTTCATCAATAGCACCAATATCTTTCTTAAAATGAAAATCACCATCATAAGTAACTAAACCACATGAATCATAACCACGATATTCTAGTCTCTTAATTCCTTTGAAAATTATTTCACTAACATTTCCTTCTTTTTTTATACAACCAATTATCCCGCACATTTTATCCTCATTTGTATTTTACAACTAAAATCTCCAACTATCTCATTGAATTTAGTTATATTGTTTTTATGTGTTATGGAAAAGTAATGCATTTTTAGTCTGGTTTTTGAGTTATGAATCAAAAGCTGATTAGACTTTCATGTTTTTTTATGGATAGAAATAACTATCACTATGTTATTTTCTTTTTCTATAATATATTTTATATCTCCAAAAACTTATTTAACATCATTAGCAAAAGAATGGATTACACAGCCATTTCCAAACAGGAATTAGTTTTATACCACCTAATTTATCTTCCTGATTTAAAGTTATGATTAAACCATTTTTTATGTTTAATTGACTCATTGCTTCCTTTAATCCATTTATTTCTCTTAACATATTGTCATTATTAATTTCATAACATACTTGAATTGCAGATATTGGTTTTTCTTTTTCCTTTATTATAAAATCACACTCATTTTTTTCTTTAAAATAAAATATGTCCTTATAATACCTCCGCAAATGCAAAAAAACTATATTCTCAAGAATTCTTCCATTATCTGTAGAAAAAGAGACTGAATTTGCTTTGACTAATCCTTGATCAATTGCATATATCTTCTTAGGATTTACTCTTTGTTTTTTTATTGAAAAACTAAAGCGAGGAACAGTAAACAATAAATAGCAGTCTTCAAAATAAGAAATATAATTAATTATAGAAGTTGCTGAACCAACATTAAATGTTTTTGCAAGCTCATTGTAAGAAAATTCTTTGCTTATATTACTCAATAAATAAATTAATAATTCTTCCACTGTTTTACTTTCTCTGATTTTATGCCTTACAATAACATCTTTCATTACAATATCCTTTACAATTTCCTGAAGTATTGCCTTATCAGATTGTTTTAAAAAATCTGGAAAACCACCATCATTAAAATAATCATTAAATGATTCAAATGACAACTTTTTCTTAAAAAAAACTAAGTATTCTGAATATGAAAATGGAAATAATTCATATGTAAGATGCCTCCCAGTAAGCTTTGTCCCTAATTCTCTGCTGAGTAAAGATGCATTCGAACCTGTAATAATACAAATTTTATTATAATCATGTTTGGTTCTGATATATCTTTCCCATTCTGAAACATTTTGAATCTCATCATAAAAATAATAGGTACTATCCTCATACAATTCTTCAAACAAGTCATCTAATTTTTCAAAATCATTAATCTCAAAACCCATAACCCTATAATCTTCAAAATTAAAATAATATGGTTTTTTTACTTTTTTCATTAATTGGAGTAACAATGTACTTTTACCACATCGCCTAATTCCAGAAATAACAAGAATATGATTAGTTAATAAACTAATCTTGCTTAAAAGTTCCCTTTTTACACCTAATGGTCTTTCTAAAATCTCATTATTTTGAAGAGTAATCACTTTTCTTAGTATATTTTTTTCTATCATAAAAAATAGTTTATATTACAAATATATAAAGATTTCTATTATTAATATAAACAGAATGAAACGATGAACAAATAATTAAAATCATATCAATCCCAACAATCCAATCATATTATGATTTAATTTCTCTAAAGAATCAATGACAATATCTGCCTTAATAAGCTTATCATGGGTTGTCGAGCCTGATAAAGCAATTACCTTCATGCCTGCTGCCAAAGCTGCATCAACGCCATTTGGAGAATCTTCTATAACAACACATTCTTCTGCCTTCACTCCAAGTTTTTTAGCAGCGTCCAGAAATATATCAGGAGCTGGTTTTGATTTATGATATGCTTGTCTAAAAACAACATTGCCTAAAAACAGATCTGTTAAATTTAATTTCTTGTCAACTGCATCCATCAATATCTTATCAGAAGCTGTTGCAATGCACATCCTCACATTCCTGTTTTTCAATGACTCAAAAAGTGAGAGAAAGCCAGGCATAAAATCTAATTTATGATAAAGGCTTAATGCAGCAACCAGATTTTCCTGTGCTAATTTGTTTTCATCTATTTTAAGACCATACATCTCTTTTTTTATAACAGCTGACTCATAAATAGATTTACCCATGCACTGATCCTTGCATCTCTGACAATAAACAGCGCCATATTTAGCAAGAACATCAGTCATTGCCCTATCCCAAAGCTTTTCTGAGTTTATAATTACACCATCCATATCAAATATTACTGCTTTTATCGGCATTTTAATAAAAATTGACAAAATAATAGTTTAAATAAGTTGTGAAGTTAATTTGTTATTCATTTTTCTATATCCTTCTCTACTATCTGTCCAGGCCTTGTTTCCACGTCAGTAAAAAGCTTCCTGCCTGGATAAATAGATGTGTTGATCCCTGTATGAACATTATCACCACAAATGGTGCCTAACTTTCTTCTGCCAGAATCCATTAATTTGCCTTTAACCATGGAAAAAACATGCTTATTATCATGCCTAAGATTAGCTATTTTAGTGCCTGCACCAAAATTTACATTATTTCCAAGCACAGAATCACCAACATAGCTTAAATGGCCAACATTAGTCTTATCGCCCATAATTGAGTTTTTAAGTTCAACAGCATTGCCAACCTTGCAGTTATTACCTATTGTTGTATAAGGACGTATATAGCAATTAGGCCCGATTGTACAATTTTCACCTATCATCACAGGACCTTCAATATAAGAGCCATTCTTGACTAATGTATTTTTTCCTATGTAAACAGGCCCTTTTAGTGTAGCATTCCTCTCAACAACACCCAATATCTGCTGTTTGCCCTCTTGATCCTTATCACCCAGCATCATTTTCAGGAAAAATTCATTAGCATACAGCAAATCCCATGGAAAAGTGAGAGTTAACCAATAATTACGAGATTTCACAACCTTAACATCAGCTGGACCTTGTTTAGCCAATTCAACAACAGCATCTGTAAGCTCGATTTCTCCGCGTACAGAAGGTTTTAAGCTTGAAAGGATGTCAAACACATGATTATCAAAAACATACAGCCCAGCATTAATTAGGTTTGATATAGGATTTTTTGATTTTTCATGAATATTTTTCAGCAAGAAAACATCATCTGCTTTTGAACCAGCAGAATAACCATCACATTCATACTCAAGAACACCATAATTTTCAGGGTCAGGAACTTCAGCACCTAAAATTGCGCAGTTATATACAATACATGCCTCAATATCTTTTTCTGAATACAAACAATCTCCATTCAACATAATAAATTTACCTGAAAAATCCAGTTTATGTTCAACAATATATTTCCTTACCTGCAATAAAGCATGGCCTGTACCTTTCTGCTCTTTTTGCTCGACATAAGTTATCTTGATTCCCTTAAATATATCACCTAAATAATCAATCAGAATTTCTTTCCTGTAGCCAACAACAAGAATGAATTCATCAACAAAAGAAGTCAAAAGTGAGAGATTGTGCTCTAAAATTGGCTTGTTTGCCACTTTCAGCATGGGTTTAGGAATTGTCTGCGTAAGAGGCATCATCCTCAAGCTTTTTCCTGCACATAATATCACACATTTCATTTTAATTAAGCCTTTTTAATAATCCTTATTAATTCATCAGCATACCCAGCAATCTCTTTCTTGTCTTTTCCCTCGACCATAACCCTGCAGCAGTTTTGTGTTCCTGAATACCTTACCAAGACACGACCTTCTGAACCTAATTTTTTCTCAATTGATTTAAGTTTATCTGTATAACCCCTTATCTGATCCAATGGTTTTTTCTCTTCAACATCAATATTCAATAAGATTTGAGGATATTTAGTCATGCATTTCTTCAGCTCAGACAGCTTTTTTCCAGTATGTTTCATGACCCTCAAAACCTGCAGAGCAGTTATGATACCGTCACCAGTGGTGATATATTTGGAAAAGATTATATGACCAGACTGCTCACCACCAAGCCTTGCACCAATAGATCTCATCTTTTCAATGACATACCTGTCGCCAACTTTAGTCTTAATAACTTTAATACCATTATCATCCATTGACTTATGAAAACCAATATTGCTCATAACTGTGACCACAACAGTATCATCCAGTAGCCTACCTTTTTCTTTCATATATATAGCAGATAATGCAATAATCTCGTCGCCATCAACAACTTCTCCTTTCTCATCAACCATTATAATCCTGTCACTATCACCATCAAGAGCAATGCCAACATCTGCTTTCTGCTTCAAAACTTCTTTTTCCAGCAGATCAGGATATAAGCTGCCGCAACCTTTGTTGATATTGAAGCCATCTGGTTCATCACCCATAACAACAACATCAGCATTTAACTCCTGAAATATACGCGGAGCAACTTTATAGGCAGCACCATTTGCACAATCAACAACAATTTTAAACATACCTAAATCCTGATTTAATATAGTGCTTTTGCAGTATTCTATATATCTGCCGCGTGCATCTTCCACCCTATATGCTTTTCCGCTATGAATTAGGGAAAATTTAGAAGCATCTATGTTATTTCCAAGCACAAGTGCTTCAATCTCATGCTCTTCTGAATCAGGAAGCTTAAAACCTTTGCAGTCAAAGAACTTAATACCATTATCACCAGCAGGATTGTGAGAAGCAGTAATCATTATACCTGCATCTGCACCAAAACTATTTACTAAATGAGCAACAGCAGGAGTAGGTAAAGGACCAACAAGGTATACATCTGCACCACATGAACATAAGCCAGAAGTTAATGCATATTCAAAGATATAACCGCTGACACGAGTATCCTTACCTATGATTATTTTAGGTTTCTTACCTGCTTTTTTATGTTCTTTGCCAAGCCTTTTATTAAGTATGATAGCTGCTGCCTGCCCCAACCTAAGAGCAATCTCTGCTGTAAGAGGATAATGATTTATTTTGCCGCGTATACCGTCTGTACCAAATAATTTTTTAGTCATTAAACCACCTGATTTATTATGAAAATATCAATAGGTTGTAATCCAGTCGTGAAACAACCAACAAAGACAAAAAACAGGTGAGATTATATATAAATTTAATGCAAAAACACTGAAAATAAGCAGGAAGTATGTAAAAAAGACAGATTTTTGAGGATTTATAATAATTTAATAGTATAAAATGAAGATAATATTAGATTATAGTCAAATACGACCCTTTTTTTCCACCAAAGATTATTGTTGTAAACCACCAATGAGATATATTGGTGGAAAAAAAGATTTTAAATAATATAGTGCATTACAACACATTATAATGCATTGCAATGGGCATTATAATGCATTGCAATGCATTATAATGCGTTGCAACAATCATTGAAAAAAAAATATAAGGAGAAAATAAACAAAACAAAGAAGAAATAAGATAATAATAGTAAAAATTAAGTGAAAAAATAAGCAAAAACAATATATTTTACATAGTTTGAGATGAAATTAAATGAAAATATATAGATTAAACAAAAACTAATTGAAACAAAGGCCAAATAGACATTATAATGCATTATATGCATTGTAAGTTAAACATTATAAACATTGCAAATATTTGCAATGCAAATAAGAATATAAGTAGTATAGGGGCTGAGAAAGCATTATAATGCATTATAATGTATTACAAAGGGTTTGAAAAAATGAATTAAAAATAGATGAATTAAGGATTATAAACATAAGACAACTAAATAAAAATAAACAAAATTTGTTCCTTTTTATGTTCGTCCTATCCCCAACCTTTTTATAAATCAAAGATTTACAAACCCTCAAAGAAATTTTGAGGGAAGGATGGGGTATTAAACCCACATAAAATCTCTGATGAGATTTTAAATAATAGTTTAAATTGCAAAATTAAGCTAACTTAGACAGATTAAAAATAATCAAAGATGCTGGACATTATACATCTTTTTAATCCTTTCTTTGTTTTTTAAGTTGAATAGCTTGACACCATTAGGCAACAAGTTTTCTTCAATAAAACCTTTTTTCTTAAGAAAGTTCATATTAACACGCACAGTATTGACACTATGACCAGTCTTATTTGATAACTGAGAATAGCTCACAGGCTCAGGTTCAGAAAACAAGATGTTTAATAATTTCTGCTCTGGATTAGTCAAAGGAGTATGATTATAAACAATTTCAACAGGTTTAGGCTGTGCTTGTGGCTGCATAATCTGAATCTCAGAAACAGCCTGTTGCATTTGTTTTATTTCACTAGCTGATTGTTTTAACTGTTTTGGCTGCTGTTTTATAGATTCCACTGATTCATGCAGCTTTTTAACCTTATCAATATGCATATCAACACGTTCATTGACTTTCTTATGATTAAGCTGCCACTCATTTGATAGGCCATCTAACTTAGAATGCATAGAATTAACATTGTTTTTTACATAGTTCCTATGCTCAACCATATTAGCCTGTAATTCAAGCAACAGCTCATTCTTCAATTCTTTCCTCAAATCCTTTGCAATTATCTCATGTTTAGAATGAACAAGCTTAAAAAGATCCATGATATGCTGATTATACTTATCAAATGCATTTTTCATACTATACTCAAGATTTCTTATACGTTCGTTGTGGAGCTGATTAGATGAATGAAGATGATCAACCCACTTATTAATAGAATCAAAATTAGAATGAATCTTATCTATATTGGATTTTGAGCCATATTTATGTTCATAATGAGCATTCTTCATATCAAGAAGATTCTTATGAAGATAACTTATCCATTTATTATGATGATCTATATCCCTCTTAAGAACTGAGAATGAACTGAGAATATGATCTTTCATAGAATGCAACCTAGAAGGTTCAATATCACGTTTGAATAGACCACTAAATAATCCCATATTAACCCCTTTTAACACCCAATATATGACCTATATATGCCTTATTATTTAAACTTTTTTATTAAATAGGATATATTATAACATTTTGTTGTATCAACAACAATACAGATATGATTAATTTCCTTTGCTTCTGATAAACATACATCAAATATTTCACAATCTAAATTTTCTCTCACTTTCTTATCTGAATAACCTCTTTTCTCAAGCCTTTTTTTCAGAACATGAAGGTTGCATTTGGTGACAACACACAAATCCACATATTTTTTGGGCAGATAATGAGAAAGATGAGATTCTATAACCAGACCATTTATCCCATCAGACTTATTTTTCTTGTTATATTTATCAGTGTCCATTATAAGCCCAATCAGATATTTATTAAGCTTTTTTATATCAACAACCTTACATCTCATCTGATCATCATAAGCATCAGCAAGGTTATGCTTGCTTATGATAAATTTGCAGCTGATAAGCTTATAACCAAGCTTATGCGACAGCTTTTTTGCTAATGTTGTCTTGCCAGTACATGGTGTTCCTGTGATGATAATAACCTTAAGATTTTTTGAATTTCTTGTTTTCATGTTTTAACTCTCACTTTTTATAAGGTGAAGGTTTATAATGCTTAAAAGACAGCTGTTTATCTAAACATTCTAACTTTCAAACATTCATTTCACATAACTCCCATATTTGGAATATACTTTGTGAAATATCCTCACAAAAATATCTGGACGAGGAGGAATACCTGCTGTGATAAAAACCTTTGCCAATTCCTTACCGCATTCTTCTTCTGAAGAAAAGGACTTAAACCTTGCCAGTTTTCTCAATGTATAATCACACAAAAAATCATTGTTCAATGCTAAAACAATTGGTTTTTTAGTATCTGTGATGGTAAGTATAGATGGCGCTAACTCTGCTTTTATTACAATATTATTCATCTTTTGAATGGTCTTACACTCACTTTTCTGATATTCTTCTGCTATATTGTTGAATATAAGTATATTTTGATTGTTTCCCTTATATTTAAACCCATGTCTTAACAGCTCAAACTTAACCAAATCCAATATAATCTCCTTAGATGAAATATTTTTAATATAGACTTCTATGTCCTGAGCAAGAAAATCTTCAAAAGTGAGCTCAAAAACAGGTTTTAGATGATACACCTTACCCAGATAACCAGCTGTCTTTTGCCTTGTACCTTTTTTAGTCCATCTATTTCTTACTTTATATGCATAATGCTGATTTTTTATATTTTTTACACGTATGAACATAAGTATGTTAGGCACCATAAGTAATATATATGCTTTGCGGTTTTACGGGCTTTGCGTATAAATTCAGAATGATGCCATATTGAAATAGCTTATTTTTCTTCGATTGTTATGTATAATTCTTGCTAAAACTTGTGTAAATATTGTGTCATCTAACCTTTTTGTTACAATCCCAAATATTCTTTTAAAAC
>JBDRKY010000013.1:0-14149 GCA_043813525.1 Candidatus Woesearchaeota archaeon
TCATAACCTGTTAATTGAATTTTTGTTACTTTCTTCATATTAGCTACAATGTAGCTAACTAATATTTATATTTTTATATGTTGTAGAATATAAATCAATGAAAAGTATATACTAAAGAATATAAATTAGCTTAATAAGTACGGAATAATTTTATATATAACACAATACACATAGATGTAAATTATGGAGTTTCTAAACTTAAGCTTATGGAAAATGCAGGCAAAGGTGAATTGTTTGTGATACCTGATATAATATTGACAATGCATGATACTAATCCAAGGTTAATTAAGTTTGGAAGAAAAGTTAGAATAATTCCAATTGGTATTCATGAAAAAGCATTAACTCAGACAGGGTCAGGTGATGTTAAAGCAGTTCTTCCTCGAAGAAAAGATAATTCACATAAAGGAGATTTTGGACGAGTGTTAGTTGCAACAGGAAGTTTAGATTATCCTGGAGCTGCAGTACTTGTTTCGCAGGCATTAGCTGCTCTTCGTAGTGGTGTTGATCTAATAACAGTAGTTGCTCCAGAAAAAACAGCTTTGTTAGTTAATAGTTTTCTGCCTGATATTATTACTAAAAAATTGAGATGTGGTTCTGGTAAAGTTTGTGATTATTTTGAAAAAAAGCATGCTGCTGAAGTTATAGAATTAGCAAAAAAAGCAGATGCTATTATTATAGGTCCTGGTCTTGGAGTAAAAAGTAAGTGTTTTGTTAAAGATATTGTTAAAAAACTCAAAAATGATAAACAAAATCAACATAATCTTGTGCTGGATGCTGATGCACTAAAATCAATAAAAATTAAAGATATTAAAGGATGTATATTAACACCGCATTCCAAAGAATTTGAATTGCTGACAGGATGTAAATTACCTAAAATTAAAAATAGTGATGATAAAATAAATCTTGATAAAAAAATAAAAATTGTTATCAAATATGCAAAAGAAAATTGCATTCTTCTAAAAGGCAATCCAGATATTATTGCATACAAAGGAAAATACAAACTAAACTATACTGGAAATTCTGGCATGACTGTTGGGGGAACTGGTGATATTCTAACAGGCTTGTGTGCTGGTTTTTTGGCGCAGTCTGCTGCTAACGTTAGGGCAAATAATAATTATAATTGTAAAGCAGATGAAGTTGATGAAATAAATGAAGCTGATGAAATAAATGAAGCTGATCTATTTCATTCTGCATGTGCTGCTGTATTTGTTAATGGCCTTGCTGGTGACAGATTGAAGGAAGAGTTAGGGTATGGGTTTATTGCTAGTGATTTTAGCAAGGAGATTGCTAAGATTATTAAACAATTCTATCGATGATTTACTTTATATCCTCAGTTTGACAAGTGTCAAACTTGGGTTATATTGTATACATTGAATTAAAATTTCTTGCCACAATCTTTATAAATATCTTAATATATGTAATCTATAAATAGATAAGAATATTTTTATAATATAAAAAAGAGGTATATATATGTCAAGCATATTTTTCCTTGATATTGGGATAATTATAATAGCTGCTACATTAGTTGTACTTCTCGCAAAAAGATTTAAGCAGCCTTTGATTCCTGCATATATACTGACTGGCCTAATCATTGGCCCAGGTATAACATATCTTGCATCAGTGTTATCTGGCATTACTTTCTTTGCAAATCTTTTGCATATTCCAGCTGGTTTTAGTTTAATTGGAAATGGCAGCCTTATTACTACATTATCTGAAGTTGGTATTGCATTATTGCTATTTATTGTTGGTCTGGAGATTAATCTGAAAAGTTTCAAGGAAGTTGAGAAAGTCACTTCTTATGGTGCAATGATCAATATTCTTATGCTGCTTGGTATTGGTTTCTTAGTTTCCTTATTGTTTGGGTTCAAGAACATTGAGGCAATCTATATCGCATTTGTATTTGTATTTAGCAGTACAATGGTCCTTGTAAAAGCTTTATCTGATAAAAAAGAAGTTGACAGCCTGCATGGTAAAATAATCATAGGCTTTCTTTTAGTAGAAGATATTGTTGCGATAATTGCCTTATTTGTACTGACAACAATAAATGAATTTTCTTTCCTTTCATTCATCTTATCTATTGGTCTGGCAGTGTTAGTGATTACTGGACTTATCTATCTGAGCAATCTTATACTGCCAAAAGTATTTAGATTTGTGGCTAATTCAAAAGAAATATTATTCCTGACTGCTTTAGGTACCTGTTTCTTGTTTAGCCTGATATTTCATGGTATTGGCTTCTCAATTGCAATTGGATCATTTGTTGCTGGAATAATCCTTGGTAATATGCCTTACAGCTTTGAGATAATCGGTAGGATCAGATCTTTAAGGGATTTCTTTGCAACTCTTTTCTTTGTGAGCTTAGGTATGCAGCTGCAGCCAAATGGCCTTTTATCTATGATTCCTTTCTTTATCGCTGCATTTTTTGTGATATCTATGCTTAAGCCTTTAATGTCAATGATGATTGTCGGTGGCTTTGGATACAGAAAATATACAGCATTTAAAGTAGGTACATCCCTTTCACAAGTCAGTGAATTCTCTTTGATACTTATCTCTCAGGGATTAGCTCTTGGTTTTGTATCTAATGCTGTATTTTCTGTGGTGGTATTATTATCTATTGTTACAATTACTCTGACAAGCTATGTCATGGGAAATCATCTTTTATTATACAAAAAATTGAAGCATGAGCTAAGTTTCTTAGAGTTCAGTGATCATCTTCATAAGACAAAGCATCATTATAAAAGATTAAAAAGTGAGATAGTTCTTTGTGGATGTGACAGGATGGGCAGAAGCATACTGAATAAGCTGATGAAAGAGAAATCTTATCCTCTTGTTATTGACTATAATCCTGAGATAATTAATAAGCTTAAGGAGCAAAATATACCAGCGATGTATGGAGATATCACCAATGAAGAGGTGCTTGAACATCTTAATCTTAAGAAAGTAAAAATTCTAATAAATACCATAAGAAATTATGAATTATCTATACTGCTGATAAAAGAAGTAAAAAAAATCAATCAGAAAATCATGATCATAGATTGCGCAAATAAAATCAATGAAGCATTGATGCTTTATCAGCATGGCGCAGATTATGTGATACTGCCTAATTTTCTCAGCGGAGATTATATCTCTTATATGTTAGGCAAAAGCAGTCTGCGAAGATTGCCGTCTAAACGTAAGATACATATACAGGAATTGCTTAAACATCAAAATCATTTTTTAGAAGATAAGCATGTTGATGAGGAACACCATTTATGGCATTAAAATGAACAAAAAAGAATTAAGAGATAAATCAAAACATCTATATGCTTTAGTCAGGATAGGCAAATCCGGAATAGGAGAGACAGTGATTAGTGAGATTAATAAACAGCTAAAGCTTCACAAGGTTGTTAAGATAAAGCTGTTAAAATCATTTGTTGGAGATAACAGCAGAAAAGATGCAGCAGCACAATTAAAAAAAGATACTGGTTCAGATGAGATGGTTTTGCAGGGAAATACTATGACATTATACAGGAAAAGCAGTGAAAAAGTATAATGATGACTATTCGAGGTAGAATAAAGCCCTATAAATAAACTTATTACATACATAAAATAGGAAATAATAAATATCAATGCTTATATAATTCATATAATTCATAACTAAAAAGAGGAATAAAGAGGAATAAGATGCCAGTAAGTGTAGAATTGCTAAAAAAACATGGGTTTAAGCCAGAAGTGACTGAACTTGGTAGAGATAATGCAGGCCATATAATTCATGGACCTACTGGTTTTCCAAATCCTATCAAATACAGAAGAGTGATTCTTCAGGAGTTTAATCAGTCAATAGAAGAGAAATATTATTGGCTGACAGAACAGATCAAACAGGATCAAGGGTATAAAGATATTACTAAAATTACAGATATCTTTGCAGCAAGTGAACAATCTGCTTTCTTTGGAAGTGCTCAGCAGAGATTAGGTCTGCAGCAGGATAAAGCATCACAATATCTTGCAGTGATTGGGAAGATGGTAAAAGAGCTTTTTCAGCTTGTAAGAGAGCTAAGGATATTGGATGAAAGGGTTGGCTATTATGTTGATAGCATGGACTCAACAAGCAGGAGCAGAGAAAGCGCAGAGATTACCTTGAAAGGCATATGGATTGATATGGTTGAACAGGGTGCAAAAAATCCTGCTTCTGTCTATGGTATGGCGCGTGAACTGCAGTTTACTGTATTGCCTGACCTGTTCTTCTCTATACACCCTTTAACTTCAAGAGATGTGGATAATGCTGTTGATAAATTAGATTTCAACAGAAAAGTTAAAGAGGTTTTGAAGAGAAAATTGAGAACTTATCTTGACTGGAAAGAAAGGACGCATCATGAGCTTGGAAACAGAAGAACTTTTACCCTGAAATATCTAAGGCAGCATTTTGATATCATAAAGATGTATATGTCATGGGTAAAACCATATCTAAAGAATATCAGAAGATTACAATTGTCTGAAAGGCAAGAACACCCTGATATGATTAGTGCTTTTGAGTCATCAATAATTGAGATAGAACTATTATGTAAAAGATTCACTAATAAAATTGAATTGGATCAAGAGATGACTACTAATAAAGTTGTCTACGCTGTCTTTATTTTATATATTCATCACAGATCAAGAGCTACAATGGCTTATCATCAGGAATATAATAAAGGGCCTATGCATGCTGGACTGACTGATATGCAACTAAGAGCATATACATGGACCAAGAAAGAAGTTGAAAAATATCTGAAAATGAAAGATGAAGAAGATATGCTGCTGCTTGAGACAATTGATGGTTCTGTAAAGGCAGCTATGGAATCTCTTGGAGATGAATTAGAAAAATATCTTCGTGAAGCAGGTGAAGAGATTGAACTTCCTAAGGATAAACATCTAAACATTAAAAAACCATCAACAATATATGATCCGTTCATTGCTCCATTCAGAGGTTTTTTTGATCTGTTTGGCATATCTGCTACAAAAAAGAAAAAGAAAGAGCATGATCTTAATTCTGCACAATTAGAGCATGAAAAAGAACTAGCAAAAAAAGATGCAACTGGTACATTGTGGCAGATCTATAAGAATTTTAAGAAAGCTAATAAATGTCTGAATTGGTAGTAAAATTTCTCACAAATTATTTATACTATCTTATCTACCTATTAATTATGGCAGCATTAAACAAAGAAGAGCTTATGAAACTAAGTCCTGCAGAAAGGATAGAAAAATTGAAAGAATTAGAGAAAAAAAGAGAAGAAGAAAGCAAAAAACAAGCTGAGGAAAGAAAAAAAGAATCTGAAGAAGCTGAAAAACTGCTTAAGCAGGCTGAGATGGATATGGTCAGAAAAGCTTTTGAAGAAGACAAGCCACCAGAAAATATTCGTGATTTTACAGGCCAAAGGCTTGAGGAAACTATTGCTCAAGAGAAAATACCAGATATTCCACCTGAAAATCATATACAATATGCAAATCCTTTAAATAATGCATTTAACCTATATACTAAAATCAAGGCTTATGGTACAAGAGAAGAGCCATTGACAAGCGAACAGGCTCAAACAGTTGATTATCTTTATGGTCTTTTCAAAGATGTTGTTGACCAGATCTCTGAAGAAGAGCAGAGGATAGAGCAGATATCAAGCACTGTGAAAAGAACTGTAAAAGAGATTATGGGAGAGTATCACGCTAATATTAAGTATGATAGTGAGTGAAAAAGTAATATATAATATATTTCATCTCACTTTTTCACAATCTTGGTATAAGTTCGGGCTGTAAGGGATATTAATTTAAATCCCAAATCCCAAATCCCAAACTCCAAATCCCAAACTCCAAATCCCAAATCCCAAATCCCAAATCCCAAACTCCAAAAAGGAGCTACGCTCTATATTCTTTTTGGGATTTGTTTTGTTGGGATTTGTTTTGTTGGGATTTGTTTTGTTGGGATTTATAATATTAATATCTAAAAGCCCGAACTTGGATCCAGCCTCCTTTTTCAGCAACCTTTATAAAACAATAACTATATTCTTATGTTATCATGAATTTCCAAAAATTGTTAGTGGTTGAGACTTCAGATAAATATCTTGATTTTGCCTTTAGTTCAGGTAAGAAAAAAGCTGAGGAGCTGAAGGATATTAAAGCTAATAGCAAGATAGATAAATCCAAGAAGATTGAAAGTGAAAGAATCACTAATGTTAGGAATACTCTTAACTCTCATCTGAAAAATATATTAAGATCATTTCCACAGTTTGAGGATTTGCCTGATTTTTATAGAGAATTAGTCAAACTTACTATTGATTACAAGGCATTGATGAAATCTTTAGGCGGTGTCAGCTGGGCATTGAGGAAAATTGATTTTTTTTATATTGATTACAACAAGAAGATATTAAAAACACAGGAGATTGGCAAGATAAATATATTTAGAAGAGAATTCTATGGCAGGATCAGTTCTGTTATGAGGCAGATAAAAAAGGAGTTATTATTCTTGGAAGAATCAAGGAAAATCATGAAAGGTTTTCCTGCAATCAAGACATCACTGAAAACAGTATGTATATTTGGATTCCCTAATGTCGGCAAATCTACTTTATTATGGAAAATAACTGGAGCAACACCTGAAATCAAGAATTATGCATTCACCACTAAAAAACTTAATCTTGGAACTTTAAATATTGATAACGCAGGCAGAAAAATACAGTTTATTGATACCCCCGGCACATTGAACAGATTCAATATGATGAATATAATAGAACAACAAGCTTATCTAGCGTTGAAGTATTGTTGTGATGCTATCATATATATATTTGATCTTACAGAAAGTTATCCACTTGGAAAGCAATATGCATTATTCGATAGTCTGCTTAAATTTCACAGTGATAAGCCTGTATTCATTTATCTTAGCAAAACCGATCTCATTGAAAAAGCAAAAGTTAATGGTTTTCTTAAAGATTTTAAGAGGAAATATTGTAGTAAAGATAAATCTGATTATATTATCAAAGAAAGCCCTGCAAGTAATAAGGATAATCTGATTAAAAGTGTGTTGAATCTATGCTAAACCTTTTTCTTTAAGGATTCTTTTTATCTCCTCTGCGCAGCCATCAATTGTCATGCCGTCTGTATTAAGCCATAAGTCATACAATTCTTTTTTTCTATAATCAATATTGTAATATTTCATATATCTTTTTGCTTCGCTGTCTTCTCTTTCTTTTACCTTGTCCAATATCTCTTTGTCAGTCTGCTCCCTGTCTTTAAGGTATTCTTCTCCTCTTCTTTTTTTGCTGAGATCCAGCTTTATTCTTCTAAGCTGGTCATCTTTGCTGACAAACAGGTAGATCTTAAAACTCTTTGGGATGAAATACCATCCTAATCTGCAATCTATTATAAAATTATCTTTAGTCTTTCCTAAATCTATTGTCCATTCATCTAATATTTTGTCAATCTCATTGCTTTCTTCAGCAATTTTGGCAAGTTCATGCATTGAAATACCTTTTTCTTTAGCAATAGTTCTCATAAATTCACCAGTACTATAATGCTTAAAACCTAATTTCTTAGCCAATGCAGCACCAGCTGTAGATTTTCCAGAAGCAATATTACCTGATATTGTGATAATCATATTTATCTCAATAATGGAGTTATTTATATTGTTTTTGGAGTGTTTTTAGATTGTTCTAAATCATAATTATATAACAATGGATATTTGATTATTTTTTTATAGATTCACTTTATAGTAGTTAAATTAGTAATATTTATATATGGCTGTTGGTTACTTTATGTGTATGGATGATATTAAAGATTATTATAAAATATTAGGGGTACAAAAGGATGCAGATGCAGATACTATCAGATCAGCATATAGAGCAAAAGCTCTGGAAATACATCCTGATAGGAATCCTGATAATCCTGATGCAGAAGAAAGGTTTAAAGAAGTAAATGAAGCATATTCTGTTCTTGGAAAACCAGAAAGAAAAGCAGTATATGACCTAATAGGGACAGTTGAGATTGTAGTTCAGCCTGCTCCTAAACCAAAACCAAGAAATTTAGGTGATATTTTAGCTGGTTTTGTAGATAAAACCAAAGAAAGAAAAGCAGCAGATGATGCAAAATTTGAAAGACAAAAAAGAAATTGGTGGAATTCTCCATATTCAGGAGCATCATCTTCAGGAGCATCATCTTCAGGAGCATCATCTGCTGATTCTGGAAGGGCATATACTATTGATGAAGTAAAAGAAAAAGCAAGCAGATGGAGAGCACCACGAGATACACAACATCTTTTCTCTGATTTATCAAGATTATATTCGAAGTTAGCAGCTGATACTGAAAAAATAGACTCTTCTAATACTTTAGAAAGATGTTTAATAGATATGATTGTTAGGTATAGATTACATGAACCAGATGGCTTATTAGAAAGATTAAAAGATACTTTACATGGATTATTTTCACAAGAATTATCTTCACAATCTGATGAAAAAAGGATTGCAGAGATTATTTTATATACTTATTCAATCAGAACTAAAAGAAAAGATCTGAGTGTAGGAGATAGCTTAAAAGTTGCAGCAACACTGGCAAAAGCACCAGACCTATTATCAATGGTAGAAGCAGCAGCTGCAGCAAGAGCAGTGCTTGAATGTGAATATTTCTTGGGAGATATAGACACAAATAAATATGCAGAGTATTTTGGCGGGCTGTTCACAGCATTTCTTTCTCATATAAATGAGGTAGAATATAATGATTGTGCAGTTAGAGTTATTGATGAAGCATTTAGTTATACTACACACGCTTTAAACAGAGCAAAAGAATCTGCTGACATCCTTACAACTTTATTAGATGCTGATGAATCTTTAGACATAACTTTATCAGTAATGCAAAGAGCCAGAATATCTTATTATCGTATAAAATATAGTGTCAATGAGAAGGATTTTGGAAAAAAAGTTCAGCCATTAGCAGAATTAAGGGAAATATTAAAAGGAAAAGGTTATTCACCTGCATCATTCAGAAATCTTATTGATGTTGTATATAATATACAAAGGGCTAGCCTGATTACATTTGACAGCAGAAATAAGAAACAGCGTAGCAATACTTTGATGCTAACTGTCAGCCTTAATTCAATAAAAGCTGTGGTCAAGTATGCAGCAGCTTTTGCTGAATTTGTTCATGAAGAAGATATATCTGGATTGATTGGTTATATACAATGTATCGGAATTGGTGCAAGAGAATATGCAGATAATACTTTATCAGAGACATTACAAGAATGGAAGCGAGCTATTGATATTGGCTTTACTGTCTATAAAGAGCATCCACATGAATTTAACAGCGTGATGGATGCAGTTGATAAATTGAAATTAGATGAGGATGGTGAACGTGAAAGATGGCCAGGAGTATTTTATCCAACTGTAGAAGCAACTGCATATGCAGGCGCCTGTATGGTTGAATATGCATTAGCACAGGAAAATCCACTTGATGTGCTTAATGAATTTATTGAATTTATGGACTGCTATAGGATTACGGAATTTAGCAGAACCAGAAGAAAGAAAGGTAATCATGCTTTGATTGATAATTATGAGCTGGAGGATAATGAAATCACAGCTTACAAATTTATCCAGTCAATTGGTAAAAGAACAGGAACACATAAGAAAATTAAAGCTGATGATATGAAACAGATATTGAATCTTTATCTGCCTAATAAATAAGAAAACAGGTAAAAATATATTTACTCTTCTGAATCATCTCTTCCATCTGTAAGTTGAGGTACAGCTGGCAGCTTTCCTGTTTTTTCTATCTCACCAACTGCCTGAGTCTGCTCTCGTGAAACAGGAATCCCTAATCTCGCTAATGTACCAAGAGCCTGAGCTGCTTGGAATACTGCAAGTTCTGCATCTGTTCCGCCTGTTGCAATAAATGCAAGTGTTGTTCTGTATTCTTTAGCTGGCGCTTCAACCTTTTTCTGGATTGCTGCAGCAGCTCCAGCTCCAGTTAGTGCTATTCCTGTCTGTGCTGTGCTAGTTAATTGTTTAACATAATCTCCTGCAATGCTTAATGCATCTCTATCTCCTTTCTGGACGCCTGTCACTACATCTTCTAATCCTTCTAAAGATTTATCAAGTTCATCAAGCTCTCTGATCACATCCTGCATAAGTAATCTTTTTAAACTAGGCAGGAACTGATTTATTCCATAAGGTGTAATCTCTACCCAGTTGTCTCCTTGTTTTTCTACTTCTGTATCTAAGAAAATCACTGGAGGTTTTCTTGAATCAATATATGCTGCTGAACATAAATATAATATTCCACTTGCTGTAGCATCAGCCAAAATAAGAGTATTTGCTTCAGCATTATTAATTAACTTAGTCAATAATTCAACTGTCTCAGGTATCATTGCAGATAATTGTGGCGAATCTTTGATTATTCTATAAGTGTTTCTTGCTTTTGTTACTTCATTTCCAAATATTAAATTCATACCTCTGTATTCAGTGACTATTCTATGTAAATTATCCATACGCCTATTATATGTACTGTCTGCAAATCTTCTTATATGGTCAGCAGCTCTTTCTGTGTATAATTCTAATTGCGTTGTTGATCTTCTGACTAATGCATCTACACTCTGATCAGAAAGATATCCTTTAGAGAATCGTTCAAACAAGCTATCAGAAGCTGCTGGATCATAACCTGGTTCTTCTTTGAATGTTTTAATTAAATCATTAACATCGTTTGGCCTTAGAAAATCTGATGCATATTCTAATGTAGCAGATAATAATACATCATGTAATTCATAATCATTCAATCCTTCAAATTTATCCTGTTCAACACCTAATGCAGCTGCTATTTCAGGAGTATCTAATGATTTCAGATGCAGAAATAATGCAACAACTGGCATCTGTGCTTCTTTCAGATGTCTGCTTACAAAGGTTTTTCCTTCTTCTCTAAATCCTAATCTTGTTCCATAACCATGCCTATCCAAAAAAGTATTTGGAACTAATTGATATTCTAATTCAATGCCAGCTAATTCAGTCCTGAATGCAGATCTTGGATTATAAAAATCACTGCCTGGCATTCTTCTCATATCGAGATATAATCCTTGTGTCATTCTTTGTTCTGGCATAAGATATCAGAAATTATGCTGCATTTATATATTTTTTGTTAATTTGTTATCATAAAGTGGTAATCAACTATCTGATTTATATTACTTATATAAATCGCTTTTATAAATGATGTATTTTTATTTTCATAATCTTAATAAAATATAATGATAATTGATTTAAAATTGATTTAAAATAAATAAATAGTAAATAAAAATGAGGTGTGAAGATGAATAGTAATAATGCATTAGAACAACTTAAACAATATACAATAATTGTTGCTGATACTGGAGATATTGAAGCAATTAAAAAATATATGCCGCAGGATGCAACAACAAATCCATCACTTATTCTAAAGGCAGCAAAAATGCCGGAATATCAGCTACTTTTTGATGATGCTGTCCAATATGGGCTTAGAAAAGGTAATAATCCTGAACAACAGGTATCTTTAGCATTAGATAAATTATTTGTGAATTTTGGTGTAGAAATACTTAAGATAATTCCTGGCAGAGTATCAACAGAGGTTGATGCCAGATATTCTTTTGATAGTGATAGGACTATTTTGAAAGCTAAATCATTAATTAAATTATATGAAGAAGCAGGTTATAAAAAGGATAGGGTTCTTATCAAAATAGCTGCGACAGCAGAAGGTGTAGCTGCAGTTTCTGAATTGGAAAAACAGGGAATCCATACTAATTCAACATTATTATTCAGTTATGTGCAGGCTATTGCTGTGGCTAAAGCAGGAGGTACATTGATATCTCCTTTTGTCGGCAGGATAATGGATTGGTATAAGAAACATGAACAAAAGGCAGTTGATTATGTCTATCCTGGTGAAGAAGATCCTGGTGTATTATCTGTGAAAAAAATCTATAACTTATTTAAGAAACATGGCTATAAAACAGAAATAATGGGTGCAAGCTTTAGAAATTCAGGTGAAATATTAGCTTTAGCAGGCTGTGATCTATTAACTATAGGGCCAAATTTTCTTGAAGAGCTAAAGGAGATGGATAGAGAAGTGCCTAGGATTTTGTCACCTGAAACTGCAGCAGTACAATGTGATCTTGAAAATATGGATTTTAGCATTGAAAGGTTTAGATGGGAGATGAATCAGGATGCAATGGCAACTGAGAAATTAGCTGAAGGCATAAGGAGCTTCTACAAAGATGCAAAAACATTGGAAGGGATGATTAGGCATAAGATGTTTCCTGATAGCTAGTTTTTGTTTTTTCTCATAAACTATATAAATCTATATATGATTTGATATATTATGGCCTCATCAACAAAAAATAAAATAATAAAATTAATACAAAAATATACTGATCACAGATATGTTATGCTAACTGATTCAGGCAATTTGGCAATATATGCAGCTATGTATTATCTGAAACAAAAAGGTTTTGACAGCATCATCATTCCTGATCAAGGTGGGTGGTTGACATATAAACAGTATCCTAAAAAGCTTAAACTTGATATAATTGAGATGAGAACTGATGAAGGTGTTGTTATTCTGGATTATTTTGATGAGCTGTGTGAGCTTGTAAAGAAAGAAAAAAGAAAGGTAGCATTGCTGATTACTAGTCTTGCCGGCTATCATGCTGAACAGCCTTTGAGAAAGATTTCTGAAATATGTAAAAAACATGGCATTTTACTGATAGAAGATACAAATGCGATCGGTGATAGAATCAGGAAAGATAGATCAGATAAAATAAACACAAAACTCTGCAATGGAAATTATGCTGATATAATTATTGGCAGTTTTGGCAGATGGAAAGTTGTTGATAATGAGCATGGTGGGTTTATCAGCTCAAATGATAAGGAAGTTATTGATGTTATTTGCTCTGATAATGGTTCTGATGAGAAATTAATGGAGAAAATAAGGCCGAAAGATCTTGATGAGGAAAAATTGCTTGGTAAATTAGAGCAAGCACACGAAAGGCTTAATTATCTTATTGAGATGTGCAGTAGCATAAAGAATGAATTAGCTGTTATGGGTGTGAAGGTTTTCAATAAAGATAAGAGAGGGATTGTTGTGATTGCAGAACATTCCAAAAAAGTCATTGATTACTGCAAAAAGAATAGATTGGAATATACAGAATGTCCTCGTTATATCAGGATTAATAAGAAAGCGATAAGCATCGAAGTGAAACGGATGAGCATGGATGATTTTAAGTTTTAAAGTAAGAATTAAGTTTAATTAAACATTCATAATAATTCAAATATACTAGGTGTTTTTCTTTGATGTTGTTTATCTAAAGACAAAGTATAAGTTCTATTTCCTGCATACTTTTCTTCTAAAACAAAATGTTCTGCTTTGTGATTCCCATTTAATCCAACTAAAGGCTTTAATTCCATTCCAATTATTGGAACAACATATGGTCTTATTACTTTTTTTCCAGAACTTTTATCTATTAAAACATTCAATGCATCAACTAAACATGGTTTTCCATCATACATTACAACATTATATTCATGTGGAAATCTTCCTTTTACATCTGGATGCATTAATAAACCAGCAACTAAATAAGAGTCAGTAATTTGTTGCTTTGCTAATTGCAACATTATTGAATATTCTAAGCATAAGCCTTTAGCAGTTTCTAATGCTCTGGTAAATGGAACTACTTTTTGACCTTCACTATCTTCTTCCACTTCATCAAAAACTGCAAAATTTTTCTCTTTATTACAAAATAATTGATGTATTTCCCTATGTAAAGTAAGATCATTATTTAAATCTCTTAATCTATCAGTAACACTAAGATCATCTATCTCATACAATAAATGTAATGTATGTTGATTATAAGGAATTCTATCTCTTAATTTAAGCTTTTCTCTAACTTCATCTGGTCTTTTTCTAGTCAACCTATCCATATGGTCATTAACTCTTTCTACTGGAATCATACTACTAAGAAATATCCTTTCTTTTAAAAAGATTACTACTAAAATTGAGTAAAATGTTAAATTAGTCAACGCGACAAGTAATTGGACGGATTAAACATAAAAAAAGTGTTATCTAAGAACATCTCAATACCATATTTCAGAGTCTCAATTGACTTGAAGAAGTTTGAGCTTGTTACATCATGCCTTACAATTTTCCAACA
>JBDRKY010000014.1:0-3208 GCA_043813525.1 Candidatus Woesearchaeota archaeon
GTATGTAGAGCCATAAATGCTACGCATTTAACGCCGATGGCATGCTCGCTTCGCTCGGGTCGAATTTACGACCCTTTTTTTCCACCAAAGATTATTGTTGTAAACCACCAATGAGATACATTGGTGGAAAAAAAGATTTTAGAAAAAGAAGCAAAAAACAAAAGGAATTCCTATGTTTAATTGAATATAATTTATTTCTAAAACAACAATACCACCCATAAATGAGTACCATAAATTATATAAGTATCCAATATTTCTTGATTGCAATGGATAAAAAGAGTAATATAAATGGTTTAGCTGAAAACATTCAACATTTACCATTATTGATTTATTTATCTGATAAAATTGGGTTGAATAAAACAGACAGCAAAAGCATTGAACTTTCTAAAAGTGTAACTCTCAGCACAATAGAGATTGCCAAAGACATGAATTTCTCACAGCAGACAGCATCCAGAAAAATGCAGGAGTTAGAAGAATTAGGTTTTATCAAAAAGAGATATTCACCAAATGGATTAATGATAGGATTAACAGATGATGCAATAGCTTTGCTAAAATCAAATTACAATCATCTAAAAAATATTTTTGAGAAGAAAAAATCATCAAAAAAAATATCAGGACTTATTACATCTGGGATTGGTGAAGGCAAATTTTATGTGCAGATTGAAAAGTACAATAATGAATTCAAAGCTTTACTTGGCAATAAACCATTTCCAGGAACACTAAATGTTATTGTTGATGCTGATGATTATAAAAACTTTTTATTGACAAAAGAATTCATAAAAATAAGCGGTTTCAAGACAAAAGAAAGATCATTTGGCTGGATCAATTGCTACAAGATAAAAGTCCAGAAAAATAATAAGCAGATTGATGCATATATAACAATTCCAGAAAGAACTTCTCATCAAGATAATATTGCAGAAATAATTGCTCATGTTTATTTAAGAAAAGAATTAAATATTAAAGATAATGACAAAGTAGAGATATTGTAAATTGTTGTTGAATTTTCCAAGAAGTGCAGGTGATTGATTAAGATGAAGATAGGAATAGCAGATACAATGTTTGCCAGAGCTGATATGTTTAGCATTGCAAAAAAAGCTATAGAAGACAGCATGGAACCAATCAATATAGAAAGATATACTGTTCCTGGTGTCAAAGACCTTCCAGTTGCTTGTAAAATATTATTAGAAGAATATGATTGTGGCATCTGTTTAGCATTAGGGATGCCAGGTGATAAGACAATCGACAAGACCTGTGCACATGAAGCATCGCAGGGAATAATTAAAGCACAATTAATTACAAACAAACATATCCTTGAAGTGTTTGTTCATCTTGATGAAGGAATTAAAAACAATAATGATGGAAATAATAAAGAACAAAACAAAATAAATGAAAAAGAATTATTAAAAATAACAAAAAATAGAGTTTATGATCATACAATCAATGCTATTAAGCTTTTGAAAGGAAAAGAAGCATTATCAGAAAAAGCAGGCAAAGGAATCAGACAAGGCAATGAAAATGCTGGAAGTATAGAATAAAATAAACAACCAGAAATTAGAATAAAAAAATTAAGATAGAAATAAAAGATATAGCGGGGTAAAAAAATGAATGAAAAAATTGGAATAGTTGTAAGTGATTTTAATGCAGACATCACTCATGTGATGGAAAGATTAGCTATTGAGCATGTCAAGTTTTTAGGTGGAGAAGTTGTAAAAGTAATTCATGTCCCTGGTGTTTTTGACATGCCATTGGCAGTGAAATTCCTTTTAGACAATAAAGAGATAAAATCAGAGAATAAGATTGAAGTTGATGGTGTTGTAACATTAGGCGCAGTCATTGAAGGAGACACAGACCATGATAATATTGTAGCAACAAATGCAGCAAGAAAGATTGCAGACCTAAGTGTAGGTTACAATAAACCAGTCTCATTAGGTGTATCAGGTCCAAAGATGAGCAGAGCAGACGGCATAAAAAGATTAGATGGATATGCAAAAAGATCAGTTGAATCATGTTTTAAGATGTTGAAAGCATTGAAAGCATAATTCATTTCATCTGATAAAATAAACTAAGCCTTTAAGAACAGTTAATACATAAATGAGTAACATGCAAAACATAATAAATCAACTAAAATTAGGCAATTTCGTAATTGTTGTAGATGACAAAAACAGAGAAGATGAAGCTGATTTAGTTATTGCAGGAGAACATATCACTCCAGAAAAGATTGCTTTTATGCTGGATCATTGCTGCGGCATAATATGTGCACCGATGAGTTTAGAAAGAGTTAAGAAGATAGGCATACCAATAATTAATAATTTGATTGAAAAACAATCAATAAAAAACATAATCAGACAAAACCAGAACAATAAGACAGCTCCTTTCACAATAGCAGTTGACGCAAAAGAATGCCATACTGGAGTAAGTGCTTATGACAGATTTCTTACAATTAAAAAATTGTGTGATGATGATGCAAGTATTGATGATTTCATCGCACCAGGCCATATGTTTCCTTTGTATGCTCATCCAAACGGACTTAAAAAAAGAAAAGGCCATACAGAAGCTGCTGTTGAATTGATGAAATTAGCTGGTCTTAAAGATATTGCTGTTATCTGCGAATTGATGAATACCAGCGCTAATATTGATAGTAGAGATAATACAAACATCAATGATAAAAATAATAGAGAAGAGAAAAATAATAAATTAGGCACAATGATGAAAGATAAAGATGTGCAAAGATTCTCTGAAAAACATAATATTCCAATCATCAACATAAAAGATATTATACAATAATCAATCATATTAATGCCAGCGTCGCATAATCCGGTACATTGCATTTTGCATATTATGCAATAAGCAATGCGGAATATTGCGGGAGGCTCGAATGAATTATTCAATAGATTAGCATTAATTTATTGTTCATATATAGTTCAGTGTTCCCTCCTGTCCGCAAGGGCATCTCGGTTCAAAAAAGGTGTTAGATAATCAATGATATGCGGTATAAAATCAAAATAAACATCTTACCACCTACAGCTTACAACCTAACACTTTATGAAAGTCCGGGCGCTGGCGTAATATTTAGTCAACGCGACATAATTTAGGACAAAATATATAAATAAGTTAATCTTAATCCATTTTGAGGTGATACATTTGTCTTCTGAAAAAATTGCTATCAGAAAAAAAATGATTTCTTTAATTAAAAAGAAGAAATCTGTTC
>JBDRKY010000015.1:0-12680 GCA_043813525.1 Candidatus Woesearchaeota archaeon
GTATGTAGAGCCATAAATGCTACGCATTTAACGCCGATGGCATGCTCGCTTCGCTCGGGTCGAATTTACGACCCTTTTTTTCCACCAAAGATTATTGTTGTAAACCACCAATGAGATACATTGGTGGAAAAAAAGATTTTAATAAAAACATTTTTAAGTAACATATGAATTATTCAACCTAAATCAATAATCATGGAGGTTATTCTGATGAGTGAAAAAGAACTGAAATGCACATCTTGTAACAGAAGCATAGTCAATGAACAGGGTTCAGCTAAATTCAAGTGTCCAGAATGCTTAAAATATGATATAATTCGCTGTAAAGCATGCAGAGAGAAAGCAATCAAGTATATATGTCCTAATTGCAATTTTGAGGGCCCTAACTAATCTTTACTTATTTTTAAGCTCATTTTAATCGTTATTTACAAGATTAATACATAAAAAAGTATAGTTAAATCAATCATACTATACAAAACGGAGGAACATAAAATGGCAAGTGTCATAATCACATTCAAAATAATGCCTATAAGCCCAGAAGTTGATCTTTCAGCTATAGAAAGCAAAGCAAAAGAAGCAATATCTGCATTTGGCGGTGAAGTAGGCAAAGTAGAGATTGAACCAGTAGCATTCGGTCTGAAAGCTCTGAATCTTATCTTTGTGATGGATGAAGCAAAAGGCTCAACTGAAGAGCTTGAAGAGCAGATCAGCCAGATAGAAGATGTCAACTCAGTCGAATGCACAGACGTGAGAAGAGCTGTTGGATAGATGTTTTGCTTTATTATTTATTAATTCTTCATTATCATTATGTTTTCCTAACAACTCCTTTCTCAGCATCTACCACAACAATATCACCTGTCTTAAATGCTTTTGTTGCAATCCTTGTTCCAATTAAATCATGTTTTTTGTTAGTAAATATTTCCTGAAGCTCTTCATAACTCAAATAAAGAAGATCCTTATATCCAACATCTGCTCTTTTTGCAATCTCTTCCAGAAAAGGCAGTGTCGCAGTTATTCCAACAGAAGTCATATCTTTGATATAAGTTCTCAGATGCACCCAAACTCTGAACTGTTCAAGCAGTTTTTTTTCTTGTTGCGTGAATTTTAACTGTTTTATATATTGCTTTATACATTTTTCTCTGATTATCTTCTTTTTCTTAATATTTTTTAATTTAATTATACAATCTTCATTTAATACCTGTTGGATTTCATCCTCAAAATGCT
The DNA here is from genome assembly GCA_043813525.1 of Candidatus Woesearchaeota archaeon. Lineage (GTDB taxonomy): Archaea > Nanobdellota > Nanobdellia > Woesearchaeales > DSVV01 > JBDRKY01. The sequence continues at coordinate 1,219 of JBDRKY010000015.1, forward strand.
GTTGAGTATATGGTTTTCCCAAATACATAACACAACCCATCCACCTAAATCGTATCAAGTGCTTTTTCAAATCTTCTTTTATCTTTTTTCCTTGCTGAATCTTACAAGCGATTTTCAATATGTTCTTCTGTTCTTTCCCCATGAGACTGTCTTGCTCAGATGTTGATAACAGCAGAAAAATATTTTCCTGTTCTTCTCTACCACTTATTTTTTTATAGAGTATAGTCCTTAATCTCTCTTCAAGAACATCACTCATCTGGACAGTGCCCTTAAAACTCATGAATGCTGTCAATTCTCCAACTGCATTATACCCTTTCATGAATAAATCTAAAAATTCATCATCTGTTTCTCCTGTAAGATCATGTTTTTCTAATGATAAGATTACCTTCTTAAGATTAGTTATTGACTTTTTAATCTTATCGCGGATCATGTATGGATATCTGCTATCTTTCTGAGATTTTTCTTTGATCTGATCAAATATTTCCTTAATAGCTTTGTCTCCAAAATATATATCACCATCAACATGTTTGATTGGTAAATCTGTTTTTATGCCAAGATTTTTCTGCATCAATGGAACTGCGATAACATGAAGACCCTGAGCTAATGGAACCTGCGGTTTCTTCATCGTCCAGAGCCATTTGATCTCTTTCATTTTATTATCTCTCCCTCATAACCTCAATAATATCATCAACACCACAATCACTTTTCACAGCCTGCTTACCAAAATGAGTTCTCACTACTTTATATTTCCTTTTTTTCAGTCCATCCATTAATTCATTAAGTTTGATACTATCTCCAATCTTAAACATTTTCATAACTTCTGGAATCTCATAAAAACCAACAATACAATCACCATTACAGTTATTATCAATACCAGCTAATGCTTCCTCACAAAGCATCTCAAAGAATCTGATGTTCTCCCTGCTTTGTGTTTCATTATCTTCTTGCTTAATAACTTTGATATAATCTTGTCTTTTCATTTTCCTGACAACATTCTTGTCAAAAAGCTTACCAACCCATAAAGGTCCTGCATAGATCATTTGTTTATTACTATTTTCTATTTTATCATGTTCTTTCTTAGTTTTGTTTCTATTACAAATACCACAATCATGTTTATTAAACATGTCGACAAAGAAATTCATACATTTATTACAATACAAAAAATACTTATGCTGCTTAAGAACTTCATCAACTTTAGTTTTTCCTTTTTCACATCTGAAAAAGATTCGGTAATAATGATCTTTAGCATAAGTGAATATTGGAATTAATGCTTTATCATATTGTGCACCAATAAGCTGCACCTTTCGGATAAGGATTCTTATCCCCAGTTCATGCATCAAATAAATACGTAAAGGTACTGCAAAATATTTTCTTTTGCATGCCTTTGGATATGTTCCTGCCAACGCACTTGTATCTGTCGCTGTTATCGCTAAAATGCCAGCTCTTGAGATTCTTTTAACTGCATTATCCAAAAAAGGATTTGGCGTTCCAAAAGGATCAATATCTATATAATCAAAACCACTGCTCTGATGCAAAAACAAGTTTGCCTCTTTATTGTGAATATTTATTATGTTATGGTTGTTTTTGTTATTATCACTAAGTTTTTCTGGTTCATAATGTACTTTATTAATCTTAATATTATTTTTCATCAATACATTAAAATCATCTTTATAATCATTGAAATGAATCTCCTTGATAATATTTTTATTCAATTCCTTCAAAAATCTTAATCCCCTAATTCCTGAACCGCTCAATGGAAGACCAATTGTTAAACCACAGTCATATTCTGTTACATTGATATCTTTCTTCTTTCTTAAGCTGTCTAAAGCATTCAACAACAAAACACTACAATCCCTGTTGAATTTCATAATAGGATTATAGAATACCCCTAATTTCTTAGATATCTTATCATCTGATTTTCCTATCTCAATATTAACCATATTCTCTTTAATCTGCACCATAAATGACTGAAGCCAAGCAATATTTAAAAAACTTTTTAATTACATATCCAAAATAGATAAATTTAAATAGACATATAATACCAATATTAATAAAATGATTGAAGATCAACCAGAAGGTAGGAAAGAAGAGCTCTTTAAGGGGTTCGGTGATGAAGAAGACAGCAAAAAAGGAAACACTAAGATGATTGTTTCTGTGATTGCAGTGATCGTGGTTATTGGTTTGTTCATATTTCTAATTGCAGCATTGACAGGTACAGATGAACCAACAACATTAGCAGTAGCTGATTTATCAGGGTCTGAAGAAGAGCTTGCTGCCACACAAGCAAATCAAGATGCCTTACAAGAAATAGGTATAGAACCTGCGATAGTTTCTGAAGAACAAGGAACAGACAATATAGATATATTATCAACAAATGCTGATGAAGGAACTGCTAATACTATTACACAGACAACCATCAACAATTATTTGCAGGCAATGAACAAGATTATTGAATTAAGGAAGTATTCAAATGAAGCAGACCTTATCAAAACTGCAGATATCATATCAGATTTAAGCTTATATCTTGAGATGCTTGAAGATGATACTAATCTGATGAATTCATGGCAAAAGATCATATCATGCGCGTACACAGTATGTGATGATTATGTATATGTAGATATGATTGATGTGATTGCAACGCAGGATACAAGAAACACTGACCATCAAACAGTACATTCATTGATAGAAACATATAATTTCTGGGATGGAAGAAATACTGTGCTGTTCTCTGAATCTTTGACAAGAACAAACAAGATGATAACAAAGAATTATAACACAGAAATTGTCAGCAAATGGAATGAGATGATAAGATGCAATGGCGGCTGTGATAATTTCAATAATCTATTGTTTGATATGCTTGGATTAGTTGTTAGATGATCTTTTCAATATCTTAATCAGATTACATGTCTGACAGATATTATTCTTTGATGGTTCTGCACATATCTCACAATATTTTAATCTTTCTTTAGAATTGTTACTGTTCTTCATGTATTTAGACCTCATCTCAGGAAGAGCATTAAGAAAACCATTGACAACATTAGTTTTTAGTTGCGGATAATCATCTTCTAAAAGCTTGATGGCATTCCTTACCTTCCTCCTAAAAGCTGTCATTGAACATGGACAAGGATCATATAAAACAGGAAATTTAAGAATCTCAGAATATCTTCTTACTTCCTGATTCGTGCAAAAATATAATGGCTTGATCCTCTGGACAAATTTCTTGTCTTTGATAATGCCTGTAACAGGCAATTGTCCTAAACTCAGCTCTGGATTGCCTCTTAATATGTTCATCAAAATTGTCTCAACCTGATCATCAAGATTATGGCCTGTCGCAAGCTTTATTGCTTTTAGTTCTCTAGAACGCTTATTAAGAAGCCATCTCTTGATAACACCACATATCGCACAATTCTTAAGATTCACCTTTGTCTGAATATTAGAACGGATATAACAGATAGAACAACCAAAAATATCACGCATACTGACAATATGCAACTTGATATTATGTAATTGACAGAATCCTTTGATATTATCTAAATTTTGCTTTGACCAGTCACCTATAAACAAATCAATAATCAGACCTTCAACATCATAGCCTAACTTTTTCAGCAGATAGAGAACAGCAGTACTGTCTTTACCGCCAGAACAGGCAACAATAATCTTTTCTTTTTTAGTGGCTAACTTATATTTGTCTACGGTCCTCTTTACTTTAGCTTCAAATTCTTTTACAAACTTAATATCTTCATTATTTATTTTAGTAATTTTAACACCATTACTTTCATTATCTTTCTTAGTCTTATCACTCTTATTTATAAAAACAGCAGTTGAGTTTTTAAAGTTAATTGAAAAATTATTATATATTTTATAAGCATAACCTTTATATATAACTATCTAAGGCTGGAATGATATAAAAGGTGTAAAAATGGGAGCAGAAGAGTTTGATCCGTGGGAAGAAGAAGGAAATGTATACAAAGGAAAAGCAAGACAAAGCTATGTTGAGAATGATGAGATGAGCCCAGAAGAAGAGGCATTCATGACAGGCTATGACGAAGGAGAAGATGATGAGGATGTTGAGCTTAATCTTAATGATGAAGATGAATATTAATAACCCAAGTTTGACAGTTGTCAAACTTGGATAATAAATTATTTATACCTCACTATTTTTCTAATGATTATGAAACTGCCTGAACAATCATTAACAAGCATAAACAAAGACCTGATAAAAGAATTTTCATCACGAAAAGATATTGCTCTAGTCGCAGCTACAAAATATATTGATGCAAATATAATAAGAGAGCTGGTTAAACAAGGTGTGAAAGATATTGGTGAGAATAGAATCAAGGATTTTGAAAAAGAATATGCTGAGCTGAAAGACTATCTAAAGCAAAACAAATGCAGGCTTCATTTCATCGGGCATCTGCAATCAAACAAAGCAAAAAAAGCAGTGGAGATGTTCGATGTTATACAATCCATTGATTCTGAAAAAATCGCTGCCAAAGTGAATGATATAGCAAAAGAAAAATGGAAGATGCAGGATGTCATGATCCAAGTGAACATAGGGAAAGAAGAGCAGAAATATGGAGTAATGCCAGAAAATGTGATTGAGTTCTATGAAAAGGTTAAGGATTTTTCTAACATCAATGTTATTGGATTGATGTGTATCGCACCTGATGTTTGTGCTGAACCTAATAATAATAATAATAATAATAATAATCTCAGTCCTGCAGAACAAACAAGACCTTATTTCAGAAAGATGAAATATATTTTTGACAAGATCAATGATTCAACACAAAGAAAATTAAAATATCTTTCAATGGGCATGAGCAATGATTACAGGATTGCGATTGAAGAAGGAAGCAATATGATTAGATTAGGTAGAGTATTGTACAGAGGAATTATTTGTGCATGCTATTAGGAATAAACAATAATCACAAGTTTGACAGTTGTCAAACTGAGGTTCTATAATATATAAATTTATATAAACCATATAGTTATCTTTTTTTAAATTATAATCATTATAAGAAATTACCAAAATAGGTGATAATATGCTTGAACATTTGAAAAATTTTGATCCTGAAGTGGCAGAAGCAGTCAAGAATGAATTAGCCAGATCAAGAGACGGAGCAGAGATGATTGCCTCTGAAAATTTTGTGAGCAGAGCTGTACTTGAAACAATGGGTACTGTGCTGACAAACAAATACAGTGAAGGATATCCAAAAAAAAGATATTATAGTGGAAATGAATTTATTGATGTTACAGAACAACTGGCAATTGATCGTGCAAAAGAACTGTTTGGAGCTGAACACATCAATGTACAGCCACATTCTGGCAGCCAGGCAAATATGGCAGCATATATGGCAATATTAAATCCTGGTGACAAGATATTAGGGATGGATCTGGCTCATGGCGGTCATCTTACACATGGAAGCAGTGTCAATTTTTCAGGCAAACTTTATGATTTCTACAGTTATGGAGTCAATCCAGACACACAATGCATTGACATGGAAGAAGTAAGAAAGATTGCATTAGTGGTGAAACCAAAACTTCTTCTTGCAGGTTTTAGCGCTTATCCTAGAGAGATTGATTTTAAAAAGTTTAGAGAGATTGCAGATGAAGTTACAGAAAATATGCAAAAAGAAAGTGAAGAAAAAAAATCAGAAGAAATAGTAAATGAACAAAAAGGTGGATGCTATCTAATGGCTGATATTGCACATATAGCTGGTTTAATTGCTGCGAAAATACATCCTGACCCAATCCCTTACTGCGATATTGTCACAACAACAACACACAAAACCCTGAGAGGACCAAGAGGAGCTATCATCATGTGTAAACAAGAAGACAGATTAAAGCATATTTATGACCCAGACGGCAAAAAAAATCTCGCAAAGAAGGTTGACAGTGCTGTTTTTCCAGGTATGCAAGGTGGACCATTAGACCATATAATCGCAGCAAAAGCAGTTGCATTCAAAGAAGCATTGACACCTGAATTTGTTGAATACCAAAAACAAGTTGTTAAAAACGCTTCTGTATTAGCAGAAACATTGATGGAAAATGATATTGATATTATATCCAGCGGCACTGACAACCATCTGATCCTTATTGATCTTACTAAAACAGGATTAGGCGGGAAAGAAGTAGAAGCTGCATTAGACGAATGCCACATATTCACTAACAAAAATATGATTCCATTTGACAAAAGAAGCCCATTTGATCCATCTGGAATAAGGATTGGAACACCTGCTCTTACAACAAGAGGTTTCAAGGAAGAAGAGATGATGATTATCGGTGAATGCATAGCCAAAGTTATTAGATGCATAAGAGATAAAGATGCTAAGAGAGAAGTCAGAGAAGAGATACTTAGCTTATGTAAACAATTTCCATTGTATCCTGATATGGAATACTGATTTTTTAAATGTTTAATCAAGAACCACCAGTCAATAGATTTGTAGAGCCATAAATGCTACGCATTTAAAGTCAGTGGTATTCAGATTGTATAAAATTCAAACTATTCCAACAATATTCTCCTTATTCTCTGCAGGTATTTTTCCAAAATCACATTGTTTGCATGTCGCATCTAATTGTATCCAACCATAATTATCTTTCTTATCTACAAAATATTTGCTTGGTGCATCCTGCAGATAAATCCTGATATAAACATGATGTGGAATAAAAACAAATTTAATTGGTAATCCAATTGCAGCTTCCATATTTGCTAGAAGAACAGCCATGCCATCACAGTCACTTCCACCTGTCATCAGAACTTCTTCTGCTGTTTCTACATAATCTCCACCCTTTAAAAAACTTGAAAAAGCAGATGAATCAATAGGATCATTAACATACTCAATATTATCCCTGACAAAATAATATATCGCTTTAGCCTGACAAAGTTTTGCCTTATTTCCACCTTCTGGACAACTTTGTGTAACTATTTTAACTGCTAACTGTTTAGTGAATGGATCAGATGGATTTAATAGTTTCAAATAATCCTGCCTTGAATTAATATCAAATGTGTTGTTAATTCCATATTGCTGGGCTTCTTTAAATTGAGCCATATCAATCAGATCAGTTAATTTAGGAATATCTTGGGGCATAGGATCATATTTAATGGAATATATAGGAATAATGAATAAGATGATAATAATTACTAAAAATAATGATAAAATTGTCTTAAATATAGGTGAAATTGGTTTATTCTCTTCTAAACCATCTATTTCTATATCTTCTTTCATACTATTTAATATTTTTCTTTGTTATATATAAAATATTCCTAAAAATTTAAAAACTGAAACATATATTCTTAAAAGAATGAAAACATTATTCCTTGAGGCAAGATATAAGAAAAAGTTCAAATTACCTGATAGTATTGCAGCAAAATTAGCAAAAACTGTAAATAAAATTGCATTATCTACGACTGTGCAGTTTTTGGATAGTGTTTCTGGGATTAAAGAACAATTGGAAAAAGCAGGGATAAGAGTAGAATTGTTTAAGCCTAAACATTGCAAATATGAAGGACAATTATTAGGTTGCTCAATCAATACAGATGCAAATCTCAAAAATGCAAGAAATCAAAACTCATTTTTATATATTGGTGATGGTTTATTTCACCCTATTGCTTTAAAAATAAATAATGATAATAATAGTAATTCAAAAGTCTTTGCTTACAATCCATTCACAAAAAAACTGAATGAAATAACAGAAAAAGAAACCAAACAGATGAAACAGCAGCAGAAAGCAGCATTAGTCAGATTTTATAGCTCAACTGAGATTGGAGTATTGATATCAACAAAACCAGGACAGCATTACCTGAATAAAGCAAAACAGCTTGAAAAAAAAATGGAAACTCTGTACACAGAAAATCCAAATATGGCAAAAAAGAATTTCTATTATCTGCTATTTGATACACTTGATTTTACTCAATTAGAGAATTTTCCATTTATCGAATGCTTTGTGAATACTGCATGCCCAAGAATCAGCTATGATGATTATGAGAAGTTCAGAAAGAAAATAGTGGATATTAACCAATTTATATAAATTATAAGGTATTGCAAAAGATTTAAAAATAATGAGTTTATTCTTCTGACTATGCCAAAAAAAACTAAATCAAATCCAATAGATATTGCTATGATTGGTCATTTATGTATAGATTTTTTAGCAGAACAAGATCCTAATATAGTTCAAGCAGGTGGATCTGTTTATTATTCAGCACCTGCAGCAGTATTGAGTGGTGCTTCTGTCAGAATTGTTACTAAGCTGCCTATCCAGAATGAAGTCCTGACTAAAGAATTATCTGGTTTAACAGAAATAGGTGTAGAGGCAAAAATGGAATTTATTGATAAACCAACTATATTAAGCTATGGTGATCCATTTGAAGAAGATACAGGATGGAGATTAATAAGTGCTGCTAAACCTTTTTTGGTTGATCGTGATCTTAGCGATATTAACGCAAAAATATATCATATTAGTGGTGTTGTAAGAAGAGAATTCTCCTATTCACAACTTGATAAATTAAAAGCAAGAAAATCAGAACAAGATTGTGAAATTGCTTTAGATGTACAAGGATTTATGAGAGAGCCTTATGATACTTCTAAAAGAATTGGTTATACAAGAATCAAAAAAATAAGAAAATTCCTTTATGATGTTGATTATCTAAAAGTTAATCTTAGAGAAGCACAAATTCTTTGTAATCACAAAGGAGAACTTGATAGTGATATTGAAGATATGGAATTAATGGCTGTACAGCTTGGAGCATATGGAGCGCGAGAAGTTGTAATAACACATAGAAATGGTGTTGTTGTATATGATTCAGTAGCAGGAGAAACATATGTTGTACCATTTTTTGTCAGTGGTGAAAGAAGAGGTGAGATTGGCAAAGGCAGCACTTGTTTCGGAGCCTATATTGCTGGAAAAGTAAAAGAATTAAACTCAAGAGATGCAGTATATCATGCAGCAGCACTTACATCACTAAAATTACAGCACAAAGGACCTGCAAACCAAAGAGATCAGACAGAATTAGAAAGAAAAGTAGATATGATGATGAGATAATCCAGTTTTCTATATTATGTTGAAACATAGTTCTAAATAAAAAAACCAACCGCAAAAAAGAATGTAGTATGAAAATAAATAAAATTTGACAGATATCATCTGCCTTTTCTTCTTAATGTTTCCTCTAACACCTGATAAAACTGATTTTCAGTAAATGGATGCAGTAATACAGAATCAGCTCCTCTTTGAATGAACATCTGTTCTAAATCAGATATTCTGTCCTGCCCTTGCCTATAATATGTAACAATAAGAGGTGCTTCTCCAATAATCTGTCTTATGTATGGAACAACATCTTCCTGTGCCATTAAACCACCTAAACTACTTTTACTACTTATACTTGGAATTCTTTCACCTTCTCTTTTTAAAGTATATATGACACCTATTAGATTTGCTAAATTTTGTCTGCTATCTCTGACATAATGACTTTCCTGAAGTTTTCCTGCAAAGCCAGCATAATTGTCTACAACAACAGCCTGCCCATTTACTCTTACAATTAAATCTTTTATAAATTGTCCATTTAACCTATCATCAGACTTGATTAAAAAAGTCTTATATCTTGGCAACTGAATTCTTCTTTTGATACCCATAGATCAAGAGTATTATGTTGATTTAAAAAGTTAATTCAAGATAAAAGCTGATTAAAAAGATTATAGTTTATTGTAATATATTTTCCAGGAAGAGAAAAACCAGAATTTCAAAGGTTGCTTAGACTTAAGAAAAGTTTCTTACCTAAAATGTACGAAACATCTAAAGAAAAAAAATTATTCTTACAACACCTATAACTAAAAGAATGATGCGGGGGATGGGACATTCGTAAAAACTTTGTTTTTTCAAGGATTTAAACAGATTTTCAATTTCGAACCCACGAACTCACTAAGAGACAGGATATCTTAATTCATTGTTTTGCATTGCAAAACTCATCTATTAATTCTTAAGTCCTGCGCATTTGGCCAGACTTTGCTACCCCCGCATTTTTAGGTAATAATATCTGACAATAGGTGTTTATTTGAGTCTATTTAAAAATATTACTAATTCTGATTGCTTATTTAACAAATGGATATAGTTAATTATATAATATTCTTAAATTTCCCTGTATTATATGCCAAAAAAGACCATCTTTCTGACAGGTGCTACTGGATTTATAGGTGAAGAACTTATCAGAACACTGATTACTAACAGATATTACACTGAAAACTATAAAATATTATGCCTGATAAGAGAAACTAGCAATAGTTCCTATATTAAAGCTATATCAAAACTAAGCTTGATGTTTGATTTTGTTGTTGGTGACCTGAAAGATTATGAATCATTTGAAAAATATCTGGAAAATGCAGATATAATTATTCATTGCGCAGCAAATCTTGGCTATGATAATAGGAAAAACCTCTACAAAGATAATGTTATTGGAACAACAAATCTGATAAAGGCTGCTGAAAAATATAAAATAAAACAGTTCATTAACATAAGCACAATATCTGCAGCAAGAAAACATCTTGGCCATTACGGCAAATCAAAACTTTTAGCAGATAAAGAACTGATTAAATCAAAACTAAATTATACTATTTTAAGGCCAGCTATGGTTATCGGTAAGAAAAGCCATGGTTTTCAGAAATTTGTAAAATATATAAAAAAACTGCCTGTGATACCATTAACAGGTTCTGGAAATAACAGAATCCAGATTGTTCATGTCAAAGATGTTGTTGATGGAATTGTAAATGCAATTGAAAATGAAAAAACAGATAGTAAAATATATTATCTCTGCAATAAAAGACCAATCAGATACAAAGATTATATTAGAGAAATATCTAAAGCATTGAAATTAAGCAAATTGATAATTCCTATACCTCCAAAGATAATTTTCATATTGGGTAATATTTATAAATTAATATTTAATAAATCAGTAATCACAAAAGATGGAGTTCTTGGATTGACATTAGACTATAGTTTTGATATTTCTGATTCTGAAAAAGATCTGAAATTTAGACCAATGGGTAACAAAAAGGCAATAATGAATGGGTTAGGGATTGGGAGTTAGGGATTAGGGAGTCTGGGTCTAAGTTCGGGCCTTTAGATATTAATGTTATAAATCCCAAAAAATAAAATCCCAAAAAATAAAATCCCAAATCCCAAAAAAACCAAATCCCAAAAACAAAAAGAATATAGGGTGTAGTTCCTTTTTGGGATTTGGGATTTGGGATTTGGGATTTGGGATTTGGGATTTGGGATTTGGGATTTGGGATTTATTTTTGTTGGGATTTGGGATTTAAATTAATATCCTTTACAGCGGCTTTGCGTATAAATTCAGAATGATGCCATATTGAAATAGCTTATTTTTCTTCGATTGTTATGTATAATTCTTGCTAAAACTTGTGTAAATATTGTGTCATCTAACCTTTTTGTTACAATCCCAAATATTCTTTTAA
>JBDRKY010000016.1:0-25848 GCA_043813525.1 Candidatus Woesearchaeota archaeon
CTAAAATTGCTGGAAAAGAAGAAGCAATAAGGCACATCAATAATTTAACAGATCTTCAAAAGAACCTACTAAAATCACTAAACATTCAAATTCTTAAATAAAATTACAGGTTTTGGTCTTGAACTGTCGAATGTGGGGTAATAAGTCAACATGCATAAGCACATAATTGTTGATAGATGTTTCTTCCTTGCAGTTTCCATGTATGTAATACTGAAACAACAATATCAATCCATTTTTTTCCTTTCTCATTTCTATAGCAACCTATTGTTTTTCTTAGCAGAACAATTGGTATTAATTCTCTCTCTGCATGATTATTTTCTAAAGGAATATCATTATCTTTTCTTGTGTTATTTTTTCTTTTCTTGGAAGATGGTGTATGTGGATTATCAATTGGTTTTTACTTAATTTCCTTAAATCTTTTTTTTCAGACATACTTCTATACTAAAATGGTTATGTTTGAGTTTATGTTAGAAGAATTAATCATAAACATCTTTGCGATGGTCAAAGCAGTTAATGATTATTTTATCTTGTTCAATTCTGTAAATTATCCTAAACGGAGCAACTCGCACACTGCGATGGTTTTTCAAATCATATTTTAATGACTTGCCAGATTCTGGACTTTCAGAAAGTTTTCTTAATTGTTTGATTATCTTTAATCGTGTTGTTTTATCTTTTATTTTCTTGAATTCTTTTCTAAAGTCATTGGAGAATATGATTTCCATTTTAAGCCATCAACAGATCATCAATTTCCTCGTCACTCATAGAAGCATCAGTTTTGACAGCTTTACCGCTACTAATTTGCTCTTCGCTTCTTTCAATTGATTCTATTAAGTGAATATCTCTTACCAAAGTTTCTTTTCGTATCATTTTTAATAAGATGTTTCCTCCCTCATTAAAGACGAGGAATTTTGTTGATGGCTTTATTCCTGCATCTTTTCTGATTTCAGCAGGAATAACCACTTGTCCATTTTCTGATAATTTTGTTATTGAAACTTCCATTTTTTATCACCTACAATGCATTTTAACATTAAAATGGCTTTTATATATAAATGTTTCTATTTTATGTAGTTACTAATGGGTGATGAAATGAGCGAAACATTTAAATAGTAATGGTAATATTTATGTGTTAAACCAATATAAAAACAAACATAAGGCGGCAATAATATTCTAAAAAGGAGACTTTTTACATACTATTCTAAAGAATATAGGTTGATGTTACGTTAAATCGGTACTATACACATTACACCTAAAACAATAAACTATTAATATTACCGCATCAATAAACATACAGAATGAAGCATAAAGAACAAAGAGTATTGGTATTATTTGATGTACAGAATATGTATTATAGTGGTAAACAGCTTTATAACTGCAAGGTTAAATTCTTAGAGCTGCTCAACAAAGCAGTTTCTGGAAGAAGATTGATAAGGGCAATTGCTTATGTAATAAAGACAGATATAAGAGAAGAATCCAGTTTTCATGAAGCTCTTAATAAGATGGGTATTGAAGTGAAAGCAAAGGATATCCAGATATTTCTTGGTGGAGCTAAGAAGGGTGACTGGGATATTGGGATAGCGATGGATGCTGTCAGATTAAGCCCAAAGGTTGATACTGTTGTTTTGATAACTGGAGATGGTGATTTTAAGGATTTAGTACAATATTTGCAGAGTCATGGATGTAGAGCAGAAGCAATTGGTTTTGGTCAGACAACTTCTAAACATCTAAAAGAAGTTGTAGATGATTTCTTTGATTTAGAAACTCAACCAGCTAAATATTTAATTAATTACAAAGGCAAAGTAAATTTCCCTAAACACCCTAAAAATTCTAAACATACTGTACATTCTAAACATCCTAATCAATCTACATATCCTAATCAATCTACACATCCTAATCAATCTACACATCCTAATCAATCTACACATCCTAATCAATCTACACATCCTAATCAAGCAACACATCCTAATCAAGCAACACATCCTAATCAAGCAACACATCCTAATCAAGCAACACATCCTAACCAAACAACACATCCTAATCAAGCAACACATCCTAATCAAGCAACACATTCTAATCAAGCAACACATCCTAATCAAGCAACACATCCTAATCAAGCAACACATCCTAATCAAGCAACACATCCTAACCAAGCAACACATCCTAATCAAGCAACACATCCTAATCAAGCAACACATCCTAATCAAGCAACACATCCTAATCAATCTACACATCCTAATCAATCTACACATCCTAATCAATCTACACATCCTAATCAAGCAACACATCCTAACCAAGCAACACATCCTAACCAAGCAAAACCTTTTGTACATTCTAAACATTCTCTTCAACAACATCAAAAACCAAAAACAGAGTTATCTAGGTTTCAAGCTGAACATGGTTTAGGTAAACCAGTTTATACAAAACCTATGTTTAAACCTAAACAACCATTTAAACCAAATGTTGGTAAATCAGCAGTATCTAAACCAATAATTCCAAAAACAGATTTATCTAAACCAAGATTAGATGTATCAAAAGAGCCACTTCCAAAGAAAGTTGTACCTAAACCAACAATTGTTTCTAAACCTAATATAGGGCAATCAAAACCTAAAGTTGAATCTAAACCAAAGACAACAAAGAAAACAAGTAAATCTAAGACAACAAAGAAAACAACTAAACCAAAGAAACCGACTAAACTTGTATCTAAACCAGTTGTCTAGGGACCAACATCTTCATCTTCTTCAAATTAAAAAAAGAAATAATTATTTAGATTTTTATCTCGAATAAGTTCTCATCTCTCTTAACATAACAGGAGTAAGTTGTTCTAACTCATATATTTCATTCATTTTTTCTGGTTCAGTTTTAAATTTTATTTCTGTTGGTATTAATTCAGAACTACCACTAAAACAAGGTATATCTCCAATATAATTTTTATCTATTAAATAAACACCACTTATGTTATGTGCTCCCATATATCCTGGAATCATGTTCAAAATAACTGGTGTGTTTAGTTTTGGATGAATTAAGGTTGTAACCAGTAGATGTGCCTGAAAGCGAAAATTTCCTTTTTCATCATTGCTTAATACTGTATATCCAAATACAAGATCATAAACTGGAAATTCTAATTCTTCTTCTTTTTTATCATCAATTAGGACTAGAATTCTAGATTCTTCTAAAACATCATCTAATGTAGCCAACACTGGTCCAATATTTCCTCTTGATGTAATATTTATACATGATGTAATATGTTCTCTTAGTTCACTTTTTTTCATTTTTAAACTCCTTAAATATAAGAAATGCATTAGGATTTAAAAATATTACTCAATATCTTTGCTTAAATAATTATCATTATTTCCTATTTGTTTTATCAGGATATTTGCAATACTTCTCTAATTTACACATATAACATTTAGGACTAACAGGTCTACATATATTTTGGCCGTATGCTACTAGATAATCATTAAATTCTTTCCAATATTTTTGTGGTAGCCATTTTCTGAGTTCCATTTCAGTATCAAATGGTGTTTTTGTTTTTATCCATCCCCATCTGTTTGGAATTCTGTGACAATGTGTATCAATACAAAGACCAGGTTTACCAAACCCTAAACTAAGAACAAGATTTGCAGTTTTCCTGCCAACTCCTTTAAATTCTAACAATTCATCAATTTCATCTGGAACTTTACCATTATATTCATTAATTAGTTTTTCACAAATTTCTTTCATTCGTTTAGCTTTAGTTTTGTAAAAACCAACAGGATAAATTAGCTTTTCAATTCTAGAAACATCTAATTTTAATATACTTTTTGCAGTATCTGCAATATCAAATAATCTAGCACATGCTTTTGCAGTTGTTTCATCCTTTGTTCTTAGACTGAGTAATGTTCCTATTAACACTTTGAATGCTTTACTTTGTTCATTTTCATTCTCACTAATTTTTGTAACAATTGGTATTATGAAATATTTATATTCTTCTCCTAGAATTCTCATGAATATATCTATTTGTTTTTTTGATATCTTTTTAATATTTTTTTCACTTATATTAGTTTTTTTAGATGTATTTCTTTTTATTTCATTAACTTTTTTTCTCCCAGAACTTTTTTCTTTAGTTTCTTTTTTTGTAGACATATATTATTGATAATGAGTAAAGTATATATTTTTTGTGTTATAGATTATAATAATTAAAAATATAATATCAAAAGAAATAATTCAAAATGGATTTCCGCATGTTGTGCAGTTGGATTTGCTCAGGAATTCTTCTTCTTCTTCTATGCCATCAAACTTTGCACCGCATCCATGGCAGAAACAATCATCTTTGTCAACTTCAGCTCCACATTCACACAAGAAAGAATCACCAATCAGAGTAAGTTCTTCGCCGCAAATGCGACAGAACTGATCACCTTTTTCTGCAACCTTACCACATCCACACTTGTCCACTATCTATCACCTCGTTTTGCTAAACACTTATCTTTTTTACAATTCAGAAATATGGATGAGTTTAAATATTTTTTTGATTTGCTATTGAAAATAAATAAACCATATTTTTTGTTTAATCTTCTTATTGTCCTCTGAATATATGCCTGTATTCCTCAATTTTTGGTGTTAACAAATGGTCTAAATATTTCCTCTTTTCTCTGCCTGTGTTGTGTTTGCTGTAATATCTGTGTAATAGCACAGCAATCCTGTCTGCAGTATTGACAATTGGATATGTGGCATCTGCTTTAGCTTCACAATGTATATCAGGGATTGGTAAAGGATGGATTATTCTTTCAACTTCCCCTAAAACTTCTTCTTGGACAAGACCATCTATTATTACCATATCTAAACTGCTGAAATATCTGATGAATTCACTGATCACTATTGTTTTTATTTCATTAAGATTAAATATATCGCCGTATTCTCTTGGAATGATTATGTGCCTGAATTCTTTACCATCTAACTCACTATTGATATTCCCATTATTTCTTCTTTTCGGGAGCGTATACTTATTCTATATATCAGCTTCATTATCAGAAAATACTGCGACAAATATCTCTGGATATCTTCCGTGGTTGCTTTCATCAATCCCTAAATATCTTTTTTCTGTCATCTGTTTTCCTTATTAAGAATATCTTTTAAAATAATGTTAACTGAACATTATATAAATATACTTGTATGCAGAAATATAGTTTTGATAAGTACTTTCAATCAAAAAATATATATACACATCAAACTTTCATTTGGCGATGGAATTCATACCAAGAACTATGTCTACTCAGCATCCTGATAATGTGCATGTTCCTTTTTTTTCTACAAGCTCTGTCCTTGGCGGTGATGATGAGATAAAGGAAGCATATTATGTATTCTCCCATCTGGATTGTCAGGAGCAGTTATTTGATTATGAAGGAAAAGAGGCAGACAATTTTATCATAAAAAAGCTCTTATTGAGATATCCTGATTATTTTTTCAAGAAGATATTGGGGAGGGATAGAATCCTTTCATTTCGTATCCCCAATCCTACAGTTGAAAAGACAGAAGCAAAGATTGTGATTGAGGTATTGAATACAATCCCTAGATATTTTGACACTGCTATGCGTTTTTATAAAAATAATAAGGATAAAGATTGTATATATGCTCTTAAAAAAGAGATTGCACCGATTAATCAGGTATATGTACCTATGGTCAGATGTCCTTATGATATAATCAGGGTTGCAGAATATTATAAGAAACATGTTGCTGGAGTTCAAAATCAAAAATTAGTGAAAGAAGATGTTGTGATCTCTAAATGGCTGGGTACTTTTAGGCCGGAAACAATAAGAGTTACACCATTGGTTGAGGATATGGACAGCATGCTGAAGATAGATAAGATAACAGAAGAATATATTAAATCTCAGAATATTAAAGATTATCAAAGGGTTTGGTTGGCGAGGAGTGATCCTGCTTTGAATTATAGTTCGTTATCAGCTATTTTGTTAAATAAGCTTGCTTTGCAGAAGCTTCATATATTAGAAGAGAAGATGTCTGTTGATATTTTCCCTATCTTTGGCTGTGGAAGCTCTCCTTTCAGAGGAAATTTCAGACCTGAGACTGTAAATCAAATAATGAAAGGTTATCCGTCTTTGCAGACTTATACATTACAGTCTTCTTTCAAATATGATAATCCTTTAGAGAAGACAAAAGAAGCGATTGAGACAATCAACACAGGAAAAAGAAAAAAGCCACTTATGCTTGAAGAGAAGAGAATATTAGAGATTGTAGAGAAGGTTTCAATCGAATACAAGAAACAGATCAGGCATTTGGCAGGCATGGTAAACAAGGTATCTCAGTTTGTGCCTGACAGAAGAAAAAGAAAGCTGCATGTTGGATTGTTTGGCTATAGCAGAGCCAGCGAAGGTATTAAACTGCCACGTGCTATTAAATTTTGCGCTGCATTTTATTCATTTGGTATTCCTGCTGAAATTTTAGGCATGAATGGATTAAGTGCTAAAGATATTGATTATCTTAAGCAGAGCTGTTATCAGAACATGGATTATGATCTCAGATGCGCATTAAAATATCTTAATAAGGATAACTTAAAATATCTTCCAGACCAAGCCAGGTCATCAGTGACAGATGCTCTTAAATTTATTGAAGATAATATTCTTGAAAAGGGAGACCTTGAGATTGATGAGAAACATAAAGAGATTACGTCAAGAATAATGAATGAATTAAGAAAAGATTGTGTCTCAGATCCTCACATGATGCAGGAAGAGATAACTAATGCTGCTTCTATAAGAGGGTTTATTGGATGAAGATAATCACAGACTTACATATGCATTCCAGATACAGCAGAGCTTGTTCTAAAGATCTTTCTATCAAAACTCTAGAAAAATATGCAAAGATCAAAGGAGTTCATCTTTTAGGTACATCTGATTTCTGTCATCCAGATTGGATAAAAGAATTGAAATCAGAGTTGACATCAGATGGAACCACAGATGGCAATGGGACTGGAATCTTAAAAACAAAAAATAATTTTCCATTCATCTTATCCAATGAAATCTCACTCATGTACACTGATTTAGGAAAAGGCAGAAAGGTTCATAATGTAATTCTTGCTCCAAATTTTGATGTTGTTGACCAGATAACAGATGAATTAAAGAAAAGAGGCAGGGTTGATTATGATGGCAGGCCTATTTTCAAGATTCCATGTCCTGAATTTGTTGAGATGATGCATTCTATCAGCAAAGATATTGAGATAATACCAGCACATTGTTTATTACCTGGAACATTAATTCATTCTAATTCAAAACTTAAGAAAATAGAATCTATAAAAGAAAATGATAAAGTCTTAACTCATACAGGCAATTTTAGATCTGTTTTAAAAGTATATAAACGTCCTTATAATGGGGATATCTATAAAATTATTCCTTGGTATTTTAGATTGGGTTTAACAACAACCTCTGAACATCCATTTTATGCAATAAAAAGTTTTAAAAAATGTTCATGGACAAAAGCTACTTGTAAGCCCTTATGCTCTGAAAAATCATGTAAAAAGAAACATTATAATAAATATTCATTAGAATGGATACCTGCTAATTATTTGGAAAAAGGAGATTTTATTGTTTATCCACGTATAAAGAAAACTATTGATAAATCACAAATCAGGTTATTGGATTATATTTTTATGCCAAAAGGGAGCAGAACAAAGGATATAAAAGGAATAGTAGAATTAAATGAGGATTTCTGTAGGTTAATCGGTTATTATCTTGCTGAAGGTTATGTCATAAAAAATGAAGCAATAGCATTTAGTTTTAATAAAAAAGAAAAAGAATATATTAATGATGTAATTTGTTTAATGAAAGATAAATTTGGTGTTTCTCCCACTAATTTTGATAAAAGGAAAGGTTGTGATATTCTTTATTATTCTAAGGCATTAAATAGATTATTTAGAAAATTATTTTATTCTGGTAAAGAGAAAAGGGCATGGACCAAGTCTGTTCCAGAATTTATGTTATATTTACCAAAGAAAAAACAAACGGAATTATTAAGGGGGTGGTGGAGAGGAGATACAGGATATACAATATCTCATGATTTAGCCAACCATATGAAAATAATTTGTATTAGGTTAGGAATTATTCCATCTATCAATATTGATTATGCTGAAAATTATAATAAGAGAGGTAATCATTTTATAGATGGTAGAAAAATTTCAACAATTAGAGATCTTTTTGTATTTTCTAATCTTTCTTTTTTTGAGGGAAAAGACTTATTAAAAGATAAAGCATTTAAAAAGTTTGTAAATAAAAGAAATTATAAACATGGTTGGGTTGATGAGGATCATTTGTATTTACCAATCAGAAAAATAGAAATAAAAAATTATGAAGGTTATGTTTATAATTTAGAAGTAGAGAAAGATAATTCTTATGTGGCAGAATATGCTGCTGTGCATAATTGTTGGACACCCTGGTTCAGTGTTTTTGGTTCTATGTCTGGTTTTGACAGTTTGAAAGATGCTTTTCAAGAAAAAGTAAAATCAATACATGCAATTGAAACTGGTTTGTCTTCAGATCCTCCAATGAATTGGCGTATTAAAGAGTTAGATAAAATTAATTTAGTTTCGTTCTCAGATAGTCATAGTTATTGGCCTTGGAGAATGGGTAGAGAAGCAACTTTGTTTGATTTTAAAAAAATTGAAGCATCTACTGATTTAGCAAAACTAACTTATTTTGACGTCATAAAAGCAATCCGTACAGGAGAGAATTTGTGGGGAACAGTTGAGGTTGATCCTAGTTATGGTAAATATCATATTGATGGCCATAGAAACTGTGGCATTATGTTTAAGCCTAAAGATACAGAAAAGCACAGAGGTATTTGTCCTGTTTGTGGTAAACCACTTACTATTGGAGTTTTGAATAGAGTTGAACAATTAGCAGATGAAGACAGGCCAGAAGGGTTTGTTCCTAAAGGTTTTGTATCTGGCTCAGAAAATCATAACAATTCAACAAAAAACATTGAAACAGCAAATATGAATAATGCAAAACATCCAAATGCAAAGAATTTTAAGACTCTTATACCATTAGCAGAGCTTCTCTCAGCTTTGCTTGGTAAAGCACTTACAGCTAAATCTGTAACAACTGAATATTATAAAATTATAAATCCAGAAGAAGGTAGAAATGAATATGATATTTTATTAAACACATCAAAAGAAGAATTGTTAAAAATTACTGCTGGCTCAAACTCTACTAATCATTCATTATCAGAAAAAATTGTTGACGCTATAATAAAAAATAGAAACAACCAGCTAAAAGTAATCCCTGGTTACGATGGTGTCTATGGCCAGCTTGTTCTTACTGAAGCTGAATTCAAACAAAAACAGAATGACATCAACAAACAGAACAGATTAAATGAATCAAAGGCAAAGGTTGTCCAAAAGGGTTTAAGGGAATTTTGAATTAAAATATATCTAGAAAGGGTTTAAGTAGGTTTTATTACAATTACTATACCCTTAATTTCAGGCACATAAAACCATAGTGTTATATCATCATGTCTTTCTTTTTCTTTTAGCACTGGCAATGCTTTTTGTAGTATATATTCTAATAATTTAATCGGATGCATAAGTTTATATGTAATTAATCCTAAATCTGCTTCATTTCTTTCATTTTTATCATCTATTTGAAATTTATCTTCTCTATTATCTTCACCTAATTGTTGCTGTGCTTCATATTCTCTCATTCGTCTTTCTTCTTCTATTTCCTCAGGTGTCATTTCATTAACAATCTTGTCTAATTCAGAACCTATATATTCTTGAATAAATTGATTTATACTAGTTGTAATATCTGGTTTTTCAAATCCTCTTCCTATACCATTATAATATGTTGCACCATATACCATTCCAAATAAATCTAATATTCCGTCACTTCCGCCAATTAATATTGTATACTTTGGCATATCTTCATCAAATGGTTTGTACTGTTCAACACCTGCAAATTCATTAATATATCCAAATTGATTATGAAATTGATCACTATAATCCTTAATAAGCATTGTTGAGTTAAGTTCCCTTATAATCCATATTGGTGAATCACCTATGAATACAACATCTGCACTTCCATTTTCTCTTATGATGGTTTGTTGGAATGTGCATATTCCCCCTCTTCCTTTTTTAGCCCATTTCTGATTAATTCTATATACCTTATCTGCTAAACAATAATAAGTACTCTTATGCAAATATGATGTAACACTATCATTATTAATCCCTTCAAGAAGTTCATGTAATTTTTGTTTATCTTCAAAACCACTGATACCATCTAACACACTTATTTGTATCACATCATCAGTACGATATCTTTGATTTACTATTCTTAATCTATCTTCATTCTCAATTTTTTTAATTATTTTGTCTTCTTCTCTAAATCTGCCTTTTATTTTAATTTCTCCTTTACCTCTGATTGTAATACCTGCAACTTTTGCTTCAAGACCTTCAATTATATGCAATTCAATTTCATATCCACTAAATCTGTAAGTTTGCACAACACTTTCTTTAGGCTTAAACTCCCTACAAGCTGATGCCTCAACTTCTTCATCACTGCCCACATCATGAATCCTATTAAAATCTACCCAATACCTTCTTTCAGAAACAAATTCAAAATGTTCTGAAAAATACTTAATAAAATTATTATTTTCATCAGAATCATTACTATCTTTGCCCATCTTTTTAAGAATTCTAATTTAGTTTTTAAATATTTACCTCCCAACATACTTTCTTATCAATTCATGTTGTTTAGCATACCTTGCCCATTTGGACTAATTCCTTTCTAATACATAAGCTTTCAACTCTGTCTTCATTAGGTAAATTGCTTAATATTTCGTTCCATCTATGTCTTTTTCTAGCATCTTCATATACTCCAAATACACTTGAAATGTAGTCCCTCTATCTAATCTTTTTCTTTGTTTTCTTACTATTTGTGTTCTTGTATTATATCTATATGTATCCCCATTTTCAGTTGTAGAAGTAACAACAATATGACCATTTCTAAGATCAACTAATCTTTTAAGCATTTGCAAGCCTATTCCTTTTCCATCTGATTTTCCTTTTGTGTATGCACCAAATATTTTTGGCAATATATCTGCTGGGATACCTGTGCCTTCATCACTTACAATATCAATTCTTCTTATTAAATCAGTAGAACTAGGTGCTTCTCTTACTTTTCTTGCTAATTCACCGTCTGCAATTTCTCTTATTCTTTCAGTTAAGTCTAATTCTTCATTCATATTTGAATTTTCTTTTACATATTAATATAGTTTTATATTGTTTAACACAATAAATGAAAATACTGCAACTTTTCCCCACTTCTCAAAACAATAAGTGGGGAAAACCAAAAAATATATAAACTTCCCCACTTACATAATAAATAAGTGGGGAAAACAACCAACCTATTTAATCAAAAATAAAATGGTATACATAAGAACAAGGAAAAAAGGAAAATATATTTACAAGGAATTGGTTGAAACAAAATATGTAGATGGTAAACCAGTTCAAAAGTTTATTAAGCATATTGGCAAAGTAGAAATTAGCAAAATTAAACCAAATCTAACTGAAAAAGATATCAAGAATATAGACAAAATAAAGAGACAATACAATAAAAACTACAAAAAACTACCAAAGACAGCTAAAGAAAAGTTTTTAGTGAATTTTCTAACTAAATTTACTTACAACACAAACAAGATTGAGGGGTCTACCTTATCGTTAAGAGATACTTCTTTAATTTTGAATGACAAGATTGCACCAAAAGGTGCTTTAATGAAGGAAGTTAAAGAAGTAGAGAATCATAAAAAAGCATTTGATTATATGTATAATTACAAAGATGAGTTAAGTGAAGGATTTATTCTTGAACTTCATAAGATATTAATGAATGGTATTGACGATGAAATTGCAGGTAAAATTAGGGATTTTAATGTGAAGATTCATGGTACTTTGTTTAAACCACCAATTTTTGAAGAAATTAAGTTTGAATTAAAGAATTTTCTATACTGGTATGAAGAAGCAAAGAAAAAGAAATTGCATATGTTTGAAATAGCTTCATTAGTTCATCTAAAATTTGTCACAATTCATCCTTTTGGTGATGGTAATGGTAGAATCTCTCGACTTTTACAGAATTTTATTCTAAAAAAGCATAATTATCCTATGTTAAATATACCTTATAAAAACAGAGAAATGTATTATGATAATTTAGAAGAATGCCAAATTAATAAAATAGAAAAACCTTTTGTAAATTATTTATTAGGAGAATATTTTAGAGAATATAATAACTAGTATATATCTATTTAATCAATACATAACAAACAACAAACAAAAAACTATATAAACCAATTATCACAGGAAATAGAATATGCAAGAACATTATCTTATTGAACATCTTAAGAAGTATGCTAAGTTTGAGATTGAGCAGGGTTATGAGTTAAGTGATATCAGGGATGCTCTTATTAAATATGGTTATAAGAAGAATCTGGTTAATCTTGTATTGAAGGATTTTTCTCATCTAAGGTCTTCTGCAAAATCTGCAAAGTCAACTTTATCTAAATTATCTAAACATTCTAAACAAGATATGAATGAGGAGATGTATCTGTATATACAGAATATGCTTATTGATTATATCAAGAAGCAGTTGAAATCTGGCTATTCTAAAAATGCAGTTAGGAATGCTCTACTTAGGTCTGGCCATCATGCAGATATGGTAGACAAGGCAATGAAACTTATCAGGCATGGTGATGTTCTTGATCACGACCATCCTATTAAAGCTATTGTTCCGCCTGTCTTGATATCATTATTTTCTATGTTTCTTTTGCTTGTGTTTGTGCTTTTCATCAGTATAAGCACTGATCAAAATATGATCAAAGTTATCATGTCATTCATGCCTGCATTTTTCAGTATAATAATTACATATATTGTAGTTAGCAGCACTAAGAGTGCTCTTATGGTCAGGGTAATGCCTTTGCTTTCAGCTGCAATTGCAGTCTTTACTTATGTTATCATGCTTAACTATACAATTGTATATGCAGGAACAGATATGACTGTCTTGTTAAGTCTTAATGCAGTGTCTGGATTTTTTCTTAGTGGTATAGTATGTGTACTATCACCTAAACCAAAATAGCTTCTCTTCTGGCTGTTGGGAAATGTTTTTTTGTTATTCGTTATTTGTTTGTCGTATAACTGCAATATACAACTAACTACTAACAATCAACGACTAACTTTTTTTACCAAAAACCAAAACCTTTATATTTCCTTACATTCTTTAAATTGATGAATTATAACTAATATATTTACAAATTAATATATTTATTAATATAAAAATGAGAAAAAGGGGAGAATATGAGCATACAGTCCATTTTTACAACTATTATTAGTCATATTGACAATAAGCTTGGTCTTTATGCATTGATAGGGTTATTTCTGTTGTTTCTTATTTACCTTATTCGCCCAAAATCATTGAAGATGACTATTCCTTCCCTCATATTTCTAATGAAGGATACAGGCAAATCAAAGAAAGAATCTTTCTTTGAAAAGCTTCTCAGAGATTTTTTGCTGATATTTCATTTTTTGTTGATAGCGATTCTTGCTGTCTCTGCAATGCAGCCTTTTTATTTTTCAGATAAGGATGTGAATAAAGAGCATACAGTGCTTGTTCTTGATACCAGTGCAAGTATGCTTGCTCATCAGGAGTCTTTTGGAGCAGATAATCTGTTTGAGCAGATGAAAAAAGAGGCCAAAGGTTATTTAGGTGGAAAAACAAGCATTGTTATTGTTGATAATGAGCCTTTGGTTGCTCTTAAAGAGGGCAAGGAAGAGGAAGCAGTTGATATCATTGATTCTCTCAAACCACAAAGCAGTCTTTCAACTATAGGTAATTCAATCCTTGCTGCAGGAGATCTTCTTGCAGGAGAAAAAGGCAGGGTTGTTGTCATAAGTGATTTCATAAGCACAGACAGTGTTGAGCCGATCATTGCTAAAAAAACTTTGGAAGCAAAAGGGGTGCATGTTGAGTTTATTGGTCTTAATGATGGCATCAAGAATAATATAGGTATTGTGAATGCTGAGTTTACAGAGGCTGAAAGTAAGGTAACTATACAGAATTTCAATGATAGATCAGTGCAATTTGATTTTGATATAAATGGTGAAAAGCAGAGCCTTGCTTTGATGCCTAATGCTAACAAAAAAATCAGTTTCAAGAATAAGGAAGGGGATAATGTTGTCAAGCTTCTTATAAAAGATGATCTTGAGATTGACAATGAGATTCATATTTATACTCCTGTGAAAAAGAAATTGAAAGTGCTTTTCATATCTAATTCTAAAGACAGCTTCATTCCTGCTGTTCTTAACGCATATAAATCATCATGGAATTCTGAGATTGAGATTGATATTGCAGAACCGCCAAAGATGCCTCCTATTGACCATGACCTTATCATTATCGGACAGGTTGACAAAGGTAAATTAGTCAAAGGTTCAATAGATCAGATAGATCGTCTTGTCAATAAAAAAGGCTATAGTCTTATAATCACTGCTTTTGAAGGTCTGAATCTTATGGGTCTTAATGATATCATGCCTGTCAAGATTGTTGGTATTTCAGAAAAGCCAACTGAAGTGTTTAATCTGCAGACCATTAATGAAATCACAAATGATATCAGTTTTGCAAAGACTGACAGGTATTTTTTTGTGGATCTGAAAGAAGATGCAATCCCTCTGGCAAATTCAAAGGATAATTCTACTCTGATTGCGATTAAAGAGAGGGGAAATGGTTATATTGCATATTATGGTATCTTTGATTCAAACAGCAAATTTAAGTTTGATATTTCATATCCTTTATTTTGGCAGCAGCTGATAGATTATCTTATCAATGCTGAAAATGTAAATAATCTTAATTATAGGGTTGGTGAGAAGCTTATTTTTGATGATGATGTCGAGATAACTACACCAACAAAAAATCTAAAAGAATCTAAGATCAGCTTTAATGAGATTGGCAAACACACTATAAAAGGAAGAAATGTTTATGTAAATCTTCTCAGCCCGAAAGAATCTAACATAAATCATGTTTTGGATTCTCAGACAAATGGTGCATATGAATCTGATATAGTTGGAACTGATGTCAAGAAAAGGATGATAACATATCTGATTTATGCAGCATTAGCTATATTATTTTTGGAATTATTATATATCAAAATCAGAGGTGATCTATAACCATGCTGCTTGATATGATTAAGATTGACAAGCCAGAGATGGCATTGCTGTTGATTCCTATATTCATATTGTTATTTGTGATACTAATAGTTAATTTTGTCAAATTTGAGAAGGAAGAAAAATCAGGTATTTGGAAATACAGAATCTTATTATTTTTCTCAAGGGCGATTATATTAGGGCTTTTAATCTTTGCTCTTACGAGTCCATATATAATAATTAAAGAGATAACTGATGGTAATCCTGAAATAAATATCTTATATGATAATTCATCTTCAATGGGATTGTTTTCATCTGGTGCATCTGATGTCAAGCAATTACAGGATAAGCTTTCTGTAGAGATTCCTACAAACATGCGGATGATTGCTTCTGGAACAACTTCTATGTTAGGTGATGAAATATTTAGAGAGCTCCATAAGAAGAATATATTATTAATCACAGATGGTAATAATGATCCAGATAGTATGAATTTTAAGGATGTAGTGACATTTGCAAAGAAATTCAATACTACAATCAATGCTATCAAGTTAGAAGAAAAATTTCCAGATGCAAGTATTTCCTTAAATGGTCCTTATTCCACGATAATTGATACTGATTATGTATTCAATGTTATCATTGATAATGCAAAAAAACCTGTCAAGGTCAAGGTTACTATTGAAGGACAGGCTGTTTTTGATAAGGAAACATCAGAAGATGATATCCAGATAAAGCATAAGTTCTCTAAGATTGGCCAGTATAAGATCATCGCAGATATCCAAACAAAAGATAGGTATGACCAAAACAATCATTATTATCATGTGGTTGAGGTTGTTGAGAAGCCAAAAGTGCTTTATCTTTCAAAAAAGAGCTCGTATGTTGATAATATACTTACTGCAAGATATAATGTTGACAAGATAGCAGCTATTCCTAATGATCTGTCAAAATATTATTCTGTTGTTGTCAATGATAAGATGGATGATATCACTTATGAGCAAGGCAAGGTATTGGAGGATTTCACAGATGAAGGAAATGGTATGATTGTGATTGGTGGTGAGGCTTCTTTCTTAAAAAGTTCTAATATAGATCTATTGCTGCCTGTAAAACGTGGTAATATGGAAGAGGTTGGCATTGATTTTAATTTTGTATTTCTTCTTGATGGTTCTGGCTACATCACTGAAAAGATGACTAGGGAAGAGCTTATTGCCAATGATATATTGAACCAGCTTATATTTAGGAAAGAGAAGATATCTATCGCTGTCATAAGTTTTGCACATATTGGTGAAGTCATATCTGACTGGAGCCCTATGCAAAATAAGGATGCGATTGTAAAAAAGATGATTGATCATAATGACGTAAATGAGATAGATGGTGTCAAATGGTATCGGCCAGCTTCTTTAGATAAGGGTTTAAAAAAGGCAGATGAACTGTTGCAGGGGAAATCCGGCAATAATAATGTCATTGTTATCTCAGATGGTGCAATATTTGAGGATGTCTTTAAGAATTCTATTGAATATATGAAATCTATGAGAAATAGAGGCATCAGGGTTCATAGCTATAATCTTAAGAATGATGATTTTGATGATACTCCTCTCAGAAAATCAAGGCAGTCAATAAGTGCTTTTGGCAGGGGGATGTTTATTGAATCTGCTCAGGAAGTTGAGAATCTGTTTGAAAAGAATCTAATCATATCAAATCCTAATCATTGGGTTACACAAGGGTTGAGTGTGAGCGGAAGCCTGTTGAAATATAATTCAGTTGTTCCGACTGCTGCAGCAGATGTTCTTGTCACAACAGGCACAGGTGTCCCAATTGTTTCAGTAAATAGTTATAATAAAGTTGGTGTTATCTCAACAGATGATGGTGCATTATGGGCGCAGGATATGTATCTGCCAAAAAATATTTTTTTGATGTATAGGATGATGGATTGGGGTGTAGGTGATCCAAACAGGAAGAGAGATTCATATGTTAGGGTTACAGATGCTATTGTCAATAAGGAGACAAAGGTTGAGTATAAAGGTAAAGAAGCACCTAAGACTGATGAATGTAATTTCAACAGTGTTGAGGATCATTATGAATGCCTGATTGTTCCTACTGAAACTGGTTTTGCTAAGATTCTTGGCAAGGAGTTTGGTGTTAATTATGATAAGGAATATTTGGATATCGGTTTTAATCAGGATGCTATAGAATTGTTGGTAACTAAGACCAATGGAAATATATTTATAATCAATGATATTAAGAGCATTGTAAATAAAGCAAAGGATAAGGCAAAAGTAGAGATATTATCTAAAAAATATGTTGATTGGTATTTTGTCATTGCTGCTATGGTCATGTTCCTAATTGAAGTATTAGTAAGAAGAATTAAAGAAAAAATCAGAAAGAGGTAAATATTAAGATGTCATTCCTAAAACAAGATATAAACTTTAACCTTTTGTTTTTGATAGGTGTTGTTGTAACAGCGACAGTACTGCTGACATTGTATTTCACGCATGCGCTTGGTAATGTCAATGTAGACTATAATCATATGGAAGATGAGTTGGAATCAATCAGCAATAATCTGACACAGACAACACTTTCATTGCAGTTGTGTAAAGGTAAAACACAAAATCTTTCATTGGAGTTAAATGAGACAAAACAGATTGAAGAGAAATCAAGAGATGAATATAATCAAATATATGAGCAGACAGAGGGTGAGCTGACAAAGACACAGTCTGTTCTTAAAGAGACTAAAGATAGTCTTGACACAGCAACAAATGATCTTAAACAGATGACATTCCAGTATACTGCGAAGTCAGAAGCACTTGCTGCTGCAGAGGCTGAGATTGGCTCATTGGAGAAGAATCTTAAAAAAGCAGAAGACAAGCTTGATGATGTTGAAAGCTGTTTGAATAATAATGAATTAGAAGCAATGAAAAATTGTATGAATAATGCGATAGATTAAGTTTTAAAAAAGGCTTGTAGCTCGTGGCTTGTAGCCATAAGTTTTGTCTTGTTAGAAAGGCTTGAAAGTTCAAAGAACTATTAAAGCTTTATAGCATGACTAACTTGCTATTGCTACAAGCAACAAGCTACAAACCACCAGCTACAAGCCACAAACCATATATAAATCGGTAAACAAAATGCATGACTTTAAATCAGCGTTAAAGGAGATACAGGCCACACAGAACAAGGTAATCTTGTTCATGGTATTTTTAAGGGCTTTGTTAGTTTTCCTTACATCATTTCTTTTTCTGAGCTTGTTTAATTTTTATTATTGGGGATTATCTTTTACAATAGCTATGATTTATTTTGCAGTTGTTCTTAATAAAGAGGTAAGCTCTAAGAATCTTGTGGACCTGGAAAAGAAAAATCCATTTCTTGCTGAAAAGCTCAGGACAGCTGCTGATCATGTCAACATAGTCAATTATGTTGTTTCAAGGCTTCATATCAGTGTGATAAATGCACTAAAAAATGTTCCTATATCAAGTTTCATTGACATTAAACAGATAACTTATTTGCTTATGGCAATCATTGTTGCTTCAGGAGCTGTTCTTTTTGCCAGCTCAAATGATCTTTTAATATATGATCTGAAGGCAGGTCTGGAATCATTTTCTTTTAAGAGTGATAAAGGTCTGTTAGATGGTGTTGTTCCAAATAGTCTCATTGATGCAGATGTCAATCTTGAGGATCTGAATGATGATGCACAGATAAATGAGATGGCATTGGTTGCTAATAAAGATAAGCCCAAACGTGATCTATATCTTCCTGAGGATATATTTGAGCAGAGTGATAAGAGCTTTGAAGAGACCATTCCAAAAAAGAAAAGAATATATATTAGGAAATATTTTGGAGAGATAAGAAAGATTGGGATTGAATGATAATAAAAGAGGTAAATCAAAATGATAGATATTGAAAAATTAAAGGGAACTTTTGATGCAGTATTTAAGCAGATAAACAAAGTTATAGTTGGTCAGCGTGAGCCGATTGAACAGATAATTGTGGCTATGCTTTGTGATAGCAATGCATTGCTTGAGAGTTATCCAGGTATGGGTAAGACACTTGCGATCAATACTTTATCACAGGTTATGGATATGAAGTTTTCGAGAATACAAAGCACTCCAGATCTGATGCCGTCTGATATCACAGGGACAGAAGTCATACAGGAAGTTGGCGGCAAAAGGTTTTTCAAGTTTCAGGAAGGGCCTATATTTGCAAACATAGTTCTTGCAGACGAGATAAACAGGGCAACACCTAAAACACAATCTGCGCTGTTGGAAGCGATGCAGGAGAAGCAGGTTACTATAGGCACCAAGACTTATAAGCTGGACAATCCTTTTTTTGTTCTTGCTACACAGAACCCTATAGAGCAGGAAGGCACATATCCTTTGCCTGAAGCTCAGACAGATAGGTTTTTGCTGAAGATTCTTTTGACTTACCCGCCTTATGATGATGAGGTTGAAATAATCAATAGATTCACAAAGGTTAATAAAGAGATTATTATAAAAAAGATTTTAGGAAAGACCAGTTTTTTGGCATTGCAGAAGCTTACTAAGCAGGTTCCTATAGCAGATGATCTGGCAAAGAGTGTTGTAAAGATTGTTGCTGCAACAAGAACAGATAAAAAACATATTGAATATGGTGCATCTCCCAGAGCTTCTATTGGCCTGATAATGGCATCAAAAGCTTATGCATTGATAAATGGCAGGAGTCATGTAAGTGTGAAAGACATTGAGAAGATGGCATATCCTGTTCTGAGGCATAGGATCATATTGAATTTTGAGGCAGAAAGACAAGGTCTTAGCACAGATGATGTTATTGGAGATTTATTGAAGCATCATCTTAAATGAAATTCGTTATTTATCTGTCGTAGGTTGTTTGTCGTAAAACAACACTTTTCGACAAACGATTAACGACAAACGAAATAGAATGATAGACACAACATTTTTAGGCCAGCTTAAGAGATTTAGTTTGATAGTCAGGAAACGAGTTACTTCTAATTATAAAGGTGCCAGACGATCCATTGCCATGGGAAGAGGTCTTCAGATTAAGGATTATAAGAATTATGTAATGGGTGATGATATCAGGCTTTTGGATTGGAAGATATTTGCAAGGACCAATAAGCTTTATATCAAACAGTTTGAGGAAGACAGGACATTATCTGTGCATATCATCATAGATAAAAGTGCAAGTATGAATTTTGGTAAAAAAATGACTAAATATGATTATGGTGCGATGCTTGGCACAGGATTTGCTTATTTAGCTTTGAAAGAGAATGATAAATTTGAGTTCTCGACATTTGCAGATAATCTTGATCCATTGAAAGCCAAAAGAGGGATGTCTCAGATGGTTTCTATAGTTGATATGCTTAATAATCTTGAAATAAAAGGACAGTCTAAATTTGAAGAGGCTATGCAGTGTTATAGGAAGCATCTGAAAGGAAGATGCCTTGTTATTGTAATCAGTGATTTCTTGTTTAATGTTGATGAGATTCGACAGGGCCTGATGAGATTAGGAAAACATGAGATAAAGGTTGTGCAGGTATTGGATAGGGAGGAGAAAGAGCTTAAGATGTATGGTGATGTAAAGCTTTATGATTCAGAGACAAGTCAGATGCTTAAGACCTTTATGAGCAGAAGATTGAGGCAGAAATACATCCAGAAGCTTAATAATCACAGTTCTAAGATACATGATTATTGCCTTAAATCAGGTGCAGGTTTCTGTCAGGTCACGACAGATGATGAGATTTTTGACAGCTTTTTTAAGATATTAAGGCATTCATAATGTTATGTTAAGCTAATATATCTTCTTTACCTGAATCTGCTACAAAGAAAAATGATTTTTCTTCAATTTTGGATATTTTTCTAATATTAGCAATATCCAAAGGAGTTGAAACAGGAACTATATGGATATCTCCTTTTGGAGCTTTTTGTAAAGTTTTCTCAAATGAGTTTGTAGAAACAATAATAACAGTTGATGATGGAAATCTTGCTTCATAAAGAACTTTTTTAAGATAATTTTCTGCCTCTTGTTTTTTTTTCTTAGGTACACACATCCAAAGTGTAATTTTTCCTGCCCAATTTCTATGCAATCTATAAGATATTAATAATGATAAATCATAATTTTTTTCCTCAAAAATTCCTTTATTTAAAACTTTGTTAGAAATCCATACATGAACATCTTCCTCAGAACCAAGACCAATCTCTTGATCTCTATCTGATAGGATAATACCTGTATTATGTTTTTTTGCTACCTTAAATATTCTTTGTAAAGAATCTAATGAAATTCTTTTAGGATTAAATGGTAAGAATAATATGTTTGGTGAAAATGTTTGTGATTCAATTGCCTCTAATGAAATACAAACAGCGTCTGTATAATTATTTGCAGAGATTGAAGATGATGAAGTGAATATACCTTCTTTGCCAAATTTTTTAACTAGTAAAGGCAGTTCATTTAATTGAGATATTCGTTCTTTTTTTGAAATATTTATTTTATCTGGAGAATTTCTGATTTTCTTAATATCTAAACCTAATACAGTCATTGTCCCGTTTGGAAAAGTTATTGACTTGATTAATGGAAAATTTCCTAGTAATGTACTTGTATTCATTAATGGAAGTAGGACATTAGGTTTCCATGTATGTTTTGTAGATTCAGGAAGAGTAAGAACTTTTCTTGCAGCCCATTCAGAAAAAGCAATAAATAAGCCAGACCGTATATCTCCTTCATTTGAGGTTAATCTTCTTCTCACAAGATATAAATAACTTAAGAACACAAATATTAAAGCAATAAATCCTGCAATCACATTAATCATAAACATAAATACCAATGAAGCTGCAGCACCATACAAATGAATAATTTTAGGTATGGATAAAGTTGGCCTAAAACTTACTAATCCCATTGATTGTTCAATAAAAACAACAATATTTACTATTGCATATGCAATTAAGAAAAACATAGTAATGATTGGTGCAACAGTGTTAAGATTTGCGATAAGTAGGGTAATTAGGATAGGTATTGAAGTTATTATGATGGCTTTGTGAGGTATTTCCGAGCTTTCATTATTTATAAACCTACTACCTGGAAAAAGCGATTTATCTGCCATTGATTGTAATAATCTAGGTGCAGAAACAAAAGTAGTTAATGCACTTGAGAATGTTGATGCTAATATGCCTGCTATAATCAAAGGCCCGAAAAAAACTAAATTAACTATGATTAAATTATTATTTATCAGATCATTTGAAGAAGCAGAAAAACCAAGCCACATAGCTACAGCAATATAAATCAAAGTTGTTACTCCTATTGCCGATAGTAATCCTTTTGGAATTTGTCTCTTTGGGTCTTGCAGTTCTCCTGATAATCCAACCCCTGCCATAATACCTGTTACTGCTGGAAAAAATAATGCAAACAGTGCCCAAAATGAAAATTCAGGAAAGCTTCCAATCAATGGAATTGAAACCACTTTATATATCCAATTACCACTTAAAAGAATTGTGATTAATGATGCAATGATTGTTATAAAAATAATAAATTGTGCTTTAACTGCAATTCTTGTGCTTATAAAAGTAAGTAAGAACAATATTAAAAATGAAATACTTAAAATAATTAAGGGGTGATGTCTTGGAAAAATAAAATGCCATACTTCCATAACTCCAAATAAATATAATGTTACAGAAAAGACCTGTGCAAGATATAACGGAATAGCAACACTGCCACCAACTTCTAATCCTAATGTTTTAGATATGATTGAATATGCACCGCCTGATCCAATCCTAATATTTGTTGTAATTGAACTTAAAGAAAGTCCTGTTGCTAATGTAACAGAAACTGCTAATAGGATTATAAAAATAGTTGGTAGAATACCAGCAGATCCAACTATAAAACCAAGTCTTAAGAAAAGTATAACACCAATAATACTTAAGAAAGTTGGTACAAAAACCCCATTAAAAGCTCCAAATTTAGCAAAGTCTTGTTTATTATTAATCTTGATTATTTTTCTCATTATCAGCCTCTTCAATATAATTATATTTAATAAAATCATTAATATTTAAATATATTCTTTTAATAAGCTTATTACATAATAATTTATAAATCAAGCTATATTATTTTTATTTACATTGGTGCAGATGCAGTATATTTTGGATTATCACGATTTAATGCAAGGATGTCTGCTGATAATTTTAATGAAAATAATTTATCTGATGCTATAGATTATTGCCATAAAAGAAAAGTAAAGGTTTACATCACTCTAAACATATTGATAAAAAACAATGAGATTAAAAATTTTTTAGAGCAGATTAAATTAGCTTATGATGCTGGTACAGATGCAGTCATTATTCAGGATCCATGCTTTATTCCTCTTATCAAAAAGAATTTTCCAGATATTTCTATACATTTATCAACTCAGGCAACTTCAACAAATTCATTTTCTGTCCCTAAATTTAGTGAGGAGATTAAATCTACCAATGGGATTAAATGTGCTGAGAATGTTAAATATGCTAAGAATGTTAAATGTGATAAGAATATTAAACATGCCAAGAAGACAATCAATAGAGTAATTCTTCCAAGAGAACTTAGTTTAGATGAGATTAAAGAAATATCTAAACATCATGAGACTGAAGTTTTTGTTCATGGTGCTTTATGCTTTTGTTATAGCGGGCAATGTATTTTCTCATCATTTGCAGGGGGTAGGAGCGGGAACAGAGGAAGATGCGCGCAGCCATGCAGAAAAAAATATAATAATAAATATATTCTAAGCACAAAAGATCTTTGTACTCTTCCAATGCTTCCAGATATAATTAAGGCTGGTGTTTCTTCATTAAAGGTAGAGGGAAGATTAAGAACTCCTTTTTATGTTGCGACTGTTGCATGTATATATAGGAAATATATTGATCTGTTGTTTGATAAAGATGAAAAATTTAATTTTAAATCTGTTGATAGATATAACATAGAGGACAAAGATATGGATGATTTATTTCTTGCTTTTAACAGAAAATTTACAACTGGATTTGCTTTCAATGACTCAATTGTAGATTCTGCTAATCTTGATAAATCTGCTAAACTTGCTAAACCTATTAATCGTGGTCTTTTTTTAGGCAATATCAACTCAGGAAAAATCAGGCTTAGGAAAGGTATAAAGGTTGGCGATGGCATAGGTATATGGTCTAATGATGATGTTATTGGCCATAAGATAGAGTACATAAAGTTAAATGGAGAAAATATTGTAGAGGCAGATAAAGGAGATGAAGTTGAGATTAATTTAGGAATATCAGAAGATGGCTTATCAGTATACAAGACTTCATCTGCAGATTCTGCTGTTAATTTAGGAGATGAATTGCCTAATATTAACATATTTAGTAAAAAAATACAGACAAAAGATAAATATGAGATATCTTATTTATATGTTCCAATCTTTAATCCAAAACCTAACAAAGACAAAACAAAGATTTTTATTAAGGTATATAACAAGAAATCTGCAATTGAAGCAGCTGAATCTGGTGCAGATGTGATATACTATGATCTGTTTGCAGAAAATTGTATTAATGTAAAAAAATTAGTTGATTGTAAATTTTTCGTTTACACACCCTGTTTTGTTTCAGACAAGGATTTACCTATTATTTTAGAGAAAATTAAAGAGATAGACCCTGACGGGATTCTTGTCTCTGACAGAGGTCTTTTATTTTATCTTTCAGAGAATTTAGACAGTTTTGATAAGAAGATTATACACTTAGATTATTCGCTAAATACTTTTAATGATATTGATATTTCATATTATAATGAATTCAATGCAATACCAATAATTTCACAAGAACTTAGTTTTGAAGAAATAAAAAATCTAAAAGATAAGAATTTCATTGTATTAATACATGGTGATATTATTTTGATGTCAACTAAGGAGCCTATAAGAGCATCTTTGCTTATAGATGAGGATGAAAGACGTTTTAAGGTAAATTGTTTTAAGATAGATGGTAAATGCAGGTATTATCAGATTCTCAATAATAAGCAGATTGGTCTGTTCAATAAGACTAAGGATTATCTAACCTGTGGTGTGAAGTTTTTTTTCATTGATTTGAAGAAAGATACAGGTAAGTTTGTAAGAATATACAAACAAATATTATCCAATCAGGCATTTGATGATAAAAGAATAAGAAAAGGTTACACCACTGGCCATTTTAACAGAGGCGTAGATTAACCCATAATTATAATTAATCTATACATGATATGTATATATCTTACCTTAAGTTATCAGCTATGTTCATCTTCGAATTTGTCAGCACATTTTTCAGAACAGAACCAGATTATGCCATCATCCACTTCTTTTTCCACCATCTTATCTCTGTCCATAAGTATCCTGCCGCATTTCCTGCATTTAGCATTTTGACCGTCCATCTCTGCTCCTTTCATGAAGCCTTCTTCAAATGCATCAATCTCATCATTCTCTAGCATCTCTTCTCTGCCTTCATCAGAGTAAATTCCTTCTTTTGAATTATTATCTTCTTCATCAAAAAATTCTTCATCTGCCATCTTTTATCACCATATTTCTATATGTTATAACTTATTTATAAATTTTAAGTAAATATGTACTTATTAAGCTAATTTATATTCTTTAGTATATACTTTTCATTGATTTATATTCTACAACATATAAAAATATAAATATTAGTTAGCTACATTGTAGCTAATATGAAGAAAGTAACAAAAATTCAATTAACAGGTTATGA
>JBDRKY010000017.1:0-8934 GCA_043813525.1 Candidatus Woesearchaeota archaeon
GCTCGCTTCGCTCGGATCGAATTTACGACCCTTTTTTCAAATTTTAATTTGAAAGATTCAAAATTTATTAATTTTGATTATTTTCCACCAAAGATTATTGTTGTAAACCACCAATGAGATACATTGGTGGAAAAAAAGATTATATTATCAGTTATTCCTCACATAAACAAAAACACTAAAAAGGATAATCATGATAAGAGCAAGCACCACAAGGAATATCAATAATACAGTGCCTAAGCTTACTTTTGTATCAAACAGGTTCTCCTGTAGTATAGGTGTTTCTTCAATTGGCTCTGATTTAAGTGAAAATTCAGATAATCCAACTAACTGCTTGCTTTCAGAACCAGCAGAATCAGCTGGTTCAGTAGATTCAACAGACTCAGATAGTTGAGTAGATTTAACAGCTTCAACAAATTCAATAGGTTTGATAGGTTCAACTTTTGTAGGCAATTCTTCTTTTTCTTCTCCAGCGCATCTTGATATAAGGACATTGCTTTTTCCACTCAGCAAAACCTCTTTGAGTGTCACAACAAAACACTGCCAATTGCTCATATATTTCTGCGATTCACCTTCATTAAGAGCTTTTGTAAATTCAGGCACTTCCTTGCTCAATACAAGATCAGCAGTATTATCTGGATAGACTTTGACAACTGTCAATGCTAATTTCTGTTTGTTGAATTCAAAGAATTCAGTCTCTCCTTCTTTCACTGCGAATGCAGTATATGAAAATACAATTAATAAGAACAACAAATAAGTTACAATTATAAATTTTTTTGACATTTTCAATTTTTATAATAATCATCATCCACATTATTTGATTCATCTGACTCTTTCACAACATTTGTAGGGTCGATATAGATTATATAAGGTATCTTGCCTGTTTCTTTATAATAACTTTCATCATATTTGATGCTCATGTGTTTAGTGACTTTCTCATCCTGATCAATACCTTCAACATCAATATATGTTGATTTCCAAATATTATCATCCTCATCAAGCGAATCTAATCTTAGTTTGAATGTGTCATAGACATCCTTATCACCTTGATTCTTTATAGTTATGTCAAGATATAAATATGAACCATCCACCTCAACAAACTTGACAAGATCAATATACATATCTGGCATTCCTTCATCAACATCTTCTTCCATCTTTGCAATTTCATATTTAATCTTCTTATTGACAGAATCAACCTCTTTTATCTTGAATTTGTAAAGTACATCTTTATAACTAAAACCATAGAATTGATTCTCATTTGCCTTGTTTATCTCACACGGCAATTTATCACAGCCAGTAAAACTGAAAGCTTTGCCAGCCATATTTATATTAGCAGATTTATTGGCATTGTTCATGATATAGACAACAGCTATGACCACTATAAGAATAAATAATACTGATAGAACAAATAATATCTCACTACCTTTATTAGTATTTTTTATCTTATTATTCTTATTATTCTTATTATTCTTATTATTTGACTTTTTGGTTTTGCTTTTTTTTATCATGATAACACCTTTTTTTGTGATATCTTCATTATAGAGAACATTATTTAAATAGTTTACTGAAAACAATGTAATAATTTGTAAATTTTAAAAAACTCCGCAAATCATCCAGAAATACCTAAATTTACAATAAATATTCCGAAATCACACAAAAATCTTCTGCTTTTCGTCGAGAAAAATATATTAAGTTATTTTACCAACAGATTGATATGTTCATAGAAATAATATTATGCATTTTATTTGGTGTGACTTCCGGAATTTTCACAGGCTTGACACCTGGCATACATATCAATCTCATCAGCCTCATCATAATCAGCTTTTCTCCAATATTGATAAATTATCTGTCTCCAGTGTCATTAGGTATATTCATAATATCAATGGCAATAACACATACTTTTCTTGATTCTTTACCAGGAATTTATCTAGGAGCTCCAGATGAATCACAAATTCTGAATGCATTACCTGGACATAAGATGTTAATGGATGGTGAAGGTCATAATGCAGTGAAACTTACAGTGATTGGAAGTGCAGGATGTCTTTTGATAGCATTGCTTTGTTTCCCAATAACAATACGATTTATGAAATTTGCTTATCCTTTAATAAAAGATTCAATCGGATACATTTTGATTGTCATAATGGTATATATGATCATAAAAGAAAAAAAACTAAATAAAATTCTCAAAGCATTTTTGATGTTTCTGATGTCAGGTGTGTTTGGATTGATTGTTCTGAACATTCCAACATTAAACCAGCCATTATTCCCTTTATTGTCAGGAGCATTTGGAATAAGCCTGCTCACTATAAGTTTGATGGACAACACATCAATCCCTGAACAGGATATAACCAAAGAATTAACAATCAAAAAATCAGTTATCGCAAGCTCAACATTAGCAGGCACATTTGTCGCAACAATCGCAGGTTTTTTACCAGGTTTTGGAAGCAGTCAAGCAGCAATCCTTGGCCAGCAGATATTAGGATTAGGAACTAAGATAGGATTGTGGAAAGATATAGACAGCAAAGGCTTTCTTATCATGGTCGGAGGCATCAACACAGCTAACATGTTAACAAGCATCGCAACAGTCTATGTTTTAGGAAAAGCAAGAAATGGTGCAATAATAGCTATTAATAAGATACTTGAAACAGCAAATCATAATATTGACACAAATGCTGGTTCAGTAATTAATATAAGAATTGTCATTATTTTTTTATTTTCAATTTTAGTTGCAGCAGGAATTGCATCTATTTTAGCATTGAAGATATCAAAGATATTCAGCAAAGTTATTGTAAAAGTAAATTACACTCTTTTGGTATCAACAATAATTATTTTTATAATAATATTGACAACCTATTTTGACGGATTTCTTGGTCTTGCAATCTTGATAACATCAACAGCAATAGGAATACTCGCTACAAAACTAAATGTCGGAAAGAATCATCTTATGGGTTGTCTGATATTGCCTGTTATTTGCTATTTTGTGTTGTAAATTCTTTCGCATTTTTTGATGCTATTTTATATATTTTTTCCATTAATTTATCAAAATCATTCTCAGATACCCAAAATTTAGGCTTGCCTAATCTCTTTATTATACTGAACTCTACTTCAGGCTCCTTTATCTTGATATTTGCCTTTTTTTCAGGCTTAAATTCATAAAATTGATCCATTTTCCTATTTATTTTTCCTGCTTTTTTTCTTTTCTTTCTTGATTTTTTTCTTTTTTTTCTTAATAGTTTTCTTTTCTTTCTTAATAGTTTTCTTTTCTTTTTTATCAGTCAGTTCAAGAGCCTCAAATAATTCTTCCTTATCCATCCCCCTTAGCTTAAAAGCAATCATTGGATTATGGTCTATCTCATCAGCTACAGTATAAAATACTGCTGCTATGTGCTTGCATGGATTTGCATAATCTGGACAGCTGCATTCAGCTTCAAATGAATCAGGAATAAAACAATAACCAGTTATATCCACTATTTCTTCAGGCATTTCATTGTTCAGCAGCTTGCTCATTAAAAGAGGAACAGACTTTAATTTATTAATTATGTTTTCCCAGTCTTTTTTATTAAACTTATCAAAACTTATTGTTACGCTATAATTACCTGATGAACCTTTGACTTTTGCGTTGATTGAGTTATTTCCTATGTTAAAATTTTTTACCATATCTGCCCTTGCGTATGCTCTGCCTCTTGACATTCTTTGGTCATATTCATAGTCAGACAAGATATCAACCCATTTCTTTCCCCACCATGTTGTTCCAAATTTCTTTCCTCTTTTGCCATGCTTTGGGCTTGGCCTGGAAGCAGCTTTTGGAAAATAATCCCAATTTCTTTCCCAATACATATTATCACCTTGTTTTATTTTAATGATTCAATCATCTAAAGCCTCTTTTCTTAATGCAAAAAGCTCTCTTAATTCATTATTATCAAGCTCTGTTATAGCTTTTTCCCCTTTTGAAAGCACTTGTTCTGAGAGATTCAGCTTTTTCTCAATCATCTCATCTAT
This sequence comes from Candidatus Woesearchaeota archaeon, assembly GCA_043813525.1. Taxonomy (GTDB): domain Archaea; phylum Nanobdellota; class Nanobdellia; order Woesearchaeales; family DSVV01; genus JBDRKY01. The sequence continues at coordinate 3,997 of JBDRKY010000017.1, forward strand.
CTTTTCTTCTACTGTTCCAGATGTTATAAACTTATATACAAAAACATCTTTTCTTTGCCCTATCCTGAATGCGCGGTCAGTAGCTTGGTTTTCAACAGCAGGATTCCACCACCTGTCAAAGTGGATTACATGGTTTGCTTTTGTAAGGTTTATTCCAGTACCTCCTGCTTTGAGCGAAAGAATGAATATTTTTGGAGTATGTTCTTCATCTGACTGGAACAGCTCAATCATCTGCTCCCTTTTTTTTGTATTAAGGCTGCCGTGCAAAAAACAAACAGGCGTATCAAATGTTTCTTCCAGATCATTCTTAAGCAAGTCTCCCATCTCTTTATATTGGGTAAATATCAGGCATTTTTCACCATTATCCATTATCACACTAATAATCTCCCTCAGCCTGCATACTTTTCCTGACCTTTCTGATAATTTAGTGCTGTCCTTTAAATAATTTGCTGGATGATTGCATACCTGCTTTAATTTTATCAAGGCAGCCATAATCAATGCTCTGCGGTTATCTTCATTTGACTCTATTTTTTCAAGGGAATCATCAACAATAGCCTGATAAATAGATGCCTGCTCTTTTGTAAGTTTGCAGTATTGCTTTATCTCTGTTTTTTCAGGCAGATCAGTTATTATGCTTTTGTCAGTTTTGACTCTTCTCATTATAAAAGGCATGATGATTCTCTTTAAAAGCTCTGATTTTGAGCTGTTATCTTCCAGCTCTATGGGCTCTGCAAAATTTTTCTTGAATGATTTCCAGCTTGATAAAAATCCTGGATTTACAAAGTTCATAATTGACCAAAATTCAGAAAGCCTATTCTCAATTGGAGTTCCTGTAAGGCAAAAACGTGTATTTCCGTTTAGCTTATTGATTGCTATTGCCTGTTTTGTTATCGGATTTTTTATATTCTGAGCTTCATCAAGGATTATTGCGCTGAATTTTATTTGCTCAAATATATCTTCATCTATCCTAATTGTTGCATAGCTGGTTATAACAACATCATGCTTTTTTAGCTCTTTTTTAATACAGCTTTTTTTCAGCCTGTCATATCCGTGATGTATGTATACTTTCAATGATGGTGAAAAATTTGCAAATTCCTTTTTCCAATTTATAATAACAGAGGTAGGGCATATCACTAATGAAGGCTTATTCTCTGAACTTAATATATATGCTATAGCTTGTATTGTTTTTCCTAAACCCATATCATCAGCTAAGATTCCTCCAAAACCTGTCTCTTTTAAAAGAAGCATCCATGAAAACCCTTCTTTTTGATAATGCCTTAAAACACCATTGAACTTAGCAGGGATCTGAGCATTTCTAATTTTCTTGAAGTCAAATAATCCATCTATCTCTTTTTCAAATCTTGCTGGAGCAATTACATCATCTATTTCAAATCCATCCTGCTCAGAATTAATAACAAATGTATCATAAAGAGAAATCTGTTTGTTTGCATCAAAAAATCTTATTACTTTATTGACATCTGCAGCATTCAGCTCCACCCATTTGTTCTTCACTTTAACTAATTTATCCTTGCTTTTGCTTAATTCATAAAATTCTTCTTTTGTAAGCTCTATATCTCCTAATGCAATGCTGTAATCAAAATCAAATAAGGTTTTTCCGAGCATTCCTGTTCCAGTTATCTTGAACTTTTCTGAATGCTTAAGTTTTATCCTTGCTTTAATCTGTCTTGAGCCAGAAAAACTAATTTTAGGTATATGCACCACAAACCCTGCATCTTTTAGCAGGTAAGATTCATTGACTATGAAATTATAAGTTTCATCTGCTGATATATTAACTTCATAAGGATTTGAAGTGTAAAGTGCTTTTTCTATTGTTTTTGAAGCTTTTGCTGCAATGCCTAAGTCTTTGAGTATGTGCATCTTTATGTTCTTAATTGGGATTTTTGTACTGCCTTTCCACAATTCATCAAGACTTATTATCAAGCTTGGATCTTTTTTTGACTGCATATTAAAGCTAAGTGTCCAATCATGGTTTTCTTCAGGCTCTGTCAGCTTAAAAAGCATATTAAAAGCTAGATTATGATCTACTTTTTTTACATCAAGCCAGTCTTTAAGTTCAGATTTAATCTTATTGTCAATCTTTACATTATCCCCTAAAAGCCCGCACAGCCATCTGTCTGTTTTTGTCTGGTTTTTAAGGTAATGTTTTATCTCTGGAATACATCTGACTACAATGCTATTTACAAAAAAATCAAGAACATCCCTTAATAAACAATCTGCTTTTATAGAATAATTTTGCTTGATGCTTAATGGTGAAAATTTTACCAAGTCTGAAAAAAGCTCATAATCTTCATTAATATCCAAATTTGCAATAAAACATGGATTATCATTTTTATAATACGGCACAAATCTCTGCTTTGATACAAGGCTGTATGCAAACCTTAATAACTGCGCAGAAAAAACAATTGAGCCGCCAAACAATATCCCATGCCTTTTTTCACTGTTTAGCAAATCCTCAATTAAAGAAAAGTCACTTACTTCTATGCCTTTTATCTTAAACTTATATTTTGAAGCTTTGTTTATATTGTATTGAGCATAAAAAAGTTTCATTGACACAGGCACAATAGGTGCACTGCTAATAGCTGGAAGCTCAATACTTTTTTCAGTTTTTTTATATTTTTTTGTATTGAGAATATCAAAATATCTCTTTTCGATCTCATCAACAGGAGTAAAAATTTCACTGCTATCTGAAGAAAAACCCCATATAAATGCTTTATTTTCAATAAATGTAATCTGTATCTCATTCATTTTCTTGTTTTTTAAATCAAAAATTAAAATAGAACATAAAATTAAACAATCATTTAGCTATGCTAAACTCCCATTCCCAGTCTTCAATCTTGGTATTGTTGCCATTCTGTTCTGAACTTTCATCAACACTTGTCATTCTTCCTTCTGAATTTATATTAACAAAAGCTGAATATGTTTTATATCCAGATTTACTAATCTTAAGCAATGATGTTCCTTCTGTAAGTGTTACAGTTACAGGAGTTGTTCCTTTTGATTGGCCATTTAGTTTAACCTCTGCACCTGATGGCTCAGAAGTAAATTTCATACCAGTTGTTGTAGCTTCTTCTTCCTCTTCTTCTTCATCATTCGTTGTTGTAGTGGTTGATGTACTTGATGAACTACTGCAACCAATAGAAGTATTACTCATCAATCCTTTTATCTCTTCAACCTTTCCTTTATACACATAAGCTTTTTTGCAGTAATCACCATACCCTGATTTCAGAAGTTTCACAGTATAGTTTCCGACAGGCATACTAAAATTGTTATAAGGCGCAGTCCCTACTTTTTTATCATCTATATATACAACTGCACCAGCAGGATATGAAACTACCTTTAATGTACCTATATTAACATTCACTGGCTCTTTCTTTTCTGCAGCTTTTGTATCTGCTTCAGCTGTTTCATTTTTAGTGTCTGCTGTTTTTGTCTCATTCTTATCAGCAGCATCTATTCCGACAACAACAGAATCAGTAACATTATTCTGTCCTGTATCTCCAGCATTTGCATCAGCAGTGACAATCTCACCTGTTTTTCCTTCTAATGTTCGAATCCTGTAATCCATATAAAGTATAGTAAGCAATAACAGACAGATTATTGCAGATGCAATTATTATTGTTTTTCTTGATGCCATAATATTTTCACCTTTTATTAAATTATTATTTTTATTTAAAAATTTCTAAGCTCATTATCCAACAACCATCTTCCTGTGGAGGTTTAAATAACTTTTGATTGTCTGATAAAGATGATTTGTATCTTCAGCAACAAAAGCTTCGAACTTATCAGTATTAACTTTGTATATCCATAGATCAAATATAGTCCTTAGGAAATAAAGGATAGCTTTCTGCTCCCATCTGTTTTCATAGTCTGTCTCCATAAAACCCATGAAAGTAATCAGCATTTTCCCCTGGTTCATCTTTGCTCTTTTCCCATCGACATTGACAACAACATCCTTTACTTCTGTGCAGAGTATGTTCATCTTGATAGAACATTTTGCATAATCAGTGAATTTCTTCCATGGCTCAATCTCCACTTCCACTTGTTTGCCGTCTTTATAGATATGCTCAAAATTCTTCCTTTCATATTTATCATAACCTTTTTCTCTGAGCCATTTATCTATCATGTGATACATCTCATTCAGGTTAAAAAGGCCTTGATAGTTCAGCCTTAACGTATCCACAACAATTCTTCTTTCTGCCATTTTCACCATACATCAAAATGCTCATTTCCCTTTATCTGCATATCAAGTGTCTGTTTGATTACATCCAGCACTTTATACTGCATAAACTGTGCCTTGTCTCCCCACATGGAATCAATCTTTCCTTTCAGGACAAAATCCACTAAAAATTTTCTAAGGTTTTGCTTAAATTTACTGCTCTCAAACCGATTATTATAATCACATTCAATTTTAGCATTAATCTGAATAAAAAGCCTTGCTTTGATGAGCACTTTCTTCTGCCCGTCTTTAACAACTTCTATAGGTTCAATGTTCCACATCTGAATATGTATATTAAACCAATATTTAATAAAATCAGTTACATTTCTCCATGCTGTCCATATTATCTCTTTCTCAACACCAGTATCTTTTGATTTCATCTTATATTTAGATTCGTGTAAAGTATATCCTTTAAAAACAAACCATTCGTGTAAAGACTTGTACAAATCATCAAAATCAAATATTCCTTTGAATATGATTGACTGAGGCTGTGCGCCTACGCCCATTGTAATTCCCATAACTTTATTTTCCTGTAATCTAAGTATATAAAGTTTTTGTTTAAAACGGCTTTGCGTATAAATTAATGAGAATTATATATCATTAAGTTTTCTTTTTATTTAATACATCTTTTGCAATCTTAAGCTTTTTTAGCATATTCTCAATAGTTCCTATATACATTATAACTTTTTGTTTTATTTTTC
>JBDRKY010000018.1:0-8241 GCA_043813525.1 Candidatus Woesearchaeota archaeon
CCAGAGTATGAGACAATGAAACACATCAATCCTTTGACTCAAAAACAGAAAAAAATTCTTAAGGCATTAGAAGTTGAATTGTAATTGAACTTCATGTTATATAGAGATTACAATTTTTTAATCAAACTGTTCAATGTGAGATAAGATGTTTATTATTAAGAAGATTTATATATTTTGCCTTTATTTATTCTTTCATGTCAAAGATTTTTGCAAAGTTCAGGACAAAAGGCCATGAAAATATTTTAGGGGCGCATTATAATACGCTTGAGTTCACTAAAGACAAAAGTTTAACAGCAAATGGAGATTGTATAATTGGTGTTGATAGTGATTTTGATGTGAATAAATTAAAAGAATTAAATGGGAAAATTAAGATTGTTTTGTCTGTCGGAAATAATGAATCATCAAAAGGAAAAAATAAATATTCAGGAACAAATAAAATAACAGATGAAATAATTGCAGAGATAAATCCTTGCTTTGATCATAAAACAGAGATGGTCATCAGAAAATCAGATTTTAAAGACAAAAGAACATTTGCGATAAACGCAGCAAAGGCAGCAAAAGATGTAAATAGAAAGCTGATTGAAAAGATGAAGAATGCAGATGCTATTATGGATGTGATGATTGAAAAGGTTTAAAATGATAAATTGTAATTATATGACGAATAAAATGAGAAAACAACTGAGCAAAAAGGAAATAAAAGAATTAGCTGAAGATATAGAGACAAAGATAGGTTTAACTGATGTTATTAGTAAAAAAGATAATGTTATAATGGAAGATGATACTATTGTTGTTAATGGAACAATTAGATTCTTTTACAAAGCAAATAGGATTATTCCCACGCTTAAATTTATTATTTCTTTGGGTGATGTTTTTAGTGATAAGTTCAGATCTGCAAATCTTAAAACAATAACAGTAGATAAAGGTGCCATCAAGTTTGTTGTGAATGGCGCTGATATCATGCGGCCTGGCATAACAAAAATAGATGATGGCATTGATAATGATGATTTTGTAATTATTATTGATGAAGAACATAGGAAACCATTGGCAATTGGTATATCTTTATTAGATTCTGAAGAACTGAAGGCTGCGAAAGAAGGCAAAGTCATCAAAAACATCCATTATGTAGGGGATGATGTCTGGAAAAAATGTTGATTGATAAGCTATTTATTACCTACAAGTAAATATCTAAGTAAACTTTATAAATGCTAATTCCTTTCTTTCTGTCAGAATGCAATCTGCAGTGTTGGATGATCTTATAGTGACATGTATTGGGCAGGATTTGGTTGATCTGATTACAGATGAGAATGTAAATCTTGATCATGCTATTGATGATTTTGAATGTGCAAAAAGAGAAAAGCTTGAGCGAATTTTGGCAATTATCTATAATCATGATGAATCATTATGTGATGATCATAAGATATCTATGCCTGAAGATGATGATAAGGCTATTATCCTTTATGGTTTGGAAGATTGTTTTCATAGATATAAAGATATCAAAAGAAAATCCGGCATCCCTTATATCAATCATCCTGTTTCTGTTGCAAGGCTAATTACTGCAAATAGTGGTGATCTTCTGACTGTATTAGGTGCATTTTATCATGATACTGTGGAAGAACATATTTTTTCAATGCTAAAAAAGAAGATTAAGGATGCTTTAAATGGATTATATCAGGATGAATCAATAAAAAAATATCAAAGGGATTTTTCTTGTTTAGGGAAAGCACAAAAAAATAAGATAAAAAAAAGATTAAAACAAAAAGCTGCAGAAACTAAAGCAGCAGTCAAAAGCCAATTCAGAGGAGAAGAGCCTGATTTAATGAAAGATTACTTGGAAAAATTAGCAGACTCATTTAATCGAGGATTGGTTGATAAAGGTATTGATGAAGATAAAGCAGCTGAAATAACAGGTGATCTTGGTGAAATACTTATATTAATGACAAGAGGTGTTCAGGAAAACTACTATAAGACCACATCTAATATCATATTCCCAAGAGATGATGTTGATCCTGCAAACAAGTTTCGTGCGGTATGTATCAAACTGGCAGATTGTGCCACAAATACAGAGGTTGTTACAATCTATGATACTGAAGATATGGTAAGCAGTTTATGGACAGAAGAAGAAAAAATATATATGCATAATCCAATAAAAGCAATTCTTAATGCCAAGGCGCAAAATGATTCTGCAGCTTTAAGGAGATATAACGCAATCAATGCTCAACTAAACAAAAAGCATAAAAAAAGTGGTTCAGGAACACAACCTCGCGGTCATAAGAGAGTATATAGGACATTCAAAAATTCTCTGCTTATCAATTCTTTTAGGAATTATCTGTCTTATATGAGAACATCATTAATATTAGATAAGCTTAGACAGGTTGAATTGCTAGAAAGAGCAATGGTCTTTAGTGGGTTGTTGAATGATTTTAAGGTATTGACTGAATATCATAATACCCATCATCGTATTGGAGGCCAAGGAGCCAGTCATTTCAGGTGTCTTGGTGTACTAAGGCAGTGTGCACAAAATATGGTTGATAAAAGCGGTATATCTAATCGCAATGAAATCAGTGAATTTATTGATGATGTAGTTACTTCAGGATATTTTAGGCATATAGATTCAATGGAGCAGTTAGAGCAGGTTATGGACAGGTATGTGGATGAATCATATGATTTTTCTGTTGCTTACGGACAATTGATACAATATGCAAATATAGTTATTGAAAGAAGTTTAGATTCTGCAACTGGAACTATAAACAGGCTTGTTTTGTACCATGGTATTCCTCCAGCTTTGCCATTGGATAAAATATATGAATTAGTGCAGAAAAATGCAGATTATATTCATGCAGGCGGTTATAATTATTTGACTGAGCCTGCAAAGAGGACATTGGTCAGAAATGGTGGTGCTGATGAAATAGAAGAACTTCGGCAATTATTATCTGAAGGAACAAAAAGAACACTTGAGTCACCTGACGGCATATTCCAGCTGTTTATCGATGCAAAAGTAAGGGGAGATGATGAGAGACTTGGACAATTATATGCTAACAAAGGTAATATGATGTGGGCTGCCTTGGCATCCAGAACTTTAGGTGTACATTTCAAGAGAAATCCACGTTATGTCATTGGCGGTCTAGACAGAAAAGGTGTCCATCCGGCAAGAGCAATAACAGAGTAACAACAATCACAGATTTAACAATCTGCGATTGTAAATTCCAAATAACAAAAAAACAAATTCCAAACAAAAAACAACAATCCCAATAATCTTTGATTTCAACAATCTTCGATTGTAAATTCCAAAAAACAAGCTCCAAATTCCAAAAAAAACAAAAAAATATGACCAAAACCAGCTGTTTTGGAATTTGTTTTTTGTGATTTGGAATTTACTGCCACAGGCAGTTGGGATTTGTTTTTTGGTGCTTAGAATTTACTGCCGCAGGCAGTTTTAGGCAGTTCAGTCTTCACTCATTACTCTTCTTGACTTAGGGATATGATTGAATATTTTGCTGCCACTCAATCTGCCGCAGCCAACAAAATCATCATTGTTCTTCACAATGACATACATATTATCTTCTTTTTCTTTTCTGTTGATCTCTATATCATGTCCTCTAATCCATAGCTTCATAAGGCCATCACTTATCTCTATTACATTCTTTGCTGCTAATGGCCCAATTATCTGTGAACCTTCAATAGTAAGCCTAATCTCATTCCTTGATATTTTGCCTTTTTTCTTATCTTTATTTTTCCTACTTTCATTTTTTTTACTGCTTCCATCAGCTTCTTTAAACTTTCCAAAATACAATCCCATAGAATCCATCCTCAATTGTTCAAGATTAATATCAGATATCTGCCTGTTTATTATAAATATCCTGTCTTTTGTGTTTGTCATAAAAACATAGTCTAATAAATCTCCATAATCTTTATCCAAACCTTTTAAGCCCCATTGCCTGTCAAGAATACTAAGAATCTCTTTTGTCTTTTTTTTGTTTAGAAAAGTCAGTTGTGTCATTTTAATCCCTTTTTTCACACTCCCCATACAGGATTGCTCTTTCTCATGATCTCTCCTATCTCTTTGAGAGCTTCTTTTTCATCTTTTGTCAAATATTCTTTATATTCCTTTAACTTCTTAAATTCTTCTTCTGGGATTGCGCTGTAGATGAAATCTTTCTCATGTATCTGCCTGCCAACTGTGACTCCATCCATTGAAACTGCTAATTGTTTTCCAGCTTTTGCTTCACTGACATTATCTTCTCCTGATTTCATTGCCTTGACCCTGCTGATCATGACGCCGTCTGCTTTCATCAATGGTGTTCCTGTCTTTAATATGCCAGCCAATATGTCAACTCCAACAATCGCTGGATTAGACTGCCTGAAAGTATGATTAAGCAAAATCTGGAATTTGCAGCCTCTTGTCAGTTTTTCCAAGCCTTTCATCTCAATCCTTTTCTTCTCTTCTTCCAGCCATCGTTCATAATCTTCAATTATCTTGTATATTATATTATTCTTAATTATTGTGACTGGTGAATCCTGCAGATATGATTCAGCATCACTCATCACCTCTACATTAAACCCTAAAATGACCCGTGCAAAATCATCATTCTCATTTGCTTCTGCATCAATGATATCTTTCTTTGAGATATTGCCTATCTTTGCCTTTCTTATTGCTATATCCTTCTCTTTGAGCAATGAGACCATTGCCTCTAAAGAGCCGATTGAATCTGCCTTGATTATGATGCCTTCATTGTCTGTCTCTATCATCACTTCGTTGATCTGTCTTTGAATTATCTTTTTTACCTCTTCAATGTCTTCTTCTTTTATTTCATTGCCTTTGCTTCCACTTCCTTTGTCTCCTTCTTTTTTGCCGACAACCATGATAGGCATGCCAGCAACAACACCATCCATATCAGGTGCAGCAATCTTGACGCCTGTTGCAGCGCATACCTGTTTGACACCCTGAAATTTGCTCTTTTTGTCCATCATCTCTGTCAAAGGTTTTGGCTCAAGCAAAGCTCTGACTTTTGTAACAATCGGCTTATCAAGGCTGCCTATGACAATGGTATCATTGATCTTTATATAACCCTCATAGATGATGACGTCAATTGTCTTTCCTAAGCCTGGCTCTTCTTTTACCTCAAGAATGCTTCCTTTCGCACCTTTTGTGACATCACACTTAAGTTTTCCTCTGAGATATTTTTCAGCTAATCCAGACAATACCATCAGTAATTCCTGCATACCTTCGCTGGATCTTGCAGATACTGGAACAATCGCAATCTGTTTGGTATAATCATCAATCCTGTCAAATCTTTCAGATTCAAAACCAAGCTCATGCAGTTTTCCAACAACCTCATAAAGCTTTGTCTCAATGATCCTGTTTATTTCAGGATTTTGTTTGCTGATATTTTCTAATATAGAATCACTTTGTTTTTTCCATCCTGAGATAAGATCAATCTTGTTTGCTGCAATAATGAATGGTGTTTTTGCTTTTTTAAGGATCTCAATCGCTTCAATTGTCTGCGGCTTAAAGCCTTCTTTGATATCAATTATAACAATAGCGATGTCTGCTATGCTTCCGCCTCTTTTTCTTAATGTTGAGAAAGCTGCATGACCAGGTGTGTCAATAAATAATAGGCCAGGAATTGTAAGGTTTAGATTTAACTTTTTCAATAGTTTCCCACAAAACCTGTTGATTGTCTGCAAAGGCACAATAGATGCTCCTATAGCTTGTGTGATCTTTCCAGCTTCTCTCTCTGTAACAGTGGTATGTCTAATTGTATCCAGCAATGTTGTCTTCCCATGATCAACATGCCCTAATATTGTAACTATTGGCTGTCTTATGATTTCTTGCTGCATTTTTTGTTACTGATAATTATTTATCTTAATGAAGTGATTTGCTTTATTATATATTTAATCTCTTCTTCTTCAAGTAATATATTTTTGCATTTTACAAGAAATGCAGGAGTTTTCTTCATAATAATATCATAGTTTTGGTTAGGTATTTCTCTATTCACATAATACTGTGAATCTATTCTTGCAGAAAATGCTTTATCGATTAGTTCAAAATCTTCAATTGATAAATATTTTGTTAAGAATCTCTTTGCAAATTCTATTGTACATGAATGTATCTCACATTTTATTCCAATTTTCATCAACAAAGAATATATAGAATGATAAATAGTATAATAAGCAGTTGTCAGCTGCCAATCTCTGCTTTTAGAGGTTCTTAATGTATCTAAAGCCTCTTCGGCTTTTATAAGATAAGCTTTTCTAAGGTTATCATTTGGTTCAACAAATTTAATGCCTTTCTTTTGCTGTAAACACCATTTTATCTGGTCCATTTTATAATTTTCCTCACAAATTCTTCAGTATTTTTTATTAAAATATGATTTTCTACAACTTCTTTAAGCAGGATGTCTTGGTTGATTTCTTTTTCAAATATTTTGCTGGGATAACTCTTAATATTTATATCTATCCCATATTTCTTACCAATTTCTTTAATATTTTTTTCATCAAATTTTCCAACAATAAATAAATCAAGATCAGAATCATCATTTTGTATTCCTTTGGCATAACTCCCAAAAACAATAGTTAAGTCATTTAAAAATTCATCTGCCTTTTCAAATATTTCTTTAATCAGGATATTTTTTCCAAAAAATTGTATTCTTTTGTATTGTTCAACTAAAATAAAAAATTCTCTTGAAGTAGTCGAATTTCTTATAGTATAAATCTTAATCTTTCCTTTTATTTTTGATTCCAATATTCCTTTTTTCTCAAGCTTAGCTAATGTGACAAGAGCAGTTCTTGAGCTTACATTAATAAGCTTTTCAACTTCTCGAATATAATAACCTTTATTATAACCTTTTGTAAATAAACTTAAAACCTTTAAATCAATATCGTTTACTTTTGTAATCATATGATTATATAAATAATCAGTAATTTATATGTTTTTCGGTTTAGCATAAGTAAAATATATATAACTCTGAACAAATAACTAAGATAATGAATATGCAAAAGAGATTAATAATGTTATTTATTGTTTTACTTGTCTTATTTACTATTGTCGCTTATGCAACAAAAATACAACAAATATATTTTATGCCGCTTGAAGAAGGACGTGAATTTAAAGATATGATTTCTTTGCTTGAAAAAGCTAGAACTCCTGAAAATATCGGTGAGCTGTCTGAAGCGTTTAATTCTTATTCAAATGCAGTGAAAGAGGAATATAATCTTAGAGAAAAGAGCGAAAGCTTTTTGTATTATGTTCCTTACACGCCAAATTCTGCAAATGTAGATGACACTGGTAAAAAGGCTGTAAATAAAAATTCAGGTACAAAAGGTGTTCTTCTCATACATGGTCTGGGTGCTTCTCCAAATGAGATGAGAGCATTAGGGCAATTTTTGTATGAGAATGACTATACTGTTCTTGGTGTAAGATTAGCTGGACATGGTGAAGGTGTTGATGCTCTTGAAAAAACTGATTGGGAAGAATGGTATTATTCTGTTGAATTTGCTTATCGGATATTGTATTATATGGTTGATGAAATTCATGTTGTGGGAATATCAACTGGTAGCACATTAGGATTAAAGCTTGCATCTGAACATGATTTTGAAAGTTTAGTTACAATAGCGCCTGCAATCAAAATGAAAGACTGGAAATTAAAGTTTATCTCAATACTTAAATATTTTGTAAGATATTCTGACAGAACTTTGGAAGGTGAAGATAAGATTACCTATGATGAGAAACTTCCTACTGAATCTGTCTATCAATTGATGAACATGATTGATGATGTTAAAACAGATCTAAAAGATGTTGATGAGCCTTTGCTTATAATACAAGCAACTGATGATCCCAGACTTAAAAAATCAAATCCACAATATGTTTATGATTATACTGCAACACCTGAAGATTTAAAAGAGATGAAGTGGATTGAAAGCAATGAGCATGTAATCCTTAAAGGAGATATAAAGGATGAAGTGTTTGGTGAAGTTCTTGAATTTATTGAAGAGTGAAGTGTTTAATTAAAACAGTACTTATTAAGCTAAAGTGTAGCCTGAAGGCTATAGAATGTGTTTTTTCCTTGTTTTTGCCATGTTGATATTAGACTCATCATAATTTCATAATTTCTCATTCCTAATTGGCTTCTAAGACAACCAATAATTTTTCTTATTAACACAAATGATCTTAATGATCTTTCTGCTTCATTATTGTCCATAGGTAATTCAGGATACAATACACAAGTAAACCATTTATCTCTT
>JBDRKY010000019.1:0-5227 GCA_043813525.1 Candidatus Woesearchaeota archaeon
TATATTCAAAATAAGGATGTTTTTTTACATAGGTAGGTAACTATAAAAAAAACCATAAAAATAAAATATTTTATTTATCGTCTGAAAATTAATACAAAAAAAGCAATTAAAACGAACTGTCGAATGTGGGTATTACATACATAATTTGTAAAACTATATATATCTATAATCTCTTATTATATCTTGGTGTTCATAAAATTATAAATTTTAATGGTGTTTTAATAAATCTTGAATTAATTGGATTGACAGATGTTGTCTTGCCTTTATTATTGATATTTACCATAATATTTGCAATTCTTTCAAAGATTCAGTTATTCAAAAAAAGTTCAAATATCATAGTTGCTTTAGTGATGTCGTTGATTACAGTATCTGGTCATGTTTTCGGTAAATATCCACCTTGTTGGGATGCTGTATTAATGATAAATAATTCAATACCTAACATAGGACTTATTTTAGTAGCAATTATATGTTTTATTCTGGTACTGGGGATATTAGGTATGAGAGTTCAATTGTTTAACAACTCTTTTGGATTGATTGCAATAATTGTTTTTGGGTATGTAACATACATCTTTTTAACTTCAAGTGGAAAAGGCTGCAACAAATTTGATTTTGATCTATTAGAAATTCCATTTATTGAATATATTATTCCGCTTATAGTATTTATATTAATCATATGGTTTATAACAAAGGATTCAGGCGGGAGAGAAGGTCCTGCATATCCAACAATGTACGAATAGCCAGCATAAAAATAATAAATAGGCACAAAAATAAAATTAAGAATTATATAATTAAATATATTTAATACCTTAGTTTGATAGTTGTCACTTTTTTTGTTAGATATTTATGGATAAAACTGATATTTACATCTAATATAGACTTTTTACATACCAAATTAGGGTTAATAAGCAAATTAATAGTGATATCTTTCTAATACTGAATCAATACTTGTTTTATGATGAAACAGAATATAATTTAAAATATTGTCAACAACATCTTCTGGAGTTAATTTTCCAATTTGTATTTCTACTGCTCCTATATTATCATATTGGGCTGTTCTATCTTGTTTCTCTTTTTGAATTGTATCATCTTTATATTTTACAAGATGAAAATAAAACACATCAACATCATTTAACCTTGTCATCTCATCAGAAAAGGCGTGTGAATAATCATCTTCATAACATAATTCACCAACCACCACATGGTTATTCTTAAGCAATTGTCCTGCTTTCTCCCCTAATCTTTTATAAGCATTACCTAACTCATCATGTCCAATTAATTTAGCTTTCATCATATCATCTAATGAGATACTTTTATATCCTTTCTGTACAAATAAATCCACTAATGTTTTTTCTCCAAAACCAGATTCTCCCAATAATATAATCAGATTATGTGTCATGTTATTTCCCTCTACTTCTTTTCTTTTGATATTGCTCAGAATAAATATCTGCAAGCTCTTCAGAACTTCTTCTTACATCATAATTTTCGATTAAATCTTTTCTTGCATTATGTGCAATTCTTAATCTTTTCTCTGGATTTAATATTAATTCATCAATAGAATCTGTGAATCCTTTTACCTGTTCTTCTGGTGGGATTAATATCCCATTATTATCATGTTCTATTGCATGTTTATGACCGCCAATTGCAGGCACAACTAATGGTACGCCTAAATATGCAGATTCAAGATATTTTAATTCTGACTTTGCTTCATGAGGTGCATCATTATTTAAAGGAGCATAAAAAATATCTAAATCTAATTCTGACAAATCCTTATAATATTGTCTCCAATCACCTGATTTAGTATAAGGATGTAGTTCATAGCTAATGCCATTATCTTCAAATATCCTTCTGAGTTCTTCTAATTGTTTTCTTTCATTTTCAGAACTCATATTAGTCTCATGTATCCCCTTTATGACAAAAACAAGCTTTTTACCATGTTTTTTATATAAATCTATGAAAGTATCTTTTAAACCAATCAGTTTATCTATATGATATTTTCCACCAGCCCACCCTATCCTTATCTGCTCTCTTTGTTCAGGTGTAATTGCAGGCATATCATCTTTTAAGCTGTCAACATCAATTCTGTTTTTTAGAACATAAATATTATCTGCACTTCCTCTTAATTTTGCAACTTCATCCCTTAAAAATGGAGTACTTACTGTTACAAAATCAGCACCTTTAATATGCTCCCCAATATATTCACCTAATGATTTGTCACCTGGCTTATCTGTCTTGTTAAAAACACCCTGCTCACCAAAAGTAAGATCATCAACTTCATAACCAACTACTTTCCCTTTATTTTTTGCATATTCAAAAACATCAGATGCAAAAAGATTATTTGTTCTTCCAAAAACTACGAAATCTGATTCATCAATTGCCTGCTTAAAATGATTTAACATATGTTTCTGTGCTCTGTTTGTAGTAGTGTTAAAATTCATATCTTGTTTAATCTCTACTGCATGACGTTTTGGATTCTTTCTTCTCTCTTCTGGTGTTGTCCTATGGATTATCGGTTCCATACAACCCTTAATATCATACCCTAATCCATATTCCCCTAAATATTTAGAAGGCCAAAGATGTCTCCATCTTCCGACCATATCTTTATCTAAATCAAATTCCGGTAAATAAAGCACTTTTTTGCCATCTAAGATTTTTTTAAGAGATTCTTTATCATGATTCATTTTTTCTTGTAAGAAAGAGGCATTAGTTTAAAATATTTATTGTTTTATGTATGTAGAAAGTCTCCTAATCATGGAAATCTTACAATTAAAATCATAAGGGAGCTCCATACCTTAATGTCTCACGACCAGTATTGTGATAAATACAAACATAAGGCAGCAATAATATTCTAAAAAGGAGACTTTCTACATACTGTTTTATTGCAATTCATTTCTTTCTATGTAATTTGACAAACCATATAATAATAATTAGAGCAGTTATTCCTAAGCCTATGCCAACAGCAAGTTTTGGATCAGAATTTAATTTATTCATATACAAAACAGCCCTATCCTTCAATGTTAATTTTTCAACATCAATCCTGAAATCTTTGCTTAACTCATACTTCTTGCTGTTTCGGTCATGATATTCAACCAATACCTTAAAATTGTTTGTCTTTGATGTTAAGCTGTTTGGCTGTAAGGCCAAAACAAATTCCCTGTCTTCAGATAATTGGGAAATTTCCCATGACTCATACATGAAATCAGATATTAGTTTAACAGTGATACTCTTAGGATTTGATATTGTCTCCTTTGTCAATGTAAAACCTATATTGACAACGTCACTAAACTTGACTATCTCTGGAAATTTTTCATCAATTATATCTAATTTAGGTATCTCTTCAATTACAAAACTGGCTTTGGCTTGTTCTGATATCTTATTGTTTTTTGCTGATATTATCAATTCATGTTTTCCTATACCTAAATTCTCTTTCAGAAATGATATATCTCTTTCCTGCGATATCTTTAATTCAATCTTTTTGCAGTCGCCATTTGTGCAGATAGTAAGATCATTTATATTTATATTTCCTTTATTCTTTAATCTGCAATTGATAATGACATCTTCTTCAACGTAAAATGCTGCCTGCTTTGGTGTGCATAACATCTCAATATTCCTTGAATATGTCTTTTCCTGTATTGGTGCTGATGATTCCATAAGCAGCTGCACATCTTTATGGGACAGCATAACTTCGCCCTGTTTTGATCTTAATTCAATTGTTGCTTTTTCATCAAAACTAGTATAAGTATGTATAGGAAATGTATATATGCTTGATTTTGAAAGCTTGTCACTTACCTTTATTCTCCAAAATATATTTCTCTCTTCATTTGGCTTTAATAATATATATTTTGTTAATGGATCAATTATCTCCAATGATTCTATGCCTTCTGTTCCATCTACTTTTGATATGCTCAATCTTAACGGCAGATAAAAATTATTTTTATTCTTTACATTTGATTTAACAAGGTCATAAGAGCCAAACCCAACAATATCTTTTGCCAAGGAATTAATTATCTCAACTCTTTCAGTTATGGCAGTTCCATAATCAATCACTTCTGTATTCATCTTTATTCCACTTGATACTATATCTACATCGTACCCTAACCATTCAAATGAAGTAGAAGTCTTGTCTGAATCAAAGCTCTCTTTTAGTTTGATATGCGTCGGATCAATTATTCCAAACTGCCCATATGTGACATCAAACGGCACCCAGCCATATTTTGGAATATAAACTTCTGCCCAGCCATGCGTGCCCCAATTCTCATCAAACAGTTCAGATTCTGTGTAAGAAATCCCGGCAACAAATTTAGCAGGAACACCAATAGATCTGACCATTGATATGAACAGATTTGTCAGCTCATCACAAACACCTCTTCTGTTCTTCAAAACCCATGATGCTGGCAGTGAAGCTTCTGCTGTCACAGTGTCTAAAGAATAATTTATATTCAAATGAGTCCAAACAGCCATATCAAATATTATCTCGTACAGGTCATCTTTGCCCTCTGCAATCTTTGATGCTAATTCTACAATAGCTTTATTTTTATAATCAATCAGTTCTGTTATTTCCATATATAATATATATTCTTCTGGTATATTGAATATAGGAAATGGAATCTTTTCAGATATCTTTACAGGCATATTTGTTGTTTTTAGGTTAGAATCAATCTTTACTTCATAAGATTTTTCAGTCGGATTCTCAAAATTAAACAAAAGTTCTTTATCTATCTTATAATCTTTTGGTGCAACATCAAACATAACATTGTTCTGCCTGTAATCATTCTTTGGAAAAAAGCCAAGACTTAAATTTATATTCTTTAATACAGATTTTTCTGATTTTTGCTTCACATAAATATTTGTGCTTATATTAAAATCTATCAATAAAGAATCACTGACAATATTCCATTTATCATATTTTGTCTTTGATGCAGAGATAAATGGCATAGTAATTGAAAAAAGAATAATAAATATGATTAGATAAACTAACTTAATCTTATGGTTCGCAATATTACTCCTATTACTATACATATTATCAATTTCCTCTTTTTATCAATATCTTAATATTATAGATTTATATATTTTCTGTTTGCATATCAAATCAGGCACAGTATCAAATTCTCGTGAAATATAAATAGTAGTAGTCATCTTGTTTTAATTATATACCCAAAACAAGAGGTGACTACTACAATGGATGTTATACATACCACATTTAAAAATTTTACAGTTTTTTCTGAGATTT
>JBDRKY010000020.1:0-21460 GCA_043813525.1 Candidatus Woesearchaeota archaeon
AAAATAATAATAAAATAAAATAGGATGGTGGGAATATGGATTTTAATGAAGATGGTTTGGATTATTCATTTAGAGATGAAGATAGTAAACTAAGAGATATTGTTTATGACCCTTATATGATCTCTCATAAAGATGGAAGAGCAAGGAATGTTGAATTAGGTGATGTAACTGATTTTTTTGATGTTAAGGAATCTGGTATTGAAGTAGAACCATCTGAACTAAGAAAAGATCCAGAAAGAAGAAGATTAAATGATGGACATCATGATATTGGGCTTATAAGAAGGATTAGTGAAGATGTTGATCCTGAGGTTTTAGCTGATACTATTGAGAATAGTGGTGTATATTCATTAGATATATTAAATGAGAGAGGAATACATATTGAACCTAATTTAGGAGAACATCATGGATTATATTCAAGTCCAGAAGACCAATTAATGGCAGATTTAACTGTTTTAGAAATAGGAGATTCTCCATCTTCTGATCTTGCATTGCTTAGGAGCCGGTATGACTATGAACAGCGATTATCTTATATGGCATTGATGATATCTACAAAACCTGAAAGCAGTGATGCAGAAAAATTAGCTTATGGCTTATTAACAATATTCTTAGTTGATGATAATACAACTGGTTCTGGAGAAGAAGACTTAGGTATAAATAGTATTATAAATGCTTTAGGTAGGACTGATGCAATGAATATCCTAAGGAAAAATCTTGCAGAGAGAGGACCTAAATTACCTGAAAGAACAGCAGCTTATATTCTTAAACATATTTGTGATTTAGGAGATATCTTAGGTGAAGAGATAACTGAGATGATTGCAGAAAAAGTATGTGAAGC
This sequence comes from Candidatus Woesearchaeota archaeon, assembly GCA_043813525.1. Lineage (GTDB taxonomy): Archaea > Nanobdellota > Nanobdellia > Woesearchaeales > DSVV01 > JBDRKY01. The sequence goes on from JBDRKY010000020.1 coordinate 836, forward strand.
TTATCCTAATGTCACTCCAATAATGAAGGATTGTTATGATAAACCAGTCCAAATTGAATATACAAGAAGAGTAGCTTAGATTTTTAATATTTTTTCATTTGTAACAGCTGTTTATTACGACAAACGAAAAATCAATAATCACCCAATATGCAATTCAACAACATCTTTATCTTTTAGTTTGTGATGGAGTTTCATTACTTTTTGACCATCATACTTAACAGAATCACCTAATATTCTCGCAAACTTGAATTTCTGGACAAAATCTTTATGTAACTTTTCACACATCCTTTTCAATGTGTCGCCTTTTCTAAGAATCAGTGGCTCGTCCATATCTGCTTTCTTGCCGACTTCTTTGCAATATACCCTGATAAATTCCATCCTATCAAATATCAGATCCTTCAACTTTTCAAGATTTATTTTTTTATCACCTGAGATTGCAACATCAACATCATATCTCTTTTCCAGTGCTTTAATTTTCTTATTATTCTCTTCTATCTTATCATCACCTTTACATTCATCAGAGCTGATGATTGTGGAATCTTCAATATCAATCTTATTAAGTATGGTCATGCCAGGAACATATACCTTATTGCCTTCAACAACATCAATCAGCTGGTCAGCATCTATCCTTGTCCTTATCAAGACATCTGCATTGCTTATCCTGAACTCTTTTAATATCCCTATGATTGTCTCATTGTTAAGGTCAGGTGTTGGGACAGTTCTTCCAATCCTTATCCCTCCTCTTGCTGTCTTTCTTATCTTGACGTCTGGTCTTTTCTGATTTAATCTCAAATGAGAATCATAAATTTCTTTTTCAATGACTTTCAGTGTATTTGGCCTTAGCACATCAATCAACACCATGACCATGTCAGCGCTTTGCATAACAGATAATACTTCTCTGCCACGGCCTCTTCCAGAAGCTGCACCCATGACAATACCTGGAACATCCAATACTTGTATCTTTGCACCTTTGTATTCCATCAGTCCAGGAATAACATCTAATGTTGTAAACTCATAAGCTCCGACTGGAGAATCAGCATTTGTGATTGCATTTAGCAGGGTTGATTTTCCTGAGCTTGGAAAACCAATCATTATGATTGTTGCATCGCCTGTTCTTCTGACTGAATAGCCAGTATGGACGCTTTTCTTTGATGATCTGGCAATCTCTTTCTCTTTCAGCTGAGCTATCTTTGCCTTTAACAGGCCAATAGAATGCTGAGTCCTCTTATTATATTTAGTCTTGCTTACTTCTGCTTCAAGCTCTTTGATCTTATCCTTATTATCAGCCATAATAGGTGTGAATATTGTTATGGGTTTATAAAATTAACTAAGGGGTTATTCGTTCGTCGTTATTTGTGTGCCGTAAAATTGCTATTTACGAATAATTACAAACGACTTACAACCAACTTATTCTTAACACCTAACACCTACTCACTTTTTTATTTTTATTAGCAACTTACAGACCAGTATACATTTTACCAAACTAAATACCAAAAACTATTTAAAACAATATTACTATAACTTTTGTTAATAGTTTGTGTGGGGGTGAGGGACTTTTTAGATGCCTGTTTAGGCTGTCTACTAAGTCTAAAAACTATGATGGATTATAGCTTTAACAATACAAATGTATATGAGTTTATGGTTATACGTGACAATGTCATGATCCATAAGCAGATTGAAAAAAGAGAAGGTCTTACATTCTACAGGATTAAGAAAAGAAAAATGAATTAGATTTTTCTATCTTAAATAATCTTGGAGTGTGCCAAATAGATATGTGCAGCTCTTTTATTAGAATTTTTTATTAATTTAAGATATTATTCATCATCAGCAAAAATTTGCAATGACAAAATTAAAATACTATAGCTATTTCTAAATTTTTATGAAGAAAAAGATACTAAAACTTATAAGTGAGATTGAGGAGCTGGAAAGAAATAAGCCAGATGATTTGAATTCTGATGATTCTAATATTTCAAAAGATAAGCTTATGCTTGCATCTGATAGGTTTGATTTCAAAGCATTAAAGAGTTCTAACCATGAAAGGCTGATGAAAGTCAAGACTGAACAGTTAAAAGAGCTGATATTTGAAGCTGGTGCTGATTATAAGAAAAATAAAAATAAACATAATCTGTTTGTTGAATTATTTGGTTTAATCAATACTTTTGATGATGAAAATAATAATGATTCTAAACAGAATCTTAGTAAGATCAATACAATCAAAAATATAATAATCCAATTAAATTTAACTGAATCAATAACTTCTGCATTGAACATAACAATTCCATCGAGCACATCAAACATTCCAAATGACATAAAAGAAGAGATATCTCTGGATATAAGAGAATTAAACAATGCATTCAATGCGAATTGTTACAGGGCATCAATCATATTATGCGGAAGAATAGTTGAAACATGCCTGCACAGGAAATATTATGAAGAGACAGGTGTGGATATGTTAGAAAAATCCCCTGGAATTGGTTTAGGCAACCTAATCGCAAAGATGAGAGATAAAGGAATAACATTTGATCCAGGACTAACACAGCAGATACATCTACTAAATAATGTAAGAATATTCTCTGTACATAAAAAGAAAGAATTGTTTATACCATCAAAACAACAGACATACGCATCTATATTATATACTATGGATATTGTTGAGAGGCTGTTCTGATGATACTTAACAAAAAAAGCCCATAAAAAGGTATATATAAAATCTCTTAATAATATTCTAAAAAGGAGACTTTTTACATACCTTTTTGTGCTGTTTGATACAATCTGAATACCACTCTTCTATTGATTGTATGTCCATAAATGCTATGCATTTAAAGTCAGTGGAATTCACAAGCATCAAGAACCACTGATAATCATTTGTCAAAATGTTCATACCACCATGTCTTTGACTGGTGGTTCTTGATACAATCTGAATACCACTCTTCTATTGAAGAGTGGAATTCACAAGCATCAAGAACCACTGATAATCATTTGTCAAAATGTTCATACCACCATGTCTTTGACTGGTGGTTCTTGATATTTATCAATTAATTCTCTGCTGTTTTTACTCAACTTTCTATTCGCAGAATCATAATCATCTGCATTCCAGAATTCTTGGATAAGCTTAGAATAAATTCCATCTTCAATATTATCTTTATGCCTCTCTAATAATTCTGCAAAATCTGTATTGCTTTCCATCAGTGCTTTTGTCAGTATTCCTTTTGCCAGATAGTAACATGGCTTGGCATAAGGCATTGCTGTTTCTTCACATATTATCATGTCTTTTATTGAATTGTATTTTTCTTCATCTGTGCCGTGACGCATCTTTATCAATCTTTCTCTTGTGAAATATGCCAATTCAATATCATTTTCAGAAACCCTTGCAGATAGTTCATAATCACCTTTATTATCATCTTGCTGAATCGCATATTGAAATAATTTATATCTTATATCTCTTGTTGATTTCAATAAAGCTCTTTTGTTATTTGAATCAAATGCCTGATAAGCTTCAAAACCAGCCTCATTATAAGCAATAAATGGATTTTTTCCGGCACTGCTCCACATGATATTTTCTCTTGTGTCTGACATAACAGCTAAAAACTGGCTCCATCCTCTTCTTGATGCTGATAATAATACTGAAGTTGCTTCTTTCTCTATCCTTGAGGCCAGATCATGATATTGTGCTGTTGTGGATACTCTACAAGCTCTTTCATCAGCTATTATTTCAATCTTATTTTCTTCTTCAAGCCTATGGATTATCTGAAACTTTCTTGTTAAATAATCTTTCATTGCTTTTCTATGTTCACTCAAAACAGCGTCAACAAGTGATATATATGACTGAAATGTGGCCTGTAATCTTTCTCTGCCTAAATGTTCTGGTTCTTCTGAATCATCACTTAATGAGACAGATAATGTTCCAGCTCCATTCATGTCTGCGTTAACAACTATACCTGCTAATCCATAAATATTGCTGCTCATATAAGATTTCACTTCTTTCTCTTCCATACCTGCCATTGCCTGCAATCTTTCTAAATCAAACAGATCAATCCCTAATATCCTGTATGTTTCTAATGCATAAGCCAATAATTTATTAAGATTAACATTGGTATTATTTTCAAACTCTTCTGACTTTTCTCTTAATGCAGCAATATTGTCTGCAAGAACATCGATTATATTATATATATATGCTTCCAGATATATGTCAAGATCAAAGTTTTCCATGACACCCCTTCTCATATCATGATAAGTTTCTCTCTGTATAGTATCAACCTTATCTAATTTCATCACTTTTTCTCTTCTTTTTTTAGCATTTGCCTCTGTTCTTTCTATTTTTTTCTTTGCTGCACTAACCCATGTTCTGCCTGCAATGCCTGGTATCTTATCAAATCCATAATTATCTAATCTTTTAAGACCAGCACTTCCAATAACCTCACCAAAAAAGAAATAATCTTCTAATGCCCCATATATGGCTGAACTTCCTTTTTCTCCCTGTCTTCCTGCTCTTCCTTTAAATTGGATATAGCTGCGCAATGTTTCAGGAATCTCTGTGAATATGACTCTGAACCAATCATCTGCGTCAGGATCTTTAACTCTTTCTTCAAGAATTATATCTGTTCCTCTGCCTGCCATGTTTGTTGCGATAGTGATCATTCCATATTGGCCTGCTCTTGAGATTGTTTTTGCTTCTTCAAACCCATCCTGAAGTGCATCTTTTGCTGTTAATGTCTGGATATTATCTGATTTTATTCCTGCTGCCAGCAAAAGCTTATGATAATGTTCTGTTGCTTGGACATCTCTTGCACCGACTAATACTGGGATTCCTGCTTTATGATTTCTAATAATATCTTCTATAATAGCTATATCTTTTCCTTTTTTTCTTACAAAAAGCCTATAACCCTCGTCAACTCTTATCATTTTTTTGTGAGTAGGGACAACTATCAAAGGCATATCATATGTTTCTAAGAATTCTTCTTTTGCAGGTCTTGCACTGCCGCTCATACCTGCATTTTTCTCATACATCAAAAAATATCTCTGCAATGAGATTTCACCTAAAATAATAGTAGGCTTATTAATATCAACATTATGGATGCATTCTAAAGCTTCATGGACACCACCTACATATCTTGATTTTAGCTTTGGCCTTCCTGTATACTCATCTATTATCATGACTTTGTTATCATGGACTGTATAATTTCTGCCTTCTTTGAATAACTCTCTTGCTTTAAGGAAATTAATCAATATATTATATTCATATGTCTGGTTCCATGCTCCGTTCTCTCCTGGAACAACTAATTTTGATACTATCAATTCTTCTTCAACATTGTCAGAAAGCTTTATTGTTCTTCTTCTTGCATCAACCCTATACAACAAACCTTTTGTAAGCTCTTCCATGAAATCAATATTATGTTTATGATTATTGTCCCTGAAACTTATTCTTTGAAAAAGAGGCTGATATGCTTTAGTATATCTTTTTAATGCATCATCTGGCTCTCCCGAGGCAACACTGAGCAAAAATAAACCTCTGCCAATCTTATCTTCAAGTTCATATATTCTTTCTCTTGCTTTTGCTTTCTCTTTTCTTGCTGTTTGTTTATTATTTCCCATTTTTTTCTTATTCAATAATTTTTTGATCTGTTCATATTCACCTATGTCTTGTTCAAGCTGAGCTCTTACACTTGTAAGATATCTTTGCTGTCTTGCTTTTATATTATCTGCAATGCCTTGTATGTTCTTATATGCATCTTTTACATCCATGCCTGGCTTCAATGCAATCAGATGCTCTTCACTGGATTTAGTCAATATATGAGGTGTTTGTGCGTAATCAATAAGGATTGAATCAATCTCGTCAACTATTGCGAAACTGTGAGTTTTTTCAATCAGTTCATCTATCGTACCATTTTTCTGTACATCCTGATAATCAATCTGCACCATTTCATTTGGATTATCTTTTGAATTATCCCTTAAATAGTCAAGACAGAACTCAGCATGGCTTCCGTAAGTTATATCTGCCATATAAGCATGTTTTTTTCTTTCTTTTGTTTCTTCAGAAAGAGTCACACCAACATTTAATCCTAACATTTCATATAATCCTGAGAATCCATTAGCATCTCTTGCTGCCAGATAATCATTGACAGTGACAATATGGACTGGTTTGCCTGACATTGCATTAAGGACAGCAGGCAGCACAGCAGTAAGGCTTTTACCTTCACCTGTTTTCTGGTCAATAACACAACCATCATGCAAAGCAATGGCTCCTGCTAATTGTTCATCATGAATTTCTATTGGTTCACCAGTTCTACCTTTCTGTGTTCTTCTTATCGCTTCTTTTATAAGTACATATGTCTGTGGTAAATACCTGTCAAGTGTTTTCTGCTCTCTTCTGCTGTATTCTTCATAATCAAGTTTATCATCTTTTGTACTATTTGCTTTTTCCAATGCAAGATCAGCCTGTATTGATGTTCTGATTCTTTTTGCTTCAGCTGTGATATCATAATCATTATAGCTTTGATAATCTGCTGTTATTTCATATTCTATAATTTGCTCTAATGCTGATGCTATTCTCTTGTTGTCAGCTGAAGAATTATCTTTATGCTTACGGAATTTTTTTGTTCTTGCTTTCATAGCTTTTCTTTTTGTTCTAACTATTTTATTCTTAGAATTAGCTATGCTTTCAGCTACAGTCATTGCTGTGTTTGTTGTTTCTTTATCTGCCAATTTTTCCCCTGTTTTATGATATTCTAATATTCAATATTTTACTAAAAGTCTCAAAATCCTCTATATCCTTTAGACATATGTTAATGTGTTTCTAATGTTTATTTAGGTTTTAGAAGTATTTATAAAGTTTTCGATTATTAACTACTAAAAAGTGAATAATATGATATTTTTGTCACATACTATTGTCTGATTATTTGCTAGCTAAATACATCAATAAACCACTAATTATTTGTGATGGAACTTCTTGTAATGTATATTGTATGAAATGTTCCATATTAGGTTATGATTTTATCATTATCCACACTAAAAACACTACCTATTCCTCTCCCTATACTAAAGCCATGCTCATTCATGATTTTGCTGAACAGTTCTAAGAAAGATGGTGCTTCTTTATATTCAATCAGCTCTGCTTCTATACTCAGCTTTTTCTCAATGTATTCCAATGCTTCTTTCTTGCTGCCTAATTCATCTACCAAACCAAGCTCTTTTGCTTTGGCGCCAAGAATAATAGAACCATCTGAAACTTTCTGTATCTGCTCTTTATTCAGATTTCTGTTTTTTGCAACCTCTTCAATAAAATAATTATGAATCAGATCAAGCTGCTCCTGAAACAATGCTTCCTCTTCTTCTGTCATCTCCTTTAATGGAGAGCCCATATCCTTATGCTCTCCTGATACCATCCTCTGATATTTGACATCATACTTTTCAAGCAATCCGCTGAACTCAAGATATGATGCAATCACACCAATGCTTCCTGTTATGCTCATCTTGTTTGCGACGATATGTTCAGTAGCTGAGGCAACCCAATAACCACCGCTTGCTCCTACTTCTCTTATCCATGCGACTGTTATCTTATTTGTTTCGTCTCTTAATTCTTTGATTGCTTCTCCTATCTCTTCACTTGCAACAGCACTGCCGCCTGGAGAATTAATCTCAAAAATAATCCCTCTTACACTTGGGTCATTCTTTGCTTTCTCTATATATTCAATGATTTTTGTGCTGGCTATTGCATCAGATGCTATGAAACTAACTCCATCTTCAACCATTATCGGCCCATTTATCTTTATCAGTGCGACATTGCCTTTCTTGATTGCATTACCTGTATCAATGTTGTTGAACAGGAATAAAGCTCCAATCACAAGCAATGATATCACAGCTACAACTATTATCAAAATTACCATAAGTATTGTCTTTGTTGATTTGATAGTAACCACCTAACACCTCATTATATGCAATCTTGGTATAAGTTCTGGCTGTAGGGAATATTAATTTAAATCCCAAATCCCAAACTCCAAATCCCAAATCCCAAACTCCAAATCCCAAACTCCAAATCCTAAAAAGGAACTACACCCTATATTCTTTTTGTTTTTGGGATTTGGTTTTGTTGGGATTTGGGATTTAATTTGTTGGGATTTGGGATTTTATTTTTTGGGATTTATAATATTAATCTAAAAGCCCTAACTCATACTCATTATATGACAAGATTTATAAATCCTTTGATTTTTTTATATTGTATGAGCAAGAAGAAAGAAAAAGAAGCACAGGAAGAAGAAGAGCAGATTCAAGCAATGCTGCGTAGAACCCCTGCACCTAAAGGCAATCAGTCTGTTGGCGTCTGTGAACAGCGTCTTGGCGGAAGCAGGATGAAAGTTAAGTGTATGGACGGCAAAACAAGAGTCTGCAGAATACCTGGAAGGCTAAAACGAAAATTATGGGTAAGAGAAGGAAATATCCTGCTTATAGAGCCATGGGAGTTTGGCGGCGATGAAAAAGGCGATGTAATCTATAAATATAGGCCTTTGCAGGTCAGCTATCTCAAACAAAAGAATCTGTTGAAACTCGATGATTTCGAAGAGTTCTGATTGATTTAAATTTTTTTTCACAGCTTACTGCTCTTATATTTATCAGGCTCAAATGCATCAATCCTGATTATCTTAATCTTTAATTTGTTCTCTTTGATATATTTTTCTAAACCTCTATCATCTTGGTCATATCCTAAACAGATGATGTCTGGCTTTACTTCTTTCAATGCGAAAAAGAAATCTTCATAATCACCTAACATGACTTTTCTTGCCAGACCGAGCATGTAGACATTCATCAGCCTTGTCATCTCATTGTCAATAGGCTTTTTTCCTTTGATCTTTTCTACATTTTCATCTCTTGCAACAACTATATACAGTTCAGCTTCATCTTTTTCTGTGCTGTCATCTTCATTATTCTTTGAATTTTTTTTAGCAATCTCACATATAATTTCATCTGTGATTTTATCAGCTTTTCTGATAAAATAAACATGGCCTTTATGCAGTTTGTCAAATGTTCCAAAGATTAATGCTTTTGTCATGATTTTTGCTGATATATATGGTTTATTTAAAGTTAATGGAGTGATCATTCATTTATCCTTGTTCGTTTATCGCAAAACAGTTGTTTACGACAAACCATATAATTCTTATAAGCTAATATCCATAAGCTAATTATCATTACCATCCACTAACAAAAACCTGTTTGTTTCTTCTCGAGAACAATAAAGTTTAAATATTACTTCATTATATCTTATTAAAATAATTTTATAAAAAAAATAGGGAAGTGAGGTGTAGAGACATGAAAAAAAGAGTTAATATGATATTAGGTTTAGTTATGTTGCTAGTTATATGTAGTTTGTTATTTGTTAGTTGCACTAAAGTTGGTGATAATATTGATAAGCTTAAGAAAGATGGTGAACAATTAGTATGTGATCCTGCTGATAATTCTACTGATACAACAAATGTAGATAAGTCTATTTCTGATGATACTGGCAAGGATGGTAAGACAGATGATAAGACAATAGATAGTGCAATAGCTGGTAAAGTCACAGAAGAGATAAAAAAAGAGATACCTGATATCCTTGATGATAAAGATAAGGATAATGCTGATGATAAAAAAGATGACACTTCAACAGGCGCAGATGACACTTCAACAGGCGCAGATGACACTGCAGGTAATATTGCAGTGAAAACATACACTGAAGGAGAACTGGTGAGGATTATAGCAAAAGCAACAGATAAGGATAAGGATGATGTGACATTCACATTTTCTGAGCCATTAGATAATAATGGTGAATGGCAGACTAATGTTGGTGATGCAGGCACATATTTTGCATCAGTAACTGCATCTGATGGAAAGTCTAAGGTAAGCAAGAAAGTTAAGATTGTCATCACTCCTAAAAACAAAGCTCCTGTTTTAGAGGTAGCTTCTAAGATGGTTGTAAAAGAAGGAGACACAATAATACTTAATCCAAAAGCAACTGATCCTGATGGAGATAAAGTGACATTCTCATATACAGGCTGGATGACATCAAACACCAAAAAGACAGGTTATAATGATGCTGGTAGTTATGGTGTGATCATAACAGCATCAGACGGCAAATTGACAGCAACAAAAAGTGTAGGGATTGAAGTTGAGGATGTGAACAGAAAACCATCACTTAACAATGTGCCTGATGTGGTTGTTGTAGAAGGTGAAGTTGTGAAAGTTAGTGTAAAAGCCATTGATGCAGATAGTGATAAACTAATATATACTTATTTAGGCGCACCTATTGATGCAAGTGGAAAATGGCAGACCAAGGAAGGTGATGCAGGAACTTATAAGGTAAAGGTAACTGTAAGTGATGGTAAAGATGAAGACCAAAAGACTTTCCTCATTGTTGTCAAGCTAAACAACAAAGCACCTGTCATAAAGCCAATCAATGACATTTTGCTAACTGTGAACAAAGGAGAGACAAAGACAATCACATTGAAGCCAGAAGTGGTTGATGAAGATGGTGATGATATTGTTGTGACCTATTCAGGATGGATGACATCATCAGCAAAGAAAGTAACATATAATGATGGCGGAGACCATATAGTCACAGTCACAGCAAATGACGGCAAGCAAAAGACAAGCATTGATGTAAAAATAAATATCAACAGGCCGCCTGAGTTTGTGATTGAGTAAGTTTTTGTTGTTTTTCTTTTTTTTCTTTTTCTCTAATTTTTTCCAATAAATTTATATATCTATATTCTTAATATTAATCAAAAGGTGATATCATGATTGTAGGTTATGCATTATTTAAGGTTAAAAAAGGCACAGAAAAATTTGCTCTTAAGCATATGAGAAATCATCTTCAGGTCTCACAACAGGTCAAAGGCTTTATACATGGCTATATTGCAAAGGCTATTGATGAAGAGCATAGATATTTAGTTATTGAAGAATATGAAACTTATGATGCATTATATGCTGCACAGCAAAGATTGCAGAGTGACAGTAATATCAAGCCAGATGAATATATAAAATTCAATAAGATTATGCAGGATAAGCCAAGGTATGAGATATTCAGAAAAAAAGAGTTTACACAGGTAAAGATAAGTGATGACTATAAATCTTTATTGACTAAGATGAAAGAGAAAAAGTTGATTATGAAAGGAAATGTTAAAAAATCTGTAAATAAAGCTATGAAATCTGTGAAAAAGACCAAGAAGGCGGTTAGGAAAAAAAAAGAAAAAATAACATAAATGTAATTAGAAAAAAAGTATAAAACTATAATTCAGTCAATCAGATGCTTTTCTTCTACTTTTGATATTATTGCACTCCATAACAGATAATTCTTTTTTGAGCCAAACAATTTTTCCAGAAATTCAAAATGATTCATGAACAATACTTGTATGCCGGCAAGTCCTGCATGAACAAATCCAAAATACAATATGGGAACTCCTAACTGCTGTAATAATGGCTGATAGGTCCATATGATAAAGAAAACTAAGGCTGTAATTGATATACTATCAAATGCAAGCAGCTGCAATATCTTATGACCTCTAAAATATCTGATTCCACTCACTAAAGTGTTCCAGTATCTCATTGATTCAGTATGTGCTATTTTTGAACTAATTGAGTTTGAATTAATTTTTTTGGTTTTGTCTGCTATTGTTTTTCTTGTTTTGTTTGCTGTTGTTTTTTTGCTGAGTTTCTCTAAATCATTCTTGGAGACAGATTCTTTGATTATTGGTTCTTTAAGTGTCAATGCAATGAGAAATGCTATTGTAAACGGGATTATCATCAATAACATAGGCATCCTTAAACCAAATTCAGCTGCAACTAAACTTCCAATTGGTGCTGCAATCATCATTCCTGTCAATTCAAGGCTGCCATATCTCCCAAAAATCTTCTTTGATTGTTTCTCTGATTTAAGCTTTTTCAGTGAGTCATATAATAATGCCTGATCTGACCCTGATAATAATGCAGCTCCTATTGCCCAAAAAAACTCTCCTAATAAAAACAAATAAAAGTTTGGATAGATTGTATAAATTATCACAGATAATGCAATAAATACAGCAGACAAGCTAATTGATGTTTTTCTGCCAAAGTAATCTGCAACAGCTCCTGTTGGAATCTCTAGTATAAACATGGAAAATACAAAGAAAGACTGCAGTATCATCAACTGTGTGAAAGTAATGCTGCCCCAATCTAAGAAAAATGGAACTAAAACTCCACCAAACAAATTAAATTATACTCATTGAACTTCTAACAACCTTGTGCCTGTTGATATATCAAATACATTGGCAGGAGTACTGCTATCACCAATATAAGCGTTGGCAGGAGAGCCATTATCATGTATATCAACATTATTTCCATTGCCTTTATTTGTATTATCACTTTGAGTTGAACTGCCATTCCCTTTATTATGGCTGCCATTTCCTTTACTATGTTGTTCTTCTGCTCCCTCAATACCACTTCCTAAACATTTCATAATACCAGTTATCTGCTGCAGTAGTTGGTAATTTTCTTGTGTTTTAGGCTGATAACCTTCTGGTGCTTTAGGCAATCCATTAGCTATCATAATTAAAGAATCTTGATAAAGCATTCTGGCATACATATCTTGCATAGGTGTTTTATAATTTAATCCTTTTATTTCATCTTTAGATGTTTCATCATTAGCTTTACTTCTTTGGTTTAAAATATCTCTAACTTTTTTATGATGTTCTGATGCTTTTGGAATAACCAACATACTTAATCTATATATCTCATCTATTTTAGGATGGATATTACGTTCTGTTACTGGAATCCTGCCTACATATTCAGTTAATTTTCTTAAATATGCATGACAAATCATAGAATGGGCTAATGCTGTTTCATATCCTGCTTTGATAGACATTCCTAATTCTTCAATAACTTTATCATATCTGCCAAGACTCATATTTGCTAAGGCTCTTGGTATTTCTAAATTTTGTTTACCCATCAATATTGCAGCTGAAAAATTTTCTGCTGCACTTACATAATTATTTTCTATCTCTTTTTTTTCTTTAGCTATGCTGCCTTTGACTAAATATGCAAGCCCCATAATCATATAAGCATCAGCTGTATACTCTTTTCTATCTCTTTTTTTATTTAGCTCATATCCTGGCGGCTTATGTTCTCTGTCTTCTGGAAAACTTTTAACAGTTCTTATCACTATTTCAGCTTTTTCAATTGCCAAATCATATTCATCTATCAATAGAGCCAGCCCTGCTTCATCTCTAATGCCTTCAACATAATCAAAATCAGGATCTCTGATGCTTAATTTTCTAATCGCCTGCATAGAATCAAGAACAATATCTTTTAAACTATTATGTATAACCTCGCTGACTACTTTATCCCTCATTTTATTTCATATCGTGTAACACTTCTTTATATATTTTATCTGCTTAATATTTATATAATTTTTCAGAAATCTATCTATAAGATAAATATAGCAGCTAAAAATTAAAAAAAAGAAAAAAACAAAAAAGTTTATCGATTTCAAACAAAGACAATGATTTTGTTATTTATTTTTTACTTATTTATATTGTTTACTATTTTTTCTATTATTAATTGTTATTGGTTCAATTCAATATTGACTGGCTGACTGTCTCATTAATCCCTACAATGTTCTCTTTTGTCTGCAAAGCCTTAAAATCCTCATCTAAAGCAAATACTTCAGTCATCGTACCTATCCTCTTTTTTATCAATGGAACGCCTTTTGTTGTAAGATTGTTGACATAGCACACAGCTATCTCTTCTGTCAATCCTAATCTTCTTCCAATATCTTTTATTGTAATTCCTTCATTCATGTATATGACCAGAAAGACTTCCTGCTCTTTTCTTGTCAGCTGTGAGACAACAAACTTCTTTTTCTGCTGGCCTTGTAACTGCCTGATAAACATGCTTAGCTCATCTATCCTTTCAGCTAATTTGCCAATCTTTGAATCAAGCTTGCATAAGTATTCATAATTGCCCTGAATCTCATTCGTATTCTGATTGATGGATTCTCTATGATCATCTAATTCATCTTTCACAACACGGAAAGTATCCTTGAGTGAACTCTCTATTTCCTTCAAGCGCTTTGATCCTAGCTTTATGCTAATTACCATCTTTTTTGACCCCTCAACAATCTATATTACTCTGCTATTTCATTTAAATAGATTTATATTCTGGAGTATATATCTTTATACATAACTTTTATAATTTGTCGTGGAGAAAATAGATGTTCTAATATGTGTTATATTTAGTTTATATTGAATCTATATTTTATTCTCATATAAATCAACTATTTATCTTCTCTAATTATCTTACTTATTTTTATTTTATTTATCTCAGCTCTTTTACCAGCTGCGTTGCTTCATTTGCCATCAAATATACAGCTAAGTTCAGTTTTTCAACAGCACATATTCTAGCTCTCGCCTTTAATTGACAATGACTATATTTTTTCATAACTTTAAACCCAGATCTGTCTTTTACATAATCTGCTATAAGTTCTTTAAATGAATATCTCCTTCTGAATAGTCTATTTTTATATATTAAAATATCTACTTTTCCATGCTCAGATTCTGCTGCTGTGATCTCAAAAAGTTTATCCTTTTTATCACGCCATCCTGTATGATACTTGTGATAAACATTTATCCTTAGTTTCCTGCCATTGTATCTTAATCTGAAGTAAGTAGTAGTATATCTACAATAACCATACCCTGTAAGGAGAGAAAAATGATCAGTCATGTAGATACCTTGCTCTTTATTTAAGTCTAGGCTATCCATAGTTTTTACTTTTCTATAAGCGTCTGCTATTGTTTTTTCCATCTCCATTATCTTAGCTTCTGCTTCACTTAATTGATAATTATTTCTTTTAGATAGTACTTCTGCTATAACCTCTTCAACCAATTTAGGTGAATACTCTGCTACTAAGGTTTCAACTAACGCTGATAATGATTTTTCAGTTGGTGGTGTACCTCTTGATGTGCTTCCTCTCAAAACATAATCCCTGCCTACAACTCCTGCAACTATCTCGTCTCTCTCTTTTTTTGTGACTGTATCATCATCATCTTTTCTACTTGCATATGGTCTTCCTCTTTTACTTGTATATGGTCGTTCTCTTTTACTTACATATGGTCTTACACTGCTACTTGCATATGGTCTTACAGTGCTACTTGCATGTGGACTTTCTTTGCTATCTGTTTTTGGTAATACGACCAATCCATCATTTGATTTTTTTGTTTGCATTTTAATCATTCCATTTGTATTTTATTTAAAATCTCACCAGAGATTTTAGGTTTCCTCAAAATTTCTTTGAGGGTTTGTAAATCTTTGATTTATAAAAAGGTTGGGGATAGGACGAGCTAAAAGGAACAAATTTTATTTATTTTAAACTCTACTTTATCATCCTAAACCTTATCATAAACTAAAACTAAACTTTTTTCCTGCTCTAATTTTCTCTGTTCCTGAACATCAATATATGCAGTCAATGCTTTTTCGTCTTTTCGTTTGTATTCTGATGCTCTTTTTATGATTCTTTTGTAATCAGGGTCTATCTTACCTAAATGTGCCGCTTTAATCGCATCTTCATTCTCCCAAGGAATGAATGTGTTTGAAACAGGTTCAATCTTATATTCTAATCTTAATTCACTCTGTCCACCATTAATTGTTCTTAAATATTTATGCCTATTATCATTTAATTTATCTGATAATTCTTTTAATCCTAAACCTATAAAAAAACTTGTAGCAACTACTGCACCAGCTCCTAATAGTATTTTACCACCTGTTAAAGCATATCCTAAAACAACATCTGTTCCTAAATAATTAAGTGAAAATAAAGTTGTAGGAATTAATGCAACAATTGCTAAAGGTCTTAAATCTGAATTTATCATCCAATCTACTATCTCAAATGGAATAGCTGTAATCTCTGCAGCAGTATCATATATTTTTATTCTTGTTCTATATCTTCCTTTAATCTTATTAATTACATATTCTCTAAATGCCTTGTCAAAATATTCTTTATCAATTCCATGAGCTTCTGCTAAGTCTCTATAAGTCTGATGTTCTTTTAATCTGTATTCTAAACCTTCTGGATTTAAATAAGTCATTCCTGCAACTAGTTCTCGTCCATCAATAAATGCACCCTTTGCCGCTGCTCTGCACTCTTTTTTAAATCCTTTTGTGTAAACTTTCTTTAATCTTTTCTCTAATCCCTGCACAAATTCATCTACTTCTTCTTTTGCTGGGTCTCTTTCGCCGGCAACTAATGGAATCCTTGCTTCAATCTCTGCGATATTATCAATTGTGCCGTCACCTGCAACAACTCTGCCGTCTTTATATCCTAATTTATCTCTTAACTTTTCTAAGTCTTTTAATAATTCATCAGCATTTTCATATTTTTTTTTATGTCCTAACATTTTCTTTAGTATTTTTCTGAATCTTCTGCCTACTCCAACCTCTCCTAAAATCCCCTCTTCATACTGTTTTCTTAATCTATCAACTGCAACATATTCTGGATGTTCTCCACTCATTAAGAAAAATACTGTTCTGGCTAATGAGAAATAATCATCCTGTATTTCATACTTTCCTTTTGGCAGTGAATATGCTAATGTACCTCTTAAGTTTCTTGTAGCAGTAGCTAAATCATCATGCTCTCTAACAGTTCCAAAATCAGTTAATTTATATTCTAAACTTCCATCTTCTCTTGTAATACATATTATGTTTTGCGGTTTGATATCTTTATGTACTATACCTTTTACTTTTTCACCGCTAAGTTTGCTGGATCTGTATTCATGTAAAGGCTTTAGCTGTTTTGCAACTAATTGAATTAACAAATCAACAGCTTCATGCTCTTTGAACTTATAAGTTTCGCTAACTTCCTGTTCCAAATCTCTCCCTTTGATATAATCACTAACAACACCTGTATGAAATAATCCTAAAGTGATTGCTCTGACCTCTCTTCCTAATTTTCTATTGATAATATCATAATATCCATCTAATCTTAGTCTGTGCATTGAACCGCATGAATAATAACCTGGTAAAATAATCTTTAAAACCCTATCTGCCCCTTCTTTATCTTTTACTAAATAACTAAATCCTTCTCCTCCTTCTCCCAGCTTTCTCTCTACAGCAAACTCATCTCCACTGTCGTGATCTCTTATAATATAACCTTTTGGAATATCTGGAATTCCATCTTGTCTCAGAAGCATTGCAAACATATCTTCTTGGTCATTTGGCTTAGGTGTATGTTCAGGTACAGCAGAAACAGCTGATACAGCAGAAACAGCTGATACAGCAGAAACAGCTGATACAGCAGAAACAGCTGATACAGCAGAAACAGCTGATACAGCAGAAACAGCTGATACAGCTGATACAGCAGAAACAGCTGATACAGCAGAAACAGCTGATACAGCAGAAACAGCTGATACAGCAGGAATTGGTCCATTATCTCTATATTCAGCTATGGCTCTGCCTAATACTTTTTGTAATCCTTCAGGCATTTTTCCATCTAACACAATTATTTCTCCATCCTCATTTATTGTAAAATCTGCCATTTTATTAGTTTGATTTGGTGTATTTTAATTTTTTAATATTTTTTAAATGAATTTTAATGCATCAATTCTTTTTCTGGATATGGTTGATAAATAATCTATTGCAGAGTAGATATTTTCAACAGCAGTTGTTAGCGCTTTTGCTGTTTCTCCATCCTTTGATTTCATCCTTAAATAATCTGTTAACAATTCTTTTAAACTATATCTTCTATTGATTAATCTATCTGTTCTTTTTGCTTTAATTTCAATGCCTTTTTTATTGCTTTCACTTACAAGTATTTTGAGTATTTTTGAATGCTTATGATTAGATGAGTATCGCCCCTCTATATTAGTATATACTTGATAATCCATATATTTCTTACTTACTCTGAGTTCTAAAACACTTTTTTTTACACTTAATAAAAATACTATTTTGTCATTGTATGTGCCGTCACAATATCTTCTTGAATATCCAGTATCATATTCCACTTCCAATTCAATTCCTTCAGAACCTTTTAATATTTCATAAGCTCTTTTTAGCATACCTTCTAATTCTTCTACTTTAGCATCAATACCCATTAATATTTTACTCTCTCTTTCAGCTAAAATTTCATTCACAACACTTTGAACAAGGTTACTTGAATATTCTTTTTCTAAACTTCCTACTAATCTTGTTAAAGAATCTCCTTCTAATGCAGTTTCTCTTGAAACATAATCTCTTCCAACTACCCTTGCAACAATCTCATCTCTTTCTTGTTCTGTGATATAATTACTTTTGTATAAACTTATATCATCTTTGCGAACTGCATGAGGAACTTCTGTTCTGCCTGCTGGTGGTACTACAACCAATCTTACATCTGATTTTTTTGTATGCATTTTATTATCCATTCTTGATTTTTACACTATTTTTCTATTGACTAACCATAATAGACACTGATGTTATATTAAATATCTATTGAAAATTCCTTAATTTTAACGAAATATTTATATATATGTTCATTTATATTAAATTTAATCTGATTTTTAGCTGTACAAGATGATAATATGAAACTTGACCATTATGATAAAACTCTTTTATATGAATTAGATAGAGATGCATCAATCAGCCTTGCTAAACTTTCTAAATTATTAAAACGATCAAAACCTTTTATTCTGCACAGAATCAAAAGATTAGAGAAAGAAGGGGTAATCAAAGGTTATTATGCATTGATAGATAAATTCAGGTTAGGATACTTCTTATTTAGGGTATATATAGATCTTCAGGAATCAACTGAACAGGATAGATTAAATATTATCAAGGCTTCTGAAAAATATAAGCAGATGTGGGCTGTTTCTATTATGCATGGGGGTTGGGATCTTGCATTATACATCTCTGTCAAAAGTTTAGCTGAGTTTTATGAAGTATGGGATGATTTCAAACTAAATTACAAAGAAAAAATAAAACGTGATAATCTGGCATTATATTCTCCCTTCTACAACTATAGCAGATGTTTCTTTCTAGAAGAGAATGATAGCAAAATATTTGGAAGTGGTAAGAAAACAACTATAAACAATATAAATAATATAAATAATATGAAAGTTGAAAGGATGTGCGGAGTGGATAAACAAGAAGAGACAGATGAACTTGACATAGAGATATTAAAAGCATATGCATCAAACTGCAGGCATTCATCAATTGAAATTGCTAAAAAAACAAAGGCAAGCGCAGATACAATCAGATCAAGGATAAAGAAATTGCGTAATAAGAATATAATTGTAGGATATAAATTACATATGAAACCCACAAAATTGGGATATAATACTTATATCATTGATTTTGAACTGAAGAATACAAAGGATATAAAGGAACTCTTTAACTTCTGCAAGATGCATAAATCAGTATATCAGATAAACAATACCATCGGTGGTGCTGATTTTGAGGTTGTGGTAATTGTGAAAGACGAGACAGAATTAGTAAAATTCATTGACGAAACAAAAGTGAGATTCAAAAATATGATATCTGATGATAACTATTATCTTATTTCAGATTTCCATTTTGTGAATTATGTGTGAAATATATAATGTTTTTACTGTTTCCAAAAATTAAAAAAGGGATTTGTTTTCTTTTTTTTTGATTGAGATTTTGAACCAAAAAAAGCTCTCTTTATCTTCTTTCCTCTAAGGAAATATTTAATATCTTTCTCAAGCTCCCCTGCATTCCTGCCATTGCTCCTGAACATTTTCTCATCATTACGGAAAGCAGTTGTATGATGAAAGCTTTTTCCATTCTTATGATAGAACTTATGCTTCTTATGCAATAATTCATGGTACATAACATAATCAAGCAATTCTTGTGGTGCTTCTTTGAATACCATACTCATCAGCACAGTATCATTGCCATATTCATAACTCCCTAATTTTGTTAAAGTATGCTTTCCCCATATTAAGTTTGGCATATCCATAAGCCCATTGAAATATGAATCATTGACACGATTGAATGACTCAATAAGCAAAGGATGGCTTTCTTTTCTTGGGGCAACTTTTCCAACATTCTTCAAGAACATCTCATATAACTCAATCTTGTTCTGTCTATTATAATTCTTATATTCTTTTGACTTGAAAACTTTTATCATAAGATTTTGAATAAGGCCTATAATTATATCTTCATCAACACCTTTCCATTTCTTGCTCAGCCTAAAGCTTATTCTCAAAGAATTATATAATACATTTGCATTATAGTCAGAGAATTTTCCCGAATATCTTATAGTTACCTCTGCATTAAGCTCTTTATCAGGCCATAATCTATTGAATGCTTTATGTACAAACGTCATAATAACTAAGATTCTGTTTGTGTTTATTAAGTTTTATGATTTGTTAGATACTTTTTTTATAGTAAGAAAAAGCCTTATAAAAAATACGGTATTTGTTTGTATGAGAATTCTGTTACAACTAAAGCGTTTAGTGAAAAAGCGTATGTAAAAAGTCTCCTTTTTAGAATATTATTGCCGCCTTATGTTTGTTTTTATCACAATACAGGTCGTGAGACATTAAGGTATGGAGCTCCTTTATGATTTTAATTGTAAGATTTCCATGATGAAAACTGGCTGCAATAATATTCCTTATTAAGAGACTTTTTACATAC
>JBDRKY010000021.1:0-12611 GCA_043813525.1 Candidatus Woesearchaeota archaeon
ATATAAATATTTATATAAATGTTTTGAAAATTTTGAAATCCTGCTATTTATTAGTTTCATTAAGGATTCTCCTGATAAGAGTCTCAACTTCTCTTTTAGTGACAAAATTAAGCGGCTCCCATAATTCAATGTATTTCTCCAATACCTTCACATCATCTTTTTTTGTTGTGTTAGCAAGAGAATTCATTACCAAGGTTAACTGTTCGTTGATAGAAGCGATTTCCTTCTTGATTTCGCTGAATTCAGTGTTTATATTCTTTAATTCATTATTGACTTTCTTGGTTGAAGATAGTATATTCTGCTGATTAAGCAGGATATTCTTCCTGTCTGTGGTCATCCTTTCTTCCATCACCCTAAGCCTTCTGGTCACATCTCTTACTATTTCACCAATTTGAGCTTGATCTTCCTGCTGAACTGGTTTTTTATTCCCAAAAAAACTTCCCATACCTATACCCTGCTGCGCCATCTTTATTTTATTCCTCTAATAAGCATATATATCTTATTTTAATCATTATTTATATAGTTTCTTATAATTATAATAAGATTTATATATGATATTTATTAACTGATTGATAAAGATGCCAGACAATTATTATAAGCAAATAAAAAAAGAAATCAAAGAATTTCTAAAAGATGATACCAAAAAAGTATTGGCAATACCATACAAAGGAAAAAGGCTTAATGCAGGATGTGACTGGTACAAGGTCAGGTCTTGGTTAAGAATATGTTTTTCATCATTCATTGTTGAGATATCACATAAGATTCCTCCGTGCAGATTCAAAAACTGGTTATTATGCATTACAGGAGCAAACATTGGCAAAGATGTTTGCATACCAAATGATGTGTCTATTGATCATATATTTCCAGACTTAATAACATTAGAAGATGGTGTGCTTATAGGATCAGGATCATATGTTGCAGCACATGAATTTATTATAGACAGAACAAATATTGGCAGAGTCAAGATTAAGAAAAAAGCATTGATTGGAGCAAGAACAATAATCCGGCCAGGTGTTACAATCGGAAAGAATTCAATAATAGGGATGTTCTCTTTTGTCAATAAAGATATCCCAGATAATGAATTTTGGTCTGGTGTACCAGCTAAATTCATCAAAAAGCTAAAGTAAAAGAGTTAGAGAACAATTTAAATGCATAATTATATTAAGAAAGAATACAAAAACTTCAATTAGAGATATATAGTGAGGTAGAGAAAAATGGATTATAAGAATGTTAATGAATTTTTCAATAAACAGGCAGAGAGATATGGTAATAAGACATATTTAATATTTGACAAGACAGGGGAAGAATTCTCATACAAGAGATTTATTGAGAAAGTTAATCAAACTGCTAATCTTTTGAGAAGTATAGGTGTAAAAAGAGGAGATACAATCTCTTCTTATATTCCAAACCTACCGCATAGTTTATTCTTGTTATTTGCAGCAGGTAAATTAGGTGCTATCATCAATCCGATGAGCACATCTCTGACAAAAGAGGAGGTAGAATTCCAATTAGACAACGCTGATACAAAGGTTTTTATTTATCATTCTGAATTCCATGATAAGATAGGTGATGTCAAAGGTCCAGTGTTAGAAACAAATATTGTCATTGGAAAAATTAAGAAAAATATATTAAATTTTGATGAGAAGATGGATAAGCAATCAAAGAAGTTTGAAGATGTTGAAAATGTTGATATCAAAGACAAATGGGTCATGATCTACACATCTGGAACAACTGGAAAACCAAAAGGCTGCTTGTTAAGCCAGTTTAATATTGAATCAATGCATCCAGCTTATATCAAGGCCTGTGAATTCACAGAAAAAGATGTTTCTTTGGCAGTGATGCCTTTGATACATGTGACAGGATTATTTATGGTATCATTGACGTCATTTGTTGTTGGCGGCACAACAGTTTTGACAGAGAAATTTTCAAAAAGCAAATTTTGGAAATGGATTGAGAAATATAAAGTTAGTTTTGTCCAGGTTGTTCCAACAATGATATCTATTTTACTTAATCCACCAGAAGATATCAGCAAATATAATGTTAGCAGCATGAGAGTTTTTGCATGTGGATCTGCACCTTTACCTATGGAACTTGCTAAAAAATTTGAAGAAACATTTAGGATATTGATCTATGAAGTATATGGTTTAACTGAAACTTCTCACATAACACATTATAATCCACCGCATCCTGATAAGAGAAGATTAGGCAGTGTAGGTAAACCATTAGATGTGAATATTGCAAAAGTAGTTGATGAAAATGGAAATGAAGTTTCATTAGGAAAAGTTGGTGAGATTATTGTTAAAGGTCCTAACATGATGGATGGATATCATAAAAGACCAGATGCAAACAAAGAGTCATTTAAGAACAGATGGTTTTACACAGGTGATTTAGGCTATAAAGATAAAGATGATTTTTATTATCTGGTTGACAGAAAAAAAGAGATAATCATAAGAGGTGGAGAAAATATCTCACCAAGTGAAGTTGATGGTGTAATATATAAGCATCCGGCTGTTTATGATGCTGCGACAATCGGTGTTCCTCATGAGGTTTATGGTGAAGAAGTTGTGTCATATATTGTCTTGAAAAAAGGAAAGAAGATAAAAGAAAAAGAGATAATCAATCACTGCAAAGAACATCTTGCAGATTTCAAATGCCCTAAAGAAGTGTTTTTTGTTGACAATATACCAAAAGGACCATCTGGCAAGTTATTAAGAAAAGAGTTAGTTAAGATGTATAATGGGAATAATTAATTTTTTTTATTCAGCAAGTTTCACATTTACTGATAATTCTTTTTTTCTTAACAATCTTCATTTTTCTTGGTTTTATAGTTTCTTTTGATTTTGGCTTTTTCTGATCATAATCAATATTAAGCACCTGATCAGATCTGCTTCCGTCTCTGTAGATTGTTATTCCTTTACATCCTGATTCATAAGCAAGCTTAAAGATATTTATTACTTCTTCCTTGCTGGCACTATGCTTAAGATTCACGCTTTTAGAGACTGCATTATCAACATACTTTTGGAATGCTACCTGCATCTTAACGTGATATTCAGCTGATATATCATAGCTGGTGATAAATATATCTCTCACATCTTTAGGGATTTCAGCAAAATCTTTTATTGAACCTTTGTTAGCGATACTTTTCATAAGATCTTCAGAATAAAACTCCCTATCTCTTGCGATATTTGCAAAATGCTTGTTTACGTAGAGAAACTCTTCATTACCTAATACTTTTTTTATGTATGATAATGCAAAATTAGGCTCTATGCTGCTGCTTGCATCTGCAATCATGCTTATAGTTCCTGTTGGGGCGATTGATGTCAGTGTCGCATTTCTCAATCTCATTTCTTTCTTTGCATATATGCTTTTTTTCCAGTTAGGAAATACACCGCGTTTATTTGCAAGATCAATTGATGCTTTCCTTGCCTCATCATCTATGAAATTCATGACAGTCTCAGCTGTCTTAAGACCGTCTTCTGAATCATATTTGATCCCAAGAGCATAAAGCATGTCTGCAAAACCCATAACACCAAGACCAATCTTTCTGTTTGCTTTTGTCATTTCCTCAATCTCCTTCAGAGGATATCTATTCATATCTATGACATTATCAAGGAAATGCACAGCCAACCATATAATCTCTTTGAGCTTCTCAAAATTTATCTTCCCTTCTTCGACCATATTATAAAGATTGATGCTTCCAAGATTGCATGATTCATAGGATAATAATGGAACTTCGCCACACGGATTTGTGCTTTCAATCTCTCCAATATCAGGTGTTGGATTTTTTTTGTTAATTGTATCCAAAAAGACCACACCAGGCTCACCATTTTTCCATGCCATTGTAGCGATAAGATCAAACACTTCAGTCGCAGGCACTCTCCTTACAACTTCAGCATTCTTCGGATTGACAAGGTCATACATCTTGCCATTTTTAACAGCATCCATGAATTTCTTAGTGATACTGACAGATATATTAAAATTATTAAGGGCTTCAGGATTCTCTTTTGATGTTATAAAATCAAAGATGTCAGGATGATCCACACGAAGGATGCCCATATTGGCCCCTCTTCTTTTTCCTCCCTGCTTCATGATATCAGTAGATTTGTCAAAAAGCTGCAGGAAAGACAAAGGACCTGAACTAAATCCATTTGTAGAGCTGATATAATCATTTTTAGGTCTCAGATTAGAAAAACTGAATCCTGTTCCTCCTGCGCTCTGATGGATCATTGCAGCATACATCATAGCAGTGTATATGCTCTTGATAGAATCATCTATAGGAAGCACAAAGCATGAGCTAAGCTGCTGTATCTTTGTGCCTGCATTCATCAATGTTGGAGAATTTGGCAGAAAATTCAGATTATTCATGGCATCAAAGAATTTATCTTCAGATTCTTTCTGGTCAAAGTCATTGTAGACCTTATCTGCCTGTGCTATGTTCTTTGCAACCCTTTTGAACATACCATCTGGGGTTTCTATCATTGTCCCATTCTCATCTTTCAGAAGATATCTTTCTTTCAACACTTTCAATGCATTAAAGCTCAGTTTCTTGTTGACAATCGCTCCGACAAGAGATTTCTTCAGCTCTCTTATCCTGCTCTGCTTTTCTCTGTAAAGAATAAATGATTTTGCTGTTTTTATGTGATGATTCTCTATAAGGACTTTCTCAATGATATCTTGTACCTCTTCAACTGCTGGATTTCTTGTTTTAAATTCCTGATTTACTTTCTCAACAACAATCCCTGCCAAAGCTTTTGCTTTTTCCTTGTCCCTGCCGCCTACAGCATATGCAGCTTTGAATATAGCACCAGCTATCTTATCCTCATTGAAATCTACAAATTGTCCATCTCTCTTCCGTATCCTTTTTATAGCCATATTATAATGATAATCTACTTATTTTCCTCTCGAAATATTTAAATGTTGTGTAAAAAAGTAATTATTTAATGAACTGAAGCTCTGCGAACTTCAGTACTTAAATAATTACTTAAATTCCAAAGAACAAATGTCAAATAACAAACAAATTCAAAAAATCAAATTCATTAGGAACTAATACTCAATCCCCCTTCTTGCTAATACACCATTATCAAAATAATGTTTGACTTTCTTCATCTCAGTGACTAAATTTGCCATGTCCATTATCTCTTTTGCAGCATGCCTTCCTGTCATTACCAATTCCATGGCTTCTGGTTTTCTTTTGATAAGTTCCAATGCTTCAGTTACAGTTATATAATTATAATGAACAGCATTATTGATCTCATCAAACACAACAAGATCATATTTGCCGAAAGAGATTATTTCAAGCGCGTGCTTATATGCTTCCCTGGCCAATTTCCTCTGGTTCTCGTCATCAAGAAAACATTTCCTGCAACCGCCGCAGTCTATATCTTCTCTGACATAATCAAAATATTTGCATTCATCAAAACCTTTTTCAATGCCTATAAGCTTGTATTGTTTGAGTTCTTTCACGCATTTCTTGCCGTATTGCGTTATTCCGCTCTTCTCATTTGGCAGAAAATTCTTTATAGAGATAAGTTCTCCTGTATAAGCGCCGCCTTTGAGAAATTGTATGACATAAACATTAAATCCCTGACCGACAGATCTTAATGCAAGACCCATGGCTGCAGTAGTCTTCCCTTTACCTTCACCTGTATAAACATGGATCATACCTAATCTTTTGGGTGACATTTTATTAAAAAAGCTTGAAGTTTTTGACTCAAGCTTTTGATTTCAAACTTTTAGCCTTTTTATTTCTACATTCCGCATGCCGAATAGCTGCAATTTGGACAGATAACACAGCCTTCCTGCTGGACAAGCTTTGCATTGCACTCAGGACAAAGAATCTTTTTTTTGTCTGGAAGATCCTGCTGTACTCTTAATATCGCTTCTTTATTTGATATTGCTTCTTTAAATCCTTCAATAGATTCTTTCTTAGATTCTGCTTTAGATTCATTCTTAAATCTTTCTTTAGATCCTTTCTTAGATTCTGCTTTTGACCTGTTGACTGTACCAATGTTGAGAACCTGCTCTTCTCTGCTTCCATCTCGATAGACTGTGACTCCTTTACATCCAAGCTTATAAGAGAGCAGATATGCGTCCCTTACTTCCTGTATGCTTGCTTCATTAGGAAAATTCACTGTCTTTGAGACAGCATTATCAACATATTTCTGGAAAGCTGCCTGCATCCTGGTATGCCATTCAGGAGATATATCATAAGCGATCACACAAGGAACCTTAACATCCTCTGGGATTTCATCCATATCCTGTATGCTTCCTGTCTTTGCTATCTTTTTCATAAGCTCTTCAGAATAGAAACCTTTTTTCTTCGCCATTTGGAGAAAGACCTCATTTGTCTCTACAAGCTCTGTATTGTCCATGATGTTTCTTATGTAAGAGATTGCAAACAATGGTTCAACACCGCTTGAGCAATTCGCAAGTATGCTCAATGTTCCAGTCGGAGCGATTGTTGTTGTTGTTGCATTTCTCATAAGTTTGCCATTTTTATATATACTCTTGTCAAAGTTAGGGAAACTTCCTCTTTGTTTTGCTAATTCTCTTGATGCATTCTTTGATTCATCATCTATGAATTTCATAACATCTTCTGCTATCTTAGTTCCTTCATCAGAATTATATCTAACACCAAGCAGGATAAGAAGATTAGCAAAACCCATCACACCAAGACCTATTTTTCTGTTGGCTTTTGTATTCTTCTCTATCTGTGGCAGAGGAAATTTGTTCATATCAATCACATTATCAAGAAAATGCACAGCAGTATAGACTGTCTTTCTTAATTTTTCATAATCAATTGAATAATTATCAGCAGCCTCATCATATTTAACCATCTTTGACAGATTGATGCTTCCTAAGTTGCATGATTCATAAGGCAGTAATGGCTGTTCACCACAAGGATTTGTGCTTTCGATCTCCCCCACTTCTGGTGTTGGATTAAATTTATTTATCTTGTCTATAAATACAATACCAGGTTCGCCGTTCTGCCATGCTTTTGTGACCATCAGCTCAAATATATTCTTAGCATTAAGTTTCCCGACAGGCTCTTTGGTTCTTGGGTTCAGCAGGTCATAATCTTCATCTTTTTCAAGAGCCTCCATGAACTTATCTGTTACTGCCACGGAGATATTGAAATTGTTCAATTTCTTGGTATTTTCTTTAGCTGAGATAAAGCTCATGATATCAGGATGGTCCACTCTCAAGATACCCATATTTGCTCCTCTTCTGGTTCCTCCCTGCTTGACAGTTTCAGTCGCTGCATCAAAGACAGCCATGAAAGAGACAGGACCAGAAGCAATACCTTTTGTTGATAAGACACGATCATTGACTGGCCTTAATCTCGAAAAACTAAACCCTGTACCGCCTCCGCTCTTATGTATCAGAGCAGTATGTTTTATTGCCTCAAATATCTCTTCCATTGAATCTCCGACAGGCAGAACAAAACATGCGCTTAATTGTCCAACTTTTGTGTTGGCGCCTGTGAATGTAGGACTGTTAGGCAAGAATTCAAGATTCACCATCGCATCATAGAACTTTTCTTCTGATTTTTTAAGATCATCTAATTTAGATCCATATATCCTGTCTGCCTGTGCGATATAATTTGCAACTCTTCTGAACATCTGGCCAGGTGTTTCAATCACATTCCCATCCTTATCTTTAAGCAGGTATCTTCTCTCTAAGACTTTGACAGCATTAAGTGAAAGCTTAACATCATCCTCTACACCCATTGCTTTTTTTACGTCCCTTATTCTTTTTCTCTCCTGTCTGTAAAGTATATAAGCTTTAACAGTCTGGGCATGTCCAGATTCAATAAGAACCTTTTCAACAGCATCCTGAACATTTTCTACAGTAGGTATATCATCAGAAAATTCTTTTGTCTTCACATAATTATAAACATCCTTTGCAATTTGCTCAGACATCTTATGATCCTTGCCGCCAACAGACTGCGCAGCCTTGAATATTGCTTTTGCAATCTTATTAACATCAAAATCAACAATGCTCCCATTCCTCTTCCTTACCTTAAGAATTTCTCCTTTTTCTTCTTCCATATGATAACACCTCTTTAAATACACAACATATTGTGCTATTAGAACCAACACACCACAAGATGTTAGATAATTCTAAAATAAGGTTATATTTAAATATTGCTATTGTTAAAAATATAGATTTGGATAATATAGTTCAGATAGAAATGTTTATCCAACGAACAACAAATTGAAAAATACGTTAATAGTATGTAAAGTCTCCTAAAAAGGAATATTATTGCAGCCGGTTTTCATCAGCGAAAACTGGATGATTATCATTCTGAAAACGTGACTGGTTAAACAGAAGGTTTTCGCAGTATAAATATCTTCGAACTGTATTATGATGAAAACAAACATAAGACAGCAATAATATTCCAGAAAGAAGACTTATTACATACCGCTAATAGAACCCCAGCTTATAATATTTAATCCTTAATTTCTCCTAAGCCAAGAGAGTAGTATATACCTGATTATATGCTACAAACTTTTTTAAATAACTTGCACAAAATATATTAATACTTAGTTATCAAGGATTTAAGTATACATTTTATTATTTAACAATAATATAATTTAAGAATTAAAAAATGGAGGAGAAAAATGACAGATGAGCATTTAAAAGAAGAAAATACAGAACATTCTGAACATAAACATCTACATCATGAAACAAAGCAACATCATGAAACAAAACATACAGGTATTGGAAGTCATGGTAGTGAGAAAAAAGAAAAAAGCAATTTGCTGACAATTGCATTATCAGTACTTGCTATTTTAGTAATATTATTTTTTATAATGAACATCAATAAGTTCATTCCAATGCCTGAAGAGAAAACAAATATACTAGCAAAGGTGAATGGAAAGGATATCACAATAGATGAGCTTAATGCTGAGATTGCAAAACTCCCTCCTTATTATTCACAGGTAATGGACCCAATCTCACTAAAGAAAAATGTTCTTGAACAAGTCATCGTCAAAAAGCTTCTTATACAGGAAGCAGCAAAACTAAAGTTAGAAGTGACTGATAAAGAGATAAAACAAAAGACAGCAGAAGTATATCAACAATTTAATCTTACAGAGGAAAAATTCTTAGAGAAGCTCAAAGAACAGAATATAAAATATGAAGATTTCATCAATGATTATAGAGAACAGATGCTGTTGAACAAGGTTATAGAGACAGTATTGGTCAAAAATGAACCTACAGAAGAAGCAATAAAAGAGTATTATGACAACAACAAAGATACATTAATATCAGTCAAAGCATCACATATATTAGTATGTTTCAAAGGCTCATCATCATGCACTAAAGAAAGAAGTGAAGATGAAGCACTTAAGATAATTGATGAGATTACAAAGAAAATCAATGATGGTGATGATTTTGCTGAACTTGCAAAAGAATATTCTGATGGTCCTTCAAGCAGTTCAGGAGGAGCATTAGGATGGTTCACAAAAGGTAAAATGGTTCCAGAATTTGAGAAGGTTTCATTTGAACTTGAAGCTGGAGAAGTATCAAAGGAACCAGTCAAAACAGAATTTGGTTATCACATCATAAAGGCAGAAGAGAAAAAGACCGCAATAGATGAACTAAAAGGAGATATAATTAGTGTATTAAAAGAAGAAGAGCTGCAGAGTAAGATGGGAACATACTTAGATTCTCTCAAAAAATCAGCAAAGATTGAATATGTAACACCAGTAGAGATGACAGAATCACCAGCATCTGAAAAAACAGCTGAACCAAGTATGATCACAACTGAAGAGACAAAGAAAGGCATCACAAGTTTCATGAAGAAAGACAATGAGATATGCAGGAATGATGATGGCAAGCCATTGGTATTCCTGTTCTCAACAACATGGTGCCCGCATTGCAAATGGATAAAAGAAACATTTGATAATGTTGCAAAGGAATACATTGCCAGTGGGCAGATTGAAGCATATCATTGGGAAATTGACACAAACGATAATACATTAACAGAAGCTGTTGAAACTTCAGTTCCAGAAGAGCACATTGCATTCTACAAAGAGTTCAATCCTGAAGGGACAATCCCCACATTTGTATTTGGGTGCACATATTACAGGACAGGAAATGCACCAAACAGAGAGACAAAGGATGACAAGCAAGGAGAAGCTGCAGAGTTTAAGGCTGTTATTGATGAATTGCTTAAAAACTCAGATGTAAAAAATATAAACAGCAATGATGAAGGTAATACAGATTTAGATAGTATAGAGAACGAAACAAATACAGTCAGCGATAAAGACAATAAAGATTTAGATGATGTAAAGAGCGATGGTGACAATGATTTAAAGATTGAGATTGTTGAAGATACAGATACTACATCAGACAAAGCATAGATCAAATTGTTTAAATTTTATTTTATTAATTAAACAAAAATATCAAGAGATTATATCTTAAAAAAACTTTCAAAATTTTCTTTTATTCTTTTTTCGAAATCAAATATTTTTTCACCTTCCTGCTTTTCTATATCCAAAGCATTCATCATCATCTTCACAAAATCCTTTTCATCTTTTGCACTGCCTGTATTATCATTGCCAATAGCGCTGACAAAATTATTAATGTCATTCCCAATCTTACCAATATGCTCATTTATCAGACTATCTTCAACATCATGGCTTTTCTCTAAGCTCAGCTTTATCTCTTCAAATTCCTTTGTTGTTAGCTTATTAAGATTCTTCATGATGAAATATGCCCCCTTATCATACAACTGTTCAAATATCTCATTGATTGCGATATCATTGACATTACCTTCACTTAGAACACCATATAATCTTATTGTGATGATTGTTTTTGATAAATCAATACCATCTGAATTTTCATCAATTTTTTTCAACAATAGTGTCCTTACCTCTAAAGGTAATCTATGATTGCAGTCAATAGATATTGAGACAATATTATATAGTGGAATTTGGTGGTAAGATATATTCCCATCATCATAGATATAAAATCCACCATGTTTCAGCTCTTCAATCTCTTTGATATTATTAGGAAACAATGGACCAGGATAGATCACATTCCCATATCCTTCAATCTTCTTCTGCTCCACAATATGTACATGACCGCCTGCGTAATAATCAAATCCTTTTGGCAGCAGAGAGATTGGCGCAGAGTCCATCTCAGCCATTTCAACAGGTTTTAGTTCTGTCAAAGCTGTATGAAACATGAATATTTTAAAACTTGTCTTTTCTTTGGTGCTATTTTCTTTTTGATTACATTTTTCAAGATGTTCTCTTGCCAAAGATTCATAATAAGTCTTTTCAAGCATACCCTTCTTGCCTAACATACCAGTAATCTTAGCTCCTGTTTTAGTATCAATAGTAAAATCAAGAAACAGCCTGCCATCTTTTACATTTCCTTTTACTACATTTTTTATAAGACCTGCATTTTCCAGCACATCCAACATTGTCTTCCCGCTAGGAGAGAAATCATGGCTTCCAGGAACAACATAAACTTCTATATCACTTTCTTTGATTTGTTTAAGGACTTTCACAACCACTTTCAGCTTATCAATCGCAGGCAAAGAAGTATTGAACAGATCCCCACTGATAAGAATGAAATCCACTTTTTTCTCCATACATATATCTATCGCTCTGATAAATGCCTGTAGATTAGCTTCTGTCAATTTTGGTTCACGCCAGCTTCCTATATGGATATCAGCCATATGTGCAAATCTCATCTTATCATCTCTGTTTTTTATTTTCCTATCTTATATAATTAATTAAACAATCCTGCTAAAAAATCAATAAGCCAGGCAAAAAAGCCTTTTTTTCTTACTTCCTGTTTAAGCACTTCATTCCCTAATCCAGTATCTAATCCTATTTTTTTATTTGTACCATCAATACCAGTTGCAGCAACTTCTCCCGATAAACCATCCAATGAAACTTTTGACAAATTTTCAGATGGAATTCCTGACAAATTATCTGATGGAATTTCTGATAAACCATCTAAAAGCTTTTTCTCATTATCATCTGTTAAAATATCTTTATCATCTTTATCATTTTCAGGCAATTCAGCATCAATATATTTACCTGGCATTTTCACATCAACTAAGATTTCACAATAAAGAGTATCAGTATTTGATCTGATAGGTATTGCTTTTTTCACATAAACATCAACTTCATCTGGACCATCTTCATTACCTTCTGGTATGACAAAACCTTCTCCATCTATAGTGAACAAACATTCATCATTTGTTGTTGCCTCTAATACGATAATCTCATGCCCATTAACATGAAGAATCTCATTCTTCTTATTGAATATGTATAATTTATCTGCAGAGACAATAGCAACAGCCAGCATAAGCAAAACAAACAATACAGCGATATTCCTGATTAGCTTATTATTTCCCATATTTCCACCCCCTAAGCATGATATGTGACTGGTATATTAATATTTTTCTATACCATGTATGTAAAAAGTCTCCTTTTTAGAATATTATTGCCGCCTTATGTTTGTTTTTATCACAATACAGGTCGTGAGACATTAAGGTATGGAAATCCTTTATGATTTTAATTGTAAGATTTCCATGATGAAAACTGGCTGCAATAATATTCCTTATTAGGAGACTTTTTACATAC
>JBDRKY010000022.1:0-9775 GCA_043813525.1 Candidatus Woesearchaeota archaeon
CCGCGGAGATCGAGGGCTTCAAGAAAGCTCTGAAGAACGAGATGAGGTCCATGGGCCTCCTCACGGGCAAGGTGTTATGGTAATGGACACCAAAGAAGCTGCAGAGACTGTTATAGAGGCTATGAAAACACTGCAGCAGAAAATACTTATAGAGAAATTCATAGTAAATCCTGGTGAGGATATTCGTGGCATTGTTGCTGGGGATGTATTCCTTATAGGCCATCATTTAGGAATCAATAAGCGTATAGATGACACAATATTTACACAAGTTTTAGCAAGAATTATACATAACAATCGAAGAAAAATAAGCTATTTCAATATGGCATCATTCTGAATTTATACGCAAAGCCCAACAATCCAAAAACTTTATAAATAACCCCCCTCTCCAAGCAATATTGCCCGAGTGAAAGCGCATAGGGTTAGAATATGTATAATCAAATGTACGTAATATTTCTAACTTAGCTTTAAGGCATTAAATAAAGCACTAAATAATATATAACAAAATACTCAAAATGGCAGAAGATACAAGTTTTAAGCATATAATCAGGGTTGCTAACACTGACTTAAATGGTAATAAACCAATAGCTCATGCATTGAAGAAAATAAAAGGTATTGGGTTTATGTTTGCTAATATGGCATGTAACATCGTTAAAGTTGACAAATATAAAAAAGCTGGAGAGATGAGTGATAAAGAAATCAGTGATATTGATTCATTTATCTCAGATCCTTCTGGTTATGGTGCACCATCATGGATGCTAAACAGGAGAAAAGATGATATCACTGGTGAAGATAAGCATATAGTCATGGGTGACCTCAAATTCATGAAAGATAATGATATAAGAAAACTTAAGAAGATAAGGGCATACAAAGGTACAAGGCATATGTTTGGTTTGCCTGCAAGAGGACAAAAAACAAAATCTAATTTCAGGAAAAATAAAGGTAAAGTTCAGGGAGTTAAGAAAAAAGCTCCAGCAAAAGCCAGTGGTAAGTAAATAATCAATTATAACAAAGTGATAATTATGGGAGATCCAAAGAAACCAAAAAAGAAATATTCTACACCTCCGCATCCTTGGATGAAGGAAAGGATTGAACAGGAGAAAGTATTGACTAAAGAGTATGCGTTTAAGAATAAAAAGGAAATATGGAAACTTAGTTCTCTTCTCAAAAAATATTCAGAACAAGCTAAGAAATCAATCATCAGCAATACAAAACAAGGTGAGATTGAAAAAACAAACCTAATCAATAAGCTTACCAAACTTGGATTAATCCAAGCAGGTGGCCAGATTGATGATATCTTATCCTTAAAAATCAAAGACTTTTGTGAGCGAAGATTGCAGACATTAGTGTGCAGAAAAGGCTTGGCAAGATCTATGAACCAATCAAGGCAGTTTATTGTGCATGGCCACATCAGTATAGGCAGTAACAAGTTAACATCCCCTAGTTATCTGGTATCAATTGATGAAGAAGCAATGATTAGTTTCTCTTCAAACTCAGAACTGGCAAGAGAAGATCATCCAGAAAGGAATATAGTAAAAAAATAAATTAAATTAAAAGGAATCATTATGGCACAAGAAAATAAGCGAAATGAAAAACAAGGTGGCTACTCTAAAAGTTCATCACATAGCTCTTCAAGAGGTTCACCAAGAGATTCTTCAAGAGATTCTTCAAGAGGTTTTAGAAGTGGTTTTGGCGGTGGCAGAAATGATAACAGAAGTTCTTTGAGATGGGGTGTTGCACATATATATGCTTCATATAATAATACTATCATCCATATAACTGATATAACTGGCTGTGAATCTATCGCGACTTGTTCTGGTGGTATGGTTGTCAAAGCAGACAGGCTTGAAAGTTCACCAACAGCAGCTATGACTGCAGCTAAAAAAGCAGCAGAGACAGCGATGGAAAAAGGTATCAATGCTATTCATGTAAAAATTAGATCAAAAGGCGGACACAATGGTCCGACAAACCCAGGACCTGGTGCACAGGCAGCTGTAAGAGCATTAGCAAGAATGGGGCTTAGAATTGGTATCATCGAAGATGTCACACCTATTCCTCATGATGGCTGCAGAAAAAAAGGCGGCAAAAGAGGAAGAAGAGTATAATTATAATATTTGTAATATTTCAAACATGAGGGTAAAATGGATATTAAACTTTTAGAGAAAAATAAGGATTTTATGAAAATAACTTTTCTGCTTAAAGGAGTTTCTCCTTCATATGCAAATTCATTGAGAAGATATATGATCAATAAAGTCCCGACTTTAGCAATAGAAGAGGTTGAGTTCAGAAAAAATAATTCTGCTTTATATGATGAAATTATTTCCCATAGATTGGGTTTGATTCCTTTGACAACTGATCTAAAAAGCTACTTTATACCAGAAGAATGCAAATGCAAAGGAGTAGGGTGTGCACAATGCCAATTAAAAATCACTCTTAAGGCAAAAGGTCCAAAGACTGTATATGCTTCACAGATGAAAAGCAAGGATCCAAACATCCAGCCAGTCTATCCTGAAACACCTATTGTCAAATTGCTGAAAGACCAAGAGCTTGAGTTTGTGGCAACTGCTATTGTTGGCAGAGGTAAGGCACATAATAAGTGGTCTCCATGTTTAGCATATTATAATATTATGCCTAAAATTACAATATCAAAAGATAATCCTGAAAATGCAGAGAAGATTGTTGAACAATGTCCATGTGATGTGTTTGAACTAAAAAGCAGTAAGATAGCAATTGCAAAAGATGGTCTGCTAAGATGTAATTTATGCAATGCCTGTGTTGATCTTTGTCAAAAAGGCGAGATTAAAGTAGAACCAGAACCAGATACATTTATATTCACTATAGAATCATGGGGTCAGCTGAATTGTAAAGATATTATCAAGGAAACCATGACTGTGTTTGACAAAAGCCTTGATGAATTGAACAAACAGATTGGCGAGATTAAATAAAATCTAATATTTAATAAGTAATACTTAATATTAGATACCCGCGCAAAAGATTATTGCGAGGGTGCCGGAGACTTGTTTGGTGTAAAACCAACACAGCTGGAATGGCCAAACGGGCAAGGTTGAGGTAACTTAAATCATTGATTTCCTCGGTCAAAAGCCAAGTTTCAAATGCCTTGTGGCTTAGTGCCTACGCGTGTTCGAACCACGTCCCTCGCATCATGATAAAAAAGTAACCTTCAAACCTTAAGTAAAATGAAAACAAACATTCAATTAACAAAACTCATAGAAGAGCTGAAGAAACAATCTAATGTTGAGAATGCAAAAATCTGGAGACGGATTGCAGATGATCTTACAGGCTCAACTAGAAGAAGAAGTATTGTTAATCTATATAAGCTAAACAAACATACTAAACCTGATGAGACAGTTATTGTTCCAGGCAAGGTTCTTAGTGTTGGTGAGCTTGATCATAAAATTAATATTGCTGCTTTTAATTTTTCAGATCAGGCAAAAGAGAAGATGCTTAAAGCACAATGTAAAATATTAACAATATATGAACTGCTTAAGATGAATCCTAAAGGCAAAGGAGTAAGGATAATCGGATAAGAGTAGTAGATGTATAATTATATAATCACATATTTAAATAAATACACTATAAAAGGTCAAAAAAATGATAATAGATGCTACAAACTTGGTGTTAGGACGATTTGCTACAGTTGCTGCTAAAAAAGCTTTGCTTGGAGAGACTGTGAATGTTGTCAATTGCGAAAAAGCGATTATTACAGGAACTAAAGCAAGGATTATCGCAGATTTCAAGCGAAAAATAACCATAGGTATACCATTAAAAGGTCCTTATTATCCTAAACAATCTGACAGGATTGTCAGAAGAACAATCAGAGGGATGCTCCCACACAAGAAAACACGGGGCAGAGAAGCATTCAAGAAAGTGATGTGTTATATTGGTGTTCCTGAAAAATTTGCATCACAAAAACTTGAGACAGTTGATAATGCAGATGTTTCAAGATTGTCTAATCTTAAATATATGCATCTTAAAGATATTGTCAAAGAGATCGGTGGAAAAATATGAAATCAATTGTTAAATCATCTAAAGCTGTACATGCTTCTGGAAAGCGTAAAAGAGCTGTTGCAAGAGCAACAATCACACCAGGCAATGGTGCTGTTAAAGTGAATAACCAACTTCTTGATTATTATGAGCCTAAATTAGCAAGGTTCAAGATTATGGAGCCTTTACTCCTTGCTGAAAAATTTGCGCAAAAAGCAAATGTATCAATCACAGTAAGAGGTGGCGGACAGATGTCACAGGCAGATGCAGCAAGATTAGCGCTTGCAAAAGCCTTTGTTGAATTTTCAAAAAGCAATGCTCTCAAAGATACTTTCCTTAATTATGACAGGCATATGCTTATAGCAGATGTGCGTCGTAAAGAAGTATGCAAACCTGGCGATTCCAAAGCTAGGAAAAAACGTCAAAAGTCTTACAGATAGTTAAATAATCACTATATATAATTAAATGTTTGAATGAGGTAAAAAAATGATAATTCCAATCAGATGTTTTTCATGCGGCAAGCCAGTAGCTCACCTATGGGAAGAGTTCACCAAAAGAGTAGAAAATGGTGAAGACAGGAAAAAAGTAATGAATGAATTAGGTTTGGAAAGATACTGCTGCAGAGCATTATTCTTAGGACATGTTGATCTTATAGATACTATCGGGCAATTCAAGAAATTTTGATTTTTCTAATATTTTATTTCTTATTTAATTATGTTTAATAATAAATTAATGATTCTTAATAAATCTATAATTTGAATTACATAAAACTATAAATATTACTTTGTTTCTTAATTATTGTAAAAGAGGTGTTATCATGCAAATGACTGAAGTTACAGCAATGAATGAAAAAATAACTAAAACAATCCAAGAAGGTCTTTCTTTTGATGATGTTCTGATCAAACCAGCATATTCTAATATTTATTCCAGAAGTGATGTTGATACTTCTTCTTTCTTGACTAAGAAGATTAGATTGAATATGCCTTTGATTTCTGCTAATATGGATAAGGTTACAGAAGCAAAGATGGCAATCTCTATGGCACTCATTGGTGGCATTGGGATAATTCATCGTTTCCTGACAACAGAACAGCAGGTTGATGAGATCCATAAAGTAAAACGTTCGATGGGCATCGTGATTGAAAAACCTTATACTATCGCAGCCAATAAATCCTTGAACGATGTATACCATATGCTTGGTGATGAGATCAATAAAGGTGTTATTGTTGTGGATGAAAATAAAAAGGTTCTTGGAATCTTATCTTATAGGGATATGATATTCAATGAAGATCCTAATGCGATGGTATATGAATTGATGACTCGAAGAGAAGATTTAGTAACTGCAAAAGAAGGAATCACACCTGAAGATGCTAAAGGAATATTATACAAAAATAGGATAGAAAAATTACCTATTGTAGATGAAGATGGAATATTGAAAGGCCTTATCACAAGCAAGGATATTGTGAAACGAAGCAAATATCCCTATTCAGCAAGAGATATAAAAGGAAGGCTGTTGGTTGGGGCTGCGATTGGGGTGAGAGGAGATTACATCAAAAGAGCAGGAGCACTGCTTGAGGCAGAGACTGATGTAATAGTGATAGATATCGCACATGGCCATTCAGATAATGTAATCAAAGTGATAAAAGAACTTAGGCAGCAATTTGGCGATATTCAGATCATTGCAGGGAATGTTGCAGCTGCTAAAGGATGTGAGGATCTTATAGCTGCAGGCGCTGACTGCATCAAGGTTGGTGTCGGGCCAGGTTCAGCATGCATAACAAGGATTGTAACAGGGTGTGGTGTGCCTCAAATAACTGCTGTCATGGAATGCGCTCAGGCAGCTTCAAAATATGATATTCCTATAATTGCAGACGGCGGCATAAAACAGTC
Source organism: Candidatus Woesearchaeota archaeon (assembly GCA_043813525.1). Taxonomy (GTDB): domain Archaea; phylum Nanobdellota; class Nanobdellia; order Woesearchaeales; family DSVV01; genus JBDRKY01. Next base: position 5,890 of record JBDRKY010000022.1, read on the forward strand.
AGGAGATATTGTCAAGGCTATAGGTGCTGGTGCATCAACTGTCATGCTTGGCAGTATGTTAGCTGGTACAAAACAAGCTCCTGGAGAGATCCTGCTAAGGAATGGAACAAGAATCAAATTATACAGGGGAATGGCTTCTGTTGATGCAACCTTATGCAGGCAGGAAAAAGAAAAAGATTTCAATCTGATAAAGAAAAAAGTGCAGAATATTGTTCCAGAAGGGATTGAGGCTGTGATTCCATACAAAGGAGATGTCAAAGATATAATAAACCAATTAGTTGGTGGCCTAAGGTCAGGTATGAGCTATGTCGGCGCAAAAACAATATCAGAATTACAGAATAATACACAGTTCATCAAGATAACAACAGCAGGCATGAGAGAAAGCAGGCCGCATGATATACAGATGCATAACTGATTGTTTTATTTTTTGTTTTAGATAATTAATTTTTGAGGTTAATTTCAGCTAAAATTCTTTTGCAAGTACACATATTACCTAAATGGCATATTACTAATCTTGATGCTTTGAAGTTTAATGGATACTCTATTCTTTTATCATCATTTATTTCACCTTTACCTATTGTTATATGCGGATGAAACTTTTCATGTGTTGAGTTTTTATGATAATTATTTATCCAAAATAAACTTAATTCGGTACTATACAATTGAAACAAACTACACAAATTTTTTTAAATCACTCAAAACCTTTATAAATTCTTTATCTTAACTTATTTATATGAATGATAAAATAGATAAACAAGAGGATAGAAAGATAAATCTTGAACAGATTCAGGAGAAATGGAAACAGAGATGGTTAGATGCTAAACTTTTTGAATCTAATGCTGATAGTGATGCAAACATATCAAAAAGAAAGTTTAAAGGCAAATTTTTCTGTACATTTCCTTATCCTTATATCAATGCCAAACTTCATATAGGCCATCTTTATACTTTGATGAGAGTAGAAGCATCTGCCCGTTACAAAAGATTACAAGGATATAATGTTCTGTTTCCTCAAGGATGGCACGCAACTGGTTCACCTATCATAACTTCTGCCAAAAGAGTGCAGGAACATGAAGAAAAACAGCTGAAACTCCTGAAAGATCAGGGTGTTCCTGATAGTGAGATAAAAAAATTTGAAGATCCTAAGCATTGGATTGATTATTTTGTTCCTTTTGCTGAAAAAGATTATAAAAGCATGGGCATGAGTGTTGACTGGAGAAGAAGTTTTGTAACTACATCTTTGAATCCTTATTATGATAAATTCATCAGATGGCAATTTAACAAGCTGAAAGAAAAAGGTTATGTAATCAAAGGTAAATTTCCTGTTGTATGGTGCGACAAATGCAAAAATGCAGTTAGCGACCATTCAAGATCAGAAGGTGAAGGTGAAACAGCTCAAGAGTTTACACTGCTGAAATTTGAATTTGGGAATAAATACATAATTGCAGCTACATTAAGGCCAGAAACAGTTTATGGACAAACTAATTTATGGGTTGGACCTAACAATGAATATGTAACTGCAAAAGTTAATGATGAAATCTGGATTATAAGCCAGGAATGTGCTGATAAATTAAAAGAGCAGGAACGGAATGTTGAGGTAATTGGAAATATCAAAGGTTATGAATTATTAGGTAAAACAGTTAAAGCACCTGGTATTGATAGAGAAATACCAATCTTTCCATCACATTTTTGTGCGACTGATAAAGGTACAGGAATTGTGACTTCAGTTCCAAGTAATGCTCCTGATGATTATATTGGTCTAGTAGACCTGCAAAATAATACAGATGAATGTAAGAAATATGGGCTTAAAATTGAAGATATTAAAAAAATTGAGATAATACCTATCATTGATACTCCTGGTTTAGGTAACATGGCAGCTGTCCAAGTATGCAAGGATATGAAAATAAAATCTCAACACGAAAAAGAAAAATTGCTCACAGCGAAAAAATTATTGTATAAAAAAGATTTTTATGAAGGAAAGATGAACAAGAACTGCGGGAAATATGCAGGATGGAAAGTTGAGATTGCTAAAGATAAAGTAAAAGAAGATCTTATCAAAGATGGTGAAGCTGAACTGTTCTATGAGCTAACAGGCAAAGTTGTATGCAGATGCCTTACTAAAAGCAAAGTGAAGATTGTTAAAGATCAATGGTTTATTGATTATAGTAATTTACAATGGAAAAAATTAGCACACAAATGTTTGGATAATATGAACTTGTATCCTGAAAAAGTTAGAGAGCAGTTTAATTATGTCATAGACTGGCTGCATGAATGGGCATGCACAAGAGAAGAAGGTTTAGGGACAAAATTACCTTGGGATGAGAAATGGTTAATTGAAAGTCTTAGTGATTCTACTTTGTATATGGCATTCTACACCATCAATTATCTTCTAAAAGAGATTGATATTGAATTAGTCAATGATTCTTTATTTGATTATGTGTTTTTAGGTAAAGGCTGTCTGAAGGATTTTAAAGGAGATTATATTGAACATAAAGGGGTCATAGAAAATATGAAGCAGGAATTTGATTATTGGTATCCTGTTGATTTTAGAAATTCTGGAAAAGATCTTGTACAGAATCATCTTACATTCTTTATTTTCAATCATACTGCTATTTTTTCAGAAGATAAATGGCCAAAAGGCATTGGTGTGAACGGCTGGGTAACTGTAGACGGACAGAAGATGAGCAAAAGTTTAGGTAATATGATTCCATTGCATGAGATGCCTACAGAATTTGGCGCTGATACATCTAGACTGACAATTCTTTCTGGCGGGGAAAGCATGGATGATCCTAACTGGGACAGCAATTTTGCAAGATCAATGAAATCTAAATTGTTTCAATTATATGATTTTTGTGTTGAATATTATGATAATAGCAGACATGGAACAGATGGAAATGATAATAATAATAATAATTGTAGTAATGAATCTGTTGATGCTTGGATGGAATCAAAATTAAATGAGATTATTAAAGAAACAACAGAACTGATGGAATTGACATTATTCAGAAGCGCTACTCAAAAATGTTATTTTGATCTGCAAAGAGCTATCAAATGGTATTTGAAAAGGACAAATTCTGCGCCTAATAATGATCTTATGAAAAAAATGATTCAAGCTCAGCTTATAATGATGACTCCTTTTACTCCATTTATATGTGAAGAGATCTGGGAGAAAGTTGGTTTAGGCAATGGAAAACATAAATTTGTATCATCTGCAAGATGGCCTGAGTTTGATGAAAAAAAAATAGATCAAGAACTTAATCATAAAGAAGATTTCATCAGTAATGTTCTAGACGATATAAGGTCTGTACTTAAAATAGTTAAAAAAGATACAGCTGAAAATAAACCTAAAAAGATTAAACTTTTTGTTTCGCATAATTGGAAATATAAACTGTTTTGTGAAATTAGTAAATTAATGGAAACTACAAGAAATCCTGGTGAAATATTGAAAAAGTTAATGGGTATTGAAGAACTTAGGAAACATGGTAAGGACATAAGTAAGACTGTACCTAAATTAGTTAAATCTGGCCTTCCAAGTTTTGTATCTTCTGTTGATGAGGAATATGATTTTTTAGCAAAGAATGGAAGTTTCTTTAATAAAGAGTTTGGTTGTGAGATTGATATTATTAAAGCTAAAGATAGTTTTGAAGGAAAGGCAAATAATGCTGTTCCTGGAAAACCTGCGATATTAGTTGAGTGATTTTTTATTATTAATTCTATTTTGTTTTATTATTATTGCGAACGTAGTGAGATTAGGGTTTAATACCCAAACCTTTAGGTTGTTTATATTTTTTATATTTATGAGATACCCCGATCTTTAGGTCGTGGGAGTAGGTCATTATTATTATTTTGCTTGTTTTTCATTAATTTAATGTATGTTTAATGCCTTGTA
>JBDRKY010000023.1:0-20469 GCA_043813525.1 Candidatus Woesearchaeota archaeon
TAAAAGAATATTTGGGATTGTAACAAAAAGGTTAGATGACACAATATTTACACAAGTTTTAGCAAGAATTATACATAACAATCGAAGAAAAATAAGCTATTTCAATATGGCATCATTCTGAATTTATACGCAAAGCCGTTTAAAACACAGTTTTTTTCAGATTATACTTAATTCCTGAAAACTCTTTCTCAAATTTATCCAGAAAATTGCTTACTGTATTTTTATCTGGCATATGCACCTTAACATTATTAAGCTTTGCAAGCCTGGCTAATTCTTCTTTTGTCAAAGAAAGATATAAAGGGATTATAATATCAGGTATTATTTTTTTTGTCTTCTTACCCAAGAACAGATTATTTAAGTATGACAATTCAAAATCATCAAGACAGAGTGGAAGCAAAACTTTCTGTTTGTTTTTTTTAGCATAGCCTAACAATTTTTTATCTTTGATTGCCTTTATTCCTTTGAAATCATATTTGATAAATTCTATTTTCATTGGTTTTGTTATCAAGATTGGCAGAAGTTTCAAAGTAAGCTTATCAACAACCAGAAGATTTGCCACATTTTTAAGGAATGAGCCTTCTCTGATTGCTTTTTTCAGGCGCCTATAAGTTATGTTAATAAAGCAGTTATCACAAAATTCATGATTTTTCACAGCAATGCTGCATTTTTTACATTTTTCAGTAGCTTTAGCAAATTTTACCATATAAAAATTATATATTTGTCTGGTTTTATAAAGTTGATTAAAAGCTTGAGGCTTCAAGCTTTCCAGACTTCTATACTTCTATTCCACAAGCTTTATTAAAGCACATTTCACTCTATTATACAAGTATCTATATAAATATTAGTAGTAGATTTAGGCGTATGTTAATGTTTTTCATAAGCTGATTATGTATTTTAACAGGAATAATAAGTGACTACAAAGCATTAATACTACTCCTAAGTGCTTACAAAACGAAACATTTAAATATAACCTTATCTACTAAATAGTAGAAACAAAAATACTCAAATAGAGTGTTTTTAAGTGTTGTTTAAAACAGATTAAACAAATAACACATTTTTAAGGAAAAATAAGAACTATTTGGTCTTAGAATTTAATAATCACCTCTTTTTCCCGCGCAAACGCCTTTCGGGGTGTTTGTGTGGGTTTATAGTCTCTTAACACCTCTTTCCCTGGCAAACTTCTTCGGAAGTTTGTTGGGGTTTATATTCACTTTTTTCTCTTTTACCAAATAATAAGAAACAAACAACATAACAGCACTAAAAAAACCAATCAAAAAAGCCAGAATTACTCTAACACCTAATTCATCCTTGATAAAAATAATCACTTTCTCAGAAAAACCAGTTTCTTTAACAATCTCAAAATACAGATTAAGATTGCTGAATTCTAATGCATATTGTGAATAGATCAGGCCAGATATCTTATCATTCTCACCTAAAGCTTTCGCATACTCATAATAACTATACCCTTCAATAGGAAACAACCCATTTCTTTGCTGTTCAAGAATCACCTGCTTTACAAGCTCAAGCTTTGCATTGAGCAGTTTTTGAAGCTGTTCATCTCCTAAATTAATAGAACTGAGCACAGCATCAATCTCAGCTTTTGCTTTTGAAGCATGCATCACACACATCTTAAACTGCCGATTGTTGAAATTCTGAAAAGCCCTGTCAATGCCTTTTGCAGTTGATTCAAGCAAAGGCAAAGGATAAGGATACATTATCTTGAAATACTCAAATCTTTCCTGCGCTTCATTAATGATCTTTTTGCATGAATCTTCAAGCACCTTATCATCAATAACAATCTTTTCAGATTGAGATGTCTTGTTGAAGAAATAGCTCCATGAATAAGCACTGAACAATCTTTCAGTTGTATAAGCCAGCTGATATTCAACATTTGTATTATTATGTTCCGTAAGCTCTGATGCCTGCTCCAAAGTATCAAATGCCTCGACTAATCTGTCTTTGACAATCAGATAAGTCTGCAGATCATTGAATGATGTGAAATTCATATCATCTAAAATACGGTTAGAATTGTTTATAGCAGTCATAAGCTCGTCAATCTTCTTAATCTTTTCTTCCATAGTCATGTTCGCATTAAGAAGAATAAAATAATCAAGATTAATGTTTGAGCCAAAACAATATGAAGCAGCTGAATAATGCTGTTTATTCTCTAATGCAGACTTTGCTTTTTCCATCAGGTCTTTTGTACTGTTATATAAAGAATTGTTTTCATCCTCAATAATAGTTTTAACAACAGAATTCAGTTTATTATCAAGCTCTTTGCCCCTTTCACAAAGCTCTTTAGCGATAGAAGCCATTGTTGCTGTGTATGATTCATCTAATACAATCTCACCATCTGCTCTTTTATATTCTTTGCCAGTGAACTCTTTCATTGCATCCCTTAATGTCAATACCTCAACAACAATAATATTATTATCTTTGCCATAAGAGACAAAATCAATAACATCAGATATGTTATCTCTTGTTATTATGATATCTGAGATATTTGTTTTAGAGGTTTTATTTTTTGTTTTATTTTTTGTTTTATCTTCACTTGAAATATTTAAAGCACCATTATGTATAGTATCATTGATATCATCAAGAGTTTTGTTAAGTTTAGTCTCATTAATCTCCATATAGCTCCCTATTGGAATAAGCACTTTAGTGATATGATTTTGAGCAGCTGCAGTAATCTTTGCCTTGACACCACCAACACTTCCGATAATACCACCAGTATTGATTGTGCCTGTTATAGCAATAGTATCGTCAATCTTATATCTGCCATTAAAACCATTTGAATCAATTTCAGGATCAAGCAAAGCAACTGTAAGCATTGATAAACCAGCACCTGCGCTGGGTCCGCCAATGATAGAACTTCCTGCTTTGATAGTATAAAAGAAATCATATTTAGAGCAATCAACCTTTTCTTCCCTTAAGAACTTGCATGCCACTTCTTTAGCAAACCTTGTGCTCAGCTGAGTATCCATCTTAGTAAGTGGAAATGTATCCATATAAACATTTCCATACCCTTCTTTTATCTCCAGATATAGATCAGCTAAACTTCCAACATCATTATTCCCCTCACTTACTGCCAACAGCTTAATATGCCCTTTCATCTCCTTTTCAGCAAACATTTTTGCAGATGCTAAAGGCAATGCAGATACTAATATTATAATAGATATCAATATAAAAAACATATTTCCTTTTCTAATAACCATCAAAACACGAAATCCATGATTATATTAAAATGTTGTGATAAGAAAAAGAAGAAAAAGCAAATTAAAAATCTCTAAGAAAGATCATTCTTCAGTTTAGCAATGACACGCCTGTTCTTCATAACTAATCTTTCAATTGTCTGATGGAGACGTAAAGCCCATTCATTTCCTACAGCTATATTTCTAGCTGCCAATGCTTCTGATAACTTCTCAATCATATTACCAATAGCTTTGACATAACTTCCGCCTTCAGCAACCTCTTTCCTAAGAGTATCATCAGACAATAGTTTCTTAAAATGCGCTTCATCATTAAGAATTGCACCTTCTACATTTTCTAATTGCTCCAGATCTGCATCAAGCTCTCTAATCTCTTTCAATATATATCTAAGACCTTGTGAAGTGAGTGAACCTGATTTATAATTGCTTAATTTTTTAGTAATATCAGCACTAAGCTTATCCATCCTGATAAGGATATGCTCTTCTTTCTCAACCTCTGCCTCTTCTTTTTTGCCAGTCTTCTCTGCAGCTTTTTCTCCTCGTTCAGCATCTTTCTCTGCTTCTTTGGCTGCAGCTGAACTGCCAGAAAGCGCTGTTCCAAATTTCCATGCTTCATAAATAAACAAACCACCTAAAATAATCTGAAAATAACTACTTAAAGTTATTAATATGTTTACTAAATCTTCTGATCCTGGCATTTTAAATACCTCCACCAATTGCTGTAGTAATTACATTTAATAATATCCACATTAATAAAATTACTGATACCCTTATACCATGCCTTGCAATTGCATTGTTGATAGCTAAAGCACCACCAACATTAGTTGCCATATACAGCCATACTAATCCACCACCAACTATCGCAAACATAACAAGTGAAGCTATTGTCGAATAAACTTGCCCAATCGCAATAAGAACCTCTATTGGTATAAATATAGTTGATATTGTCGCAAAAACAATCGCTAATGTAATCCTTACACTGCTTGAGTTGAATAAAGCAACTGCTGCCATCATCCAAGTCATCAAAGCATACAACAAAGTGAATATGATAATCCAAATACAGAACCTCATGAATGCTCCTATTGCATCTTCTGACTGAGTTTTGATCCACTCAAATCCAAATAGTTTAAGAATATAATCACCAACTTTTTCGAAAAAGTCTTGTGGACCAGGAACTGCAGCAGTTACAAAAGGCACAATCATACTAATTAAAAACAAAGCTAACAGAATTAATATCAATAATTTTTTATATTTCACATTACACACCTCATTTGTTTTAACTTATTTATCTTAATATTTTTTATACAACCTAATATTATATTATTCTAATGATGACTGATTTATGAATGCACTCATTTAAATAATTTTCCATGATTTTTGTGTTTGTCAGGTTAGAATGATGGTTTTTGTTACCAGAGAATAATGGAAACTGCCTGCGACAGTAAATAACAACTGCCTTCGGCAGTAAATAACAAATTCCAAAAAACAAATCCCAAACTGCCTACGGCAGTAAATTCCAAGCACCAAAAAACAAATCCCAAACCAGTTGGTTTTGATCATTGGAATTTGGTGCTTGTGATTTGTTTTTTATTTGGTGCTTGTTTTTTGGGATTTACAATCGCAGATTGTTGTTTTTTGGAATTTGGTGCTTGGGATTTGGAATTTACAATCGTAGATTGTTACAATCTACGATTGTTTATAATTCTTTCTCTTCCTCTCTCTCAATCTTCTCCAGCTTATTAACCATTTCAATAGCTTTCATTATGTAACTTCTCATATGCGCTTTGACAGCTGCCTGATCACCGCCAGTAGTCAGCATTGTCTCTGCAGCTAATATTAATTTTTCAATGAACAAGGTAAGTTTTTTCTCATCACCCATCTCTTTCCTAAGATGGTCAGAACCTGGCAGATCACTAAGATGTTTTTCAAAATCATTTACTTCCTGTTTTTCATACCCTTCTAATTTATTAAGGCTGTCACTGATTAATTTGATATCTCTTCTCAGAGCTTCAATCTCTCTTATGCCATGCTCATTAAGATCTCTGAGAAATTTACCTAATAGTTTCTTAAGCCTATCTTCTTCCTGTATTTCCCTCTCATCCAGCCCTTTTTCCCGCTTGTCTGCTTTTTCTTTATCTCTTAACTGTCTTTCTGTTAACGCTCTCCTTGCTTTTATCATAAATCCATTATCACCTTTAAGAGCAGGTATAAGATGCCAAAATATTTCTCTGAATAATAGTATTAAAGTCAAAACTGTTGCATAACTCAATACATTCGCTATAGTTTGTTCTACAGTAACAACCATATATTCACCTTTTGTCTGATTTTCATTATTCTTTTCATCATTGTATTATATATTATCTAAATTAGCCAACAGCTATTGCATATCCTATAAAGCTCAACAAGCTTAAAAAACCAACCAATATAAGTATTCTTACTGCAATATTAGTCTTTGATGTAGGTGGAAATTTCTGGAATGCTAAATAAATTATATAGACAACACCACCTAACATGGCCAATGTGGCGATTGTTGAATAAAGAGTGATAATTGTAATCATGATTGCTTTAGGTATTCCAATTGAACCCATCAAAGATAATATTATACTTACAATTACAATAGTAGTATTATCTAATTTCCCAGATAATGCTTTTGACAAAACACCATACAATAATCTCGCTATAACTATAAATATCAAAAACCTTACAAATGCAACCTGCGCATTTTCCCCCATACCTTTGAGCCATTCAAAGCCAAAGAACTGTATAATGATTTCGAAAATTTTAGTGAATACTTCTCCAGGCCCTGCAATTCCTTCGGCATATACTAAAGGCAGCATAAGAATAACTATAATCATAGCTAAGATTAGCAAAACTAAATGATTCTTTGTGAATTTCATATTTACCATCTGATATTATTTCAATAGGTACATTGATTAATATATTTTTTGGCTTTATCCAAAAAATGCTTGTAGCTTGCAGCACAAAGCATAATGCTGCAAGCTACAAGCCCCTATAATACTCAGCAGCATCTTCTGGAGAAGTTGTATTGATTATTGTATCACTGCCTAGTTCAAAACCAGCCCATTTAGATGTTCTCGGCAATAATTCAATATGAAAATGAAACTGCTTTTCTTTGCCTGTGCCGTTATGCAGATAATAATTAAATGAAGCACCCATCACTTTTAATTTCAACAGAACTTGTTTAAGAAGAGCACATAAATCATAAAGCTCTCCATCATTTAAATCAACAACAGAAACAACATGTCTTTTTGGGAAGAACCAGATTTCATAAGGCACTCTTGATGCATAAGGCGTGAAACAGACAAATGTGTTATTCTCATGCACTTTTCTGTGAGATGTTTTTTCTATATTTAAGATTTTACAGTATGGGCAATGTGGCAATGATTTATTTTTGTCTGCATTCTCTGCATAATGTTTAACTGCTCTTTCTTTCTCTTGTATTACCGTGGGAACTAAATTATATGCAACAATCTGTGAATGTGAATGTACAATGCTTGTTCCTGCATCTTTGCCGTGATTTTTGAAAACCAAAACATATTTGACACTATGTTTTTTATCAAGCTCTTTTATTCTCAATACATAAGTCCTAAACACATCAGCCATCTCTTCAATTGTTAAATCAGCAAGCTGTTTGGCATGATCATTTGTTTCAACAACAACTTCATGATAACCAACACCATCTGCAAAAGTAAAGAATTCATTATGTGTCTTTATCTCCCCATCAAGCTCTTTAGTCTCGCCTTTTTCAGATACATGAACATCACTGACAGCAGCAAACTTATTTGGAAAAACCCTAATCTGCCATTTTCCTTCATTATCAGGCACAGTGATCCTGTAAATTTCGTCAGGAGTCATGCTTTCATTGCCAGGACAGAAGAAGCAAGTTTTTTTTTCTGCAGCTAATATTTTTTCTGCAACAGCAAATGTTTTTGCAGCTTCTGATAACTGCTTATCTGTACTATTTTCAGTATCAATAGCAGCAGCATTATCATCCTTGAACTGATGAGGCCTTTTGCCTCTTTTTTCTGCAATTATAACATACCTGTCAAGCAGATAATCTTTTCGTAGTTCTGTCATTTTAATTTTCCTAGCATCAAGCACCTTTTTCAATTGCCTTATTATGCGCTTCAAAATAAAATTTCACAAACTCATTCCAGTCTGCAAGATTAGCGATATTCTTTGCCAGTATCTTCTGTGTCACTCTCTCTTTCTCGTGCAATAATGTATAATCATATAATAATCTTGAAAATTCCTTGATGACAGAATCAGGATTCATCCCAAATCTTCTCAGGACAAAAACACCTTCATCACCTTTTTTCTTGCTTGCCAAGAATCTTCCATAACCGCCAAGATCTGTTGTCAATGAAGTCACACCTAATGCTGCGCTTTCTAATGGCGTATATCCCCATGGCTCATAATAGCTTGGAAAAACACCAAAATGACATCCAAGCAGAGCATCATAATAAGGCAGATCAATCAGGCCATCAACACCTGTCAGATACACAGGATAGAATATAGCTTTTACTTTATCATCTTCTTTATTGTCAAGACCTTCAGCGATGAGATTCCTTATTATCTCATCATCCTGTTCATTAGTAAGATTATGGGTGCAGATCATTGGTTTTCCCTGCTTAGAAAACCCTAATTTCAGTTTTCTTGCTTCCATCAGAAAATCCTCACTGAACATATCCCTTGGCTTGAAATGCTCTGCACTTTCTGCCTCTTCATCAGGTGATTCCATCATATGACTGATTATCTTATTCTGTACATTATCCTGATTATCATTGACAAAATCCTTGATATGGTAATAATTGATCTTATTTTCAGATAATTCAATCTTTGCACCATGCACTTCCCTTGGAATCCAGAAAAAAGCAATCACTGTCTTATTGGAATTGTTCTTTTTCATCATCCTGTTCAGATTGCCAAGTGCTTTGATGAAGACATCCAAACCTTTATTTTTGAATTCATATCTGCCAACAATAAAAAATAGCAGAGTTTGAGTAATATCAAAATGATAATATGGGAAAAAATAATATGAAATGAATTCTCTAATCTTTTCTCTGTATATCCTATGTTTTACAGACAGCTCTTCAAAGCTTGGGAATTTTTCCATATCTAATCCGTTCAAAAGAAGAACATCTGCTTTTCTCCCTAATATCTTTTCAGCTTCCATCGAAGTAATCTCAGAGACAGTTGTGAATACATCTGCATTCTGTGTACATGCCAATTCTGTAAGATATTTATCCTGTATATTATAATGATATGCTTCTTTTGCAGGGTCTAATTGGTCTAATTCTTCATATAATGACCTTCCTACTGCACAGATTGTCCTGCCTAACATTGTTGCATGTGTTGTGAATACTGTTCCAACATTTTCACATTTTTTTATCTTTAGGTATAATAATGCAAATCCTGCCATCCATTCATGGCAATGTATCACACTTTTTTTGTTATTATCAGAGAATCGAGCAACAATCATGCCTGCAACTGTTGACCACAGCATAGGCTCTTCAAAAGTCCAGCCTGCATTCATAGAATCAATCTTATAATGATCCCAATACATCTTTTTGTAATCATTGATTGTGTGTGTATAAGCAGCAACATCTATAAGTATCGCTTTTGGCTTGCCTTTGATCAGCCATTCACCAAAATAGCATTTGATACCAATCTCTGAGAGTTCACCAAATATCTTTGAAAATATCTCAGGAGGCTTTTTCTCATTAAAAGTTTCCTTTGCCTTTTTCTTAATATAAGGACCAATAAGATAATATTCTTTATAAGCCTTATTGATAAGGTCTGCTTTTGATTTCACAACTGTGTAGATGCCACCTACCTTGTTGCATACTTCCCAGCTCACTTCGAACAATACATCAGCCTTTGGACTAATCATATCTAATAAATTACATATTTAGTTATATAATACTTTAGGACTATTATTGAGTGGTTTAAAAAATATTTATATTTTTATAGATATTTACTGACAAAAAATATTAATAAAGATGAGCAAATCATTGAATATATGACAAACAACGATATAATAAAGATAGCACACAGAGGTGCACCTGCATATGAGCCAGAGAACACTTTAGCTTCTTTCAGCAAAGCTTTAGAATTAGGTGCAGATATGATTGAGTTGGATGTTCATTTAAGCAAAGATAAGCATCTGATTGTTATGCATGATGAGATAATTGACAGGACAACAGACGGAAAAGGCAAAATTAAAGATTTAAGTCTCAAGCAGATAAAACAGCTAAAGATTATTGACAAAGAAAATGATGTTTATACAGAAAAAATAAAAAAAGTACCAAGTATCTTTGGAATAGGCAAAGGTGAGAAAGTTCCAATATTGAATGAAGTATTTGATTTAGTTGGAAAAAAAGTCAAAATAAATATAGAATTAAAAGCAAATGGTACAGCAAAAGCAGTCGCTAGATTAATCAATAAATATGTTCATAAAGATGCAAAAAAAGATAATAAAGCATGGAAATATGCTGATTTTCATATTTCTTCTTTTAATTTTGATGAATTAAGGTTTTTCAGGGAAAATATTCCTGAGATAGATATTGGTGTTTTAGTTGATGATAGTAATTTCAATGGATTTGAAGAATTGCTTTTGTTTGCAAAAGAGATTGATGCATATTCTTTGAATATTCCATTTAATCATACGACAAAAGAGATTGTAGATCATGTTCATAAGCATAATTTGAAAGTTCTTGTCTGGACACCAAACACAAAAAAAGAAATTCAAAAGATGATATCAATCGGTGTTGATGGTATTATCACTGATCATGTTGAATTGATTTCAACAATCTACGATTGTAACAATCGTAGATTGTAAATCCCAAAAAACAAGCACCAAATCCCAAAAAACAAAACCAGCTGTTTTGTGATTTGTTTTTTGGAATTTGTTATTTACTGCCGAAGGCAGTTAGGATTTGTTTTTTGGAGCTTGTTTTTTGGAATTTGTTATTTACTGCCGAAGGCAGTTAGGATTTGTTTTTTGGAGCTTGGAATTTATTATTTTCGAAGAAAATAATTTCGTTGACCTTAAATCAACAACATTTTTATAGTAGTTATGTATACTATATATCATGCCAACTAAGATTACGATAATCAGGATAAGAAAACCAGCACAGAGCAATATAAACAATGAACTGCAGTGGCTTGGTTCAAGTCTGGGATTGTTTGGGCTGAGAGATAAGGACAAGAGCTGTTTCCGTATCTTTATTGAGCTTATCAAATCAACTAAACTGAGCAAAGGCATGACAAGTGACGAGCTTGCAGACAGGTTAAAGCTGTCAAGAGGCACAGTTGTGCATCATCTTCACAAATTAAGGGATTCTGGAATTGTAGTATTTGAGGAAAGAGGATATATGCTGCGTGTTAATAAATTAAGGAATCTCATCAATGAAATAGAAAAAGACATGAAGAGATCACTTGACGACATAAAAGAGATGGCAGATGAGATTGATAAAAAGCTTGGCGGGAAATAGGTTTTGTCTGCACACAAAAGAAAAGAAAAAATAATCTATCCTAAATCAATACCTGAAACAGCATTAACACCACTTACATCATAATCAGTAGGTAAAGTTGGTGGTTCTTCAGTGCTGCATTTGCCTTGATTGCAATATTGTGCTTCAGCTGGACAGGTTATTTTCATCCATACTGCTTTTGCTTTGCTGGGATAATAACTAGCAGTAGCACTATCATCTTCTGTTGAACTACAATACCATTCATATAGTTCAGTTTTGCTTGCACATCTATCTTCAAAGGGATAACCAAATTTTTGATAAAGCGGACCATAATACTTATCATCACTAAAAGAAGAAACCTCTGAGCTATATAATTCAGATATACCATAATCCAATGAAGCATACATCAGTGTAACTTTAGATTTCTTAAATATTTCTTCACCTGCATTCACTGCCTTAGGATTTGTCCAGTCATAATCTGCACAGCCTAATTGTGTATCAGGATTTATACAATCGCCTTTTATACATGGTTTTCCATCACTACAATCAGCATTTGTGTTACAATGACCAGCACCAATTGGCTCACATGCTGTATTATAACCATTGCATGCACTACCAACACCAAAGTCTGCGCATTTTTTAGTTACAGACTTAACAGCACCTTTTTCACAATAATATTCAGTATGATAACCGACAGTACTGCCTGTACTATGCTCACATTTATCCTTCACAATCTCACTAATTTTGCCGTCAGAACCTTTTATATATGCTGAACCTGCTGTAGCAGCATCTATACCTTTATCTGTATCTACACAAACTGGCCTTCCATATGATGGCTCATCTCCTCCATCGCCATCCTCTGAATTGCATTTAATATTAGGATCAAGATCATAGAATCCATCATTATCTACATCAATGCATATATCATATGATTGCGGTTTCTCAAGAACAGGCATTTTTTTTATTTTATCATCAGAATCACAATTATTATCACAAGGTTCACAATCAAGACAGTCTGCAATCTTTGCCAAAAATGCCAAGCCTTTCTTTGCATCCTGATCCTGCAAAGATTTAGATAGTTTGCTTATTGATTTCAAAGCATCCTGATTTACAAGATCTTGTGGATTAATTGGTGCTGGCCTTATAACACCGCCTGCTTCACCAACTAATAATCCTTTTGTTTGAAGCATAACAGCAATAATAACAACAAGCACAAGAGCAATTGCAGAAGCACCCATAGAGATATAAAAATATTTTTTTATGTCATTCAACACTGATTTTTCAGATTTATCAGCCTTCTTAATTTTTAATTTATACTTTTTTGCCAAGTTATACACCTCTTATTTGTTTGATTTATATTAATCTATAATATTTTATTATCATATTAATTCTACTATATAAATTATTGTATTCTTGTATGTAATAAGTCTTATTTAAATGGCAATACTGCCGCCTCTTATTGTTACCATCACATTTTAATTAGTTAGATGCGAGAAAGCGAAAACCATTGACGACAAAGTCATTTTAAGTTTTCGCTGATGGTAACTGGCAGCAGTATTGCCATATTATTAGACTTATTACATACCCTTTTTCTGATAATCATCTATTTCTTTCAAACACCAATTTAATAAATCTTTTGTAAGAAACAAACTTGAATGTTCATAAAGCTGAATCAACAATTCTTTTGCTTTTTTTTTATTAATTATTTCTTCACGATAAGCTCTTGTTATTATTGCCAATGTTCCATGAGCTTTGAACCCAAAAGAAGATGCAGATTCCCTAGCTAATAAATCATCAGTAAAAAAGAATAATACATTTTCCTGCTTACACAAAGCAATCCCTGTTGCTTCGCCTAAATCCAAATCATATTTTTCAATTAGATATTTTGAAAAATCTTTAATTTTTGGTATTAAAGAATATATAGGGACATTTTTTAATTTATTAATCTGATCATTAATTCTCCTACATTCACAAAAAATAACATCTGTGATTAATATTTCTATAAACAATATAGTTAAAGACAGCGATTTTATTTCAGATAAGTGAATAAAAGGTCCTGTATCAAAAACTGCTTGTTTAATCCTTGCCATAAAGTCCCCATTTCACATCATCTTTTATAGCTGCTTCTAAACGCTGTGATTTTATTTTCTTTATCATCTGTCTGACAGCATCACGAATTAACTCAGATTTATTAGCATACCACCCTTCCTTAACAATATCATCCATTTCATGAATCAAACGAGGCGTCATTTTAGCTGGAACCATATCCATTTTACATCACCAAAAGTAATACAATAGTAATACTATTTAAAGATTTATATAATAAAATATATAAGTCCAAAGCCATTTCCTAATGTAAACATATGTAATCAAATGTAAACATATATAAATAAAATGAACGAAAAAAGACAGATTATCCAAATACCAACAGAACAAGTTAAAAAATTATCAGCCTTAGATAATGTCAGGCCTGATTTAGCTAACTATCCAATATCAAAGAAAGTTCATATCTTATTGCAGGAAAAGCTTGCTGAACTGTTTAAGAATACACATTTTTCTTATGAAGGCAGACATAAAGCTAAATGGTTTGAATATATCAGAGAGCCAATACCATTGCATATAGCTGCGCCTATTGCTTTGGGTGTTGTAAGAACATCAAAAGAGATGATTGGCTGCCCTTACACAAAGATTGCAATTGGGAACAAGGCAGGCAGATTTTACTGGGGGAATCTTAAAGATGACATATATAATATAGGCAGCTTTTTGATAACAAACTTAAAAAGCAAAGAATTCTCTAAAAAGTATTTTGATAGATGGAGAAAAACCTACCAAGAGATGAAAGAGTTATGCACAGACTTCAGGGAAAAAGAATTTAATGGGATTTCAGACAAAGAATTGTTATACAATTATGATTTATTCTATGAAAAACTAAAGCATTTTCATGGTTTTGCATTTGATATTGATGCGATAGACATTGTTCTTGAAGAGAAGATGCAGGATAAGATAAGAGAATTAATGGAAAAAAAAGCAATCTCAGAGAAAAAGATAAAGGATGGAAAGGAAATAACAGACTCTGAGTTCAATGGAGTATACAGCACAGCGATAACACCTGTAAAACTTAGCTATGTGAACAAAGAGCAGCTAAAGCTCTATAAAATCATAGAAAAAATAATATCAGACAATAAATTAAGAGAATTGTTTAGGTATGATGTACAGATTATTGTAGAAAAGCTCGGCAAGAAAAATTCTGCATTACTAAAAAACATCCATGAATTTGCATCGATTTATTGGTGGACTACTATCAGCTGGAGCACATGGAAAGAAAAAAATGTTTTCAGCGTGGTTATGGATATAAAAAGAATTTTAAGAGAAAATATAGATATAGACAAAGACATCAAAAGGATAATGTATATGGAAAATGATGCAAATTTAGAGAGAAAAAGGCTGTCTGAACATTTCTCTTTTGATGATGAGGCAGATTATTATTTCAGTGTCCTTGATGAATATACAGAATTACATGACTATAGGAAAGAGATCCAGATGAAATCAATTATTGTGCTGAACAAATTTTTGGTCGAGGTCTCAAAAAGAAATGGCATTAAATTTGATGATCTGTTATGGGCATGGCCATGGGAGATTAAAGAGCATATAACAAAAAAGAAGATAGATAAGAAATTAATTGAAACATTTGGAAAGAGAAAAGAGGCTTTCTTTGCATTGATAACAGAAGAAACAGTTGAACAATACACAGGCATAAGAGCAACGCAGATATTAGAGCAGGAGTTTTCTAAAGATGATAAAGAAGTCAGGGACTTCAAAGGTACAGGCGCTTCGCCAGGCAAAGCCACTGGCAAAGTAAAAATTTGTTTGTCAGGACACGAAGCCATCCAAAAAATAGAAGAAGGAGACATACTTGTCGCTGGGATGACAATGCCTGATTATATATTAGCAATGAAAAAAGCCTCTGCCATTGTCACAGATGAAGGCGGTATTACCTGTCATGCTGCGATTGTCAGCAGAGAATTAGGCATACCATGCATTGTCGGAACCAAGATTGCAACAAGAATCCTTCAGGACAACATGATAATTGAAGTCAATGCCAACCATGGCAGGGTTACAATATTGAAGTGAATTAAATGATTGTTTTTTTAGATTAAGTTAAGCTGCATAAACAGCAAAAAACAACAACATTGGCTGGGCGAGGCGAAGCCGAGTAGCATTTTTGCGAAGCAAAAGTGCGTCCATGCCTTTGTTGTTGTTGTTTTTTGCGACAAGTATGTATACTAAAAATCCTTAACTTAATGACATAGGGCTTTGGAAGGTGGGATTAAATCCAAATCATGAAAAGAATTATTCATAAAATTAGATAGAAAAAAAAGCAAAGCCAAAAAAATAGTGATTGAGAGATGGAGAATAGAAAATGGTAAAAACATTATATGTAGTAGATGTGTTAGATACATTAGTTTGTACTTTCACACCAGGTTTTGGACCAAAAACAATTAATTTAGATGATTTAGTGGATATAGGAACAGAATTATTTGGAAAATCAGTTCAAGCACAAGAAGCTTTTTATGAAAGGCATAATGCAAGAACCTATAAAGAAATTCTTGATGCTGAATTAAGAGGGATTTTAAGTGGAATAATACATGATTATAATGAAGCAAAAGAAAATGAAGTTGAAGTAAAAGATGAAAGTGCTCTGTATGTATTGCGAATAAAAGGAGCAGAAGAAGCTTTATTGGATATGTTAAGGCAAGATGATGCAGTTGTTGCAATTGTTTCAACATCTCATGTAGACCAAAGTAGAGTATTAGTCCAGATGTTTATGTCAATGGGAGATTTTAGAACATACTCACAAGAAGGAAAATTAAGATTTATTAATGCAGCTTATCCTGATGGAAAAGATGCTGCTTTGGATGCTGTTTTGGATGCTGCTTTGAGCAAAAAAACAGAGAGATGCTGGGAAGCATGTTATAGATCAGCTGGGTTTAATACAGCAAATGCGTCAGATATAAAGAAAATAGAGATTTATGAGGACAAGGATAAAAATTTAAGGGCAGCAATTGGTGCAGCCATAAAAATGTTCATTAACGCAGAAGTGATAGGATATATAAGAATAAGTGATTATAGAATTAGCTCATAAACCAAAACATTTATATATTATCGCTAATACTGATAATTATATCGGTAATACAGATATATCAAAATGTTAACATCATGTGAACAAAAAATAATGGGGATTGTATTGCCTCAGCCATTTAAAGATTATTCAGTTAGACAGATAAGCAAAAGAATCAAAAGCAGTTATGCATTAACACATGAATCAATAAGATCATTAATAGATAAAGACATGATAACAGCAAGAAAAATAGGTAATTCATTAGTATGTAAAGCCAATCTTTCTGCTGATACTGGATTACTGGCCATCTCATCATTAATAAACTCCAAAAAATTCATGAAGACAAACAGATTTTCTTTTGTGATTGATAACTTAAAGAATAAATTAGATAATTTACTTTATGTCATGATTCTTTTTGGTTCTCATGCTAAAGGAACTGCTACAAAGAAATCAGATATTGATTTGCTTTTTGTAGTTCAGAATGAACAGGATATCGAAAAAATAAAGAAAAGAATCAAATCTGTGTTATCTCTAACTAATGAAAAAGTTGATTTTGATGCTATTACAACTGAATGGCTTATTAAGATGTTTGAAGATAGACATAGTATAGGAAGAGAAGTTTTAGAAGGTTCAATAATTCTTCATGGAGCAGAACAATATTATTCATTGGTGAAAGCAAATGATAAAAAAAGAGGACATTAGAAAAGCAATCAGGACATTCAAAGAATGGGACAATAAGAAAAAATGGAATATTCCATCAGATATCTTTATACATCATACTTTAGAGAAATCAGAGAATGCATTGAAAACAGCCAGATATATATTAAGAATTATGCAAGATTCAAAAGCAAATGAAATTTTTAATGCTGAATATTATGATGGAACATTATGGATAATCAATGCTTCATATTACAGGATTTTTTTTTAGCTCAATACTTATTAGCCATAGATAACAAAAAATTGCCAAAAGATGTAGAAGATACACATAAAACCATAGAACTTGCATTATTATATTATTTTATCATCAAAGGTTCAGATCTTGAAGATAAAAAAGATCTAAAATGGTATGTAAAAAGCTAAAAAATTAGTTGAATATATTAGGGTAAAAAGAAAATGATTGTTAATAATAAACATGTGGGGTGGATAAAATCAGCCAGAAAAAAGAAATAGGAAATACAGTGAAAGAGCTTCTTGCAGATAAGGATAAGATGAAGATAGAGATTGAGTTAGACAATCCTAAACAATTCCATGACAAATGCTTATGCAGATTATTATGGAACAGATTTGTCCTGACAATACAAAAAAAGATTGTACCCTGTCATTTCAAGAACTGGCTTATGAGAACAACAGGCATGAAAGTTGGTCATGATGCCTGCATTCCGCATGACATCAGTTTTGATCATTATTTTCCTGAACTTATTTAT
Source organism: Candidatus Woesearchaeota archaeon (assembly GCA_043813525.1). Taxonomy (GTDB): domain Archaea; phylum Nanobdellota; class Nanobdellia; order Woesearchaeales; family DSVV01; genus JBDRKY01. The sequence goes on from JBDRKY010000023.1 coordinate 17,249, forward strand.
GTTGGAAAAGGTGCATTGATAGGCGGAGAATCTAATTTAATCACACACACAATTGAAAATATCAAAGAGAAAAACAAAGAAGATGAAGCAAACAGCAATGATAAAAAAAAGAGATACAGACTAACCATAGGGAAGAACATCTTAGCAGATAGAGTTATGATGGCAGGCCTTTGCAATATGATGCCTGGTTCAGAGATGAGCAGGCATTCAATGCTGAATCTCAATTCAACTTTAGAAGGAACAATACCTGAAACAGAGTTATGGTCAGGAAAACCTGCAAAACTGATGTCAAAATTAGATGAAGCAACAGTCCACAAATTCTTTGCACATTCAAAGAATAATCCAGATTATTACAAGAATTTCAGAAAAAAACTAAAAGAATTTTGGAAAGATCCTGAACAGAATTATCTAAAGATACATTATGATGGAAACAGATTAACAGCAGGAGATGACTGGTGGAGAGGAAGAAACATATTCCTTATATTTTGGAGTGGCGCTTTGGTTGAATTAGCAAGAATAGTTCCAGGAACATCACATCCTTCAATATCAACAAACCAATCTTCGTTTTCATCTTGGTTAAGAAAACTTTTATTCAGGTTAGCAGGAGCAAAGATAGGTAAAAATGTTTATATCGGCAAAGGATGTGTACTTGATCATCTTATGACACATTCAATAACAATTGAAGACAATGCAAGACTAAATGAATATGTTTATATTGATGGGCATGAATATACAACAACACAGACTGTGTTTGGAAAGACAAGGATAGGCAAAGGCGCTCATCTAAAAGATCATGTTTTTGTCAGGACAAGCGCTCAGATTGGCGAGAATGCTGTTGTTGAAGCGCATAGCATGGCGCAGAGAGTTATTCCAGCAAATGAAGTATGGGGTGGCATGCCTGCAAAATTTATAAAAAAATTAAAATGTCAATAGATTACAAAGTCAAGGATGCTAAAAAATCTAATAAAAGTAGTGGCAAAGACAGCAAGAGCTATAGTTCTTCAAAAAAATATGATTCTGATAAAAATAACAAACAAAAAGAGAAAAAATATGAGAAAAGCACTGCACCAACTTATGAAGAGATTACATTAAAGATAGATGAACATGAAAGGCTCAAACAAAAACCAAAACACAAGAAAGGTGATTTTGCAGAAAGGATGGAAAAGATAGTTGAAGATATTGAAGAAAAAGGAGATGGAGAATATAAGGTAAAAAGTGAAGATGGCAAAAGCAGTATGGCTTATTTTAGCAAAAATGCAAAAAAAGCTTATGAGCCTGTCAAAAAAAAGAAAGTTGGGTGGATGAACAAAGATAAAGATACTTATAGAACAGCATCAACAGATAATGCAGTTGTTGAAGAATATGATAAATTTGAAGATATGATCTCTCAATATCAAGGCAGGATGCCTGGCTCACAAACATTTGGTGAAGCTGTTAAAAATATGGCAACAAACAACCTTTATAACATTGCAAGAAATGCTTATGACAACACAATTGGTTATTTCAAAGCAGCTAGACAAAATAAGAAAACAATAAGACATCTTCAGGAAAATCCATGCACCAGCAAGAAAGTTGTTTATCTGATGCATGGAGTTCAGCAAAATATTGGTTCTCAATGGCGTCTTGCTGAAAAACTTGAAAAACAGGGTTATTTAGTTTATCATCTTGGTGCTAATCATTCAGAAGATAGTGATAAGGTTGTTGATAAAGCATTCGAAGATATCAAGAAGTTTCATAAAAAAGCCAATATTAAAAAACCAGAGCAAAGAAATGACCATTTCACTGGTCATAGCAGCGGCGCAGATGCAGGTATATTGATGTCAACTGATGAAAGGATTCTTAAAGCAGGGATCAAGCATGTTCAGGCAAGGGCTCCAGTCCCATTTGGTATGAAGATTGATAATTTAGGAAAAAGGCTGATAGCTATGCTTGCTGATGTTTCACATGATGATCTAAAAAATGTCAAAGCAAAGAAAAGAGCAATAAAGATGGCTAAAAAGCTGCCTAAAGTTCCAGTGTTTGTTGTTGCCGGAAAAAAAGATTATCTTGCAGAAGCAAAAACAACAGCATATCCTCATGCAGACAAGCATTTTATAATTGACCATGAAGATTCTTCGCATTTTGGGACTTCAGGAGGAAATGATGACATGAACGCGATATTTGCTAATCTTCATAAATATTTTGAGATGCAGCATAGGAGAAAGAATAAGATGCCAAAAGAATATGATAATGAATTCAGAAAAGCAGCTTAGTTTTTGCTGATTGATTTAAAGCCTATTAAGTAGATAAATTTACTTGATTTAACAATAAGCTTAAGATTGCAATAAACAGAATATATAATATCTAATCTAAAACATAATAATGAAATCAAAAATCAAAGACTTAGAAAACCTGAAAAATATTGATTTATTGATCATAGATATTGACGACACTTTCTTGCCGCATAGAACTGTCAGTATAGGTTATAATTTGTTCTGGAAATATTTTTTTATGTTTCCGAAGAATTTAAGATTAATTAATTATGGAATAAAGCTTTACACATTGAAACTGTATAGAGAATTCATCAACAAGATAAGAAATCCTTTAATCAATGTAAAAAGCAATAATGATCTGATAAGATCATGGTCTATAATAATCAAAAGATTAGAGATATATTCAAAAGATTATGCAATAAGCAAAGATAACATCAAAAAAAAGATTTATCTGAAAACATTAAAACTTTACAATGAAATAAGAAAACAGAATCCTAATGTTTATGTCTTAGCAATAACACAAAGCTTTAACATCTGCAGTGAGAAAGATAAATTGATAATAGAAAAAATTACAAAGACTGATCCAATCTGCAATATTCTTAAGATTGATGAGTTACATTCAAATATATTCTATGTGAATAATTCAGGTAAGATAATCAGCTCAGACATCATTGTCAAAGATGGTTTTGATAAGCTAAGTATCGCAGAAAAAGTTATGAGGAAAATAAAGCCAAGAACAATAGGCTTGTTCATTGATGATTATGATGATCTGGCATTATTAAGGTTAAAGAATAAGAAAGATATTGATTTAAGAATTATATTTTCAGGAAAAAAGATAAGGAAGTATATTATAAATAAATTTATAAATAGTTTTATTATACCTAATTAATAATTAATATAATCTATAGATATATAATCATATTAACACAAAAATAAACTATAAGATTTAAAATCTGATTAAAATGACTG
>JBDRKY010000024.1:0-29788 GCA_043813525.1 Candidatus Woesearchaeota archaeon
ACAAGATACAAACTATATTTCTTATTATCTCCCATCTTATCACCTTTTTTGTTTAATGATATATATTATTAAAAGTTCTGTGTAAATGTATTTATAAATGTTATTATTTATATTTCAAAATTTATTTATAAGAGATAATGATTACACAAATAAAATGAAAATTTCACAAGAAGATTGGGCAAAGACAGGAAGATGGTTTATGATTATTAGCGGGGTTATTGCAATAAGTTTAGGGCTATACAACAAAGAAGACGTTATTTCTTGGTTATTGAGATCATGGGTTATATTGTTTGGATTGTATTGCATTTATGTTGGACTGTTTAAATGAGATGAATTTTTTAATAAGGAATTAAGATGATATCAATAATGGAAATATTTAATAATATTTTAATTAATCTTGGAAAAGCCTTATGGTTTTATCTTCCTGTTTTCATTGCAAATGTTTCAATTTATACTATTTTCTCAGTCATTAAATTAGGTATTCCTCTTGATCTGTACAAAACAATCAAAGTAAAAAACAGAAGAAACAGACAAGATAAACAATATTATGAAGAAAGAATCATTGGCCATGGACGAGATTTTGCTGGATTTTTCTTTTATATATTTGCTGCTGTTCTTATTGGGATAATACAAAGCTATGCAGACAGTACACAAATTAGAGCAATAGAAGCATTATATCTTGGAGCAGGAGGTATATTTGGCTGTCAAATGAGTAGTTTTATCAAGAGAAGAATAGGATTAAAACAAGGAAATTATGGATTTTTCATTGATCAGACTGATTTCATATTAGGAAGCAGCTTGTTTTACATTTCAATGTTTCATTTAGACTGGCAAATATTTGTATATGGAATAATAACTGCTTTAATCCTACATCATTTAGTCAATTTAATGAGAAATGGTTGGGAAAGAATAGTGACAAAATTACAAAATAGGCAACAAATTAATCAAATCCACTTACTATAGTTTTATTCTGCTTATTTAAATCTTCCATATCAATTGTTGAGTTAGTAATGGGATATTTGATTATATATGATTTAACACCGCCTTTATTCATTATTCTTTGGAATACTTCATTTTTAGCAGGAATACAAGAACTGGCATTTACTTCAGCAATACAAACTTGATAGTTTTCAGTTTCATTTATTTTATGAAAACTGATATTCAACATATTTGTAATGATTTCTGCAGGAATATTATTATCTATGATAACAATACTTAAGTTATAATTTTTTGTATGGCTTGCATTACAGGTTAGATATTCAATCATTAGTGGTTTGTAGTTAGGTGGTATTTTGGAATATTTTTCTAATAATTTTAACAGTGTTGTATCTTCAGTTGTATTAAATTGACATATGCTGAAATCACTTTGAGTATATAATATAGAATCACAATCAGGACTTATACCATTAAAATGTGGATAATAAACATTTACTGTAAAGTTAGATGGAACAGGCAAACTCACACCATTAGCTAATCTAACAGAAAAATTAAGATAAGTATGAGGATAAAGAAAATTAAGTAAAAAAATACTAATAAAATAAAGTAATATTATAAGAGTAATAATAAGCATAGTTAATTTAATTGATTTCATGATATTAACAAAGAAAAATATAGCAAACAATACCATAAAGAAAATTATATAAGCTAAATAATTCAAAAGAAGATATGTTATACCATCATAAAATACCATATATGGAAAAGATACAAAGAAAAAACCAGCTAACACAAATATTGCGGCATTCTTAAAATATGTTTTAATATTATCAAAATTTGAGAATAATGATAAGAGGATAGTAAACCAAAACATTGTTTCTGAACTAACAATACCGCCATCTATAGATGTCTTAATCACTGAAAATGAAGAAATAATATATATTAAAAAATAAAAATTAGAATATTTATTCCAAAAAAATTTTTGGAAGATAAAAAATTGTGTCAACAATGCAAATATAAACAACAAAGGAATCGCCATAAAACTCCATATCCAGAAAAAGGCAGGAAGATGTTCTGAATAAAATAAGCCAGAATCATAATTATGATGTAGATTAGGATCAATATAATTCACTATTTTTGCCATACCGCCTTTTAATGTATGTATATGATATAATGAAGTTGAACTTTGCTTGCCATCATAGACTGACCTATGATATGCAAAATAATCTAAGTTATAATTATTTATGAAATAAATATATGATGTTAAGCCTATAATAAAAGTTAACATAAGCAATACAACAAATGTTAGAGCTATTCTTTTTTTCGTGACAAAAGATTTAATCTTATCAAACCTGCCTTGATAACAAAAAAATATAATAAATGAACACAAAATAAGATAAACTAAAAAAGCAATGATTTTAAAATCACTTCTTCCAGTTGCAAAATTATTCACAAAGAATTTAAGGATTATTTCAACAGTAGTGCTTAATCTGGTTGATATAATCAATATAACTGCAATAATTACTGCTATCAACAAACTTTTTTTTTGCATTTATATCAAATATTTAAAGATAAATATAAAGTTAATGATTTAAGTTCTCAATTATCAATTTAAACCAAACAGCATATTTATCAGGATATTGTTTGATGTCTATTATTAAATCTTTAATACTCATCCATTTCAATTCTTCAACTTCATTTGGGTTTGGTTTGATAGGATTATTATTTTTATCATTGTTTTCAGTCTTTTCATCCTTACAAGCAATTATAGATTTAGAAACAAAATCATTTCCTGCAATTCCAAAAAATATATGATCAAACTCATGTTCTGTCAACCCATTATCAAATTCCTGCCTATATGTAAAAGCAAATATTTCTTTTAGTTCAATCCCATTTTCTAAACAATCAAAACCCATTTCTTCCCTAACTCTTCTGTACGCTGCATCAATTATCTCTTCATCTGGTCTTGGATGGCTGCAGCAGGTATTTGCCCATATTCCAGGACAATGATATTTAGCAGCAGCTCTTTTTTGTATTAATATTTTTGAATGAAGATTAATTTTTGAATTAGCAACAACTTTTTTTACAGCTGTTGAATCACTTGGATTTCCAGCTATAAAAGGATCACTATCAAAGATAACAACAGAAAAAGCCCTGTGTAATTTTCCACAATCTAAATGTGCTTTAATTTTCTCTTCACGACCAATTTCGTTGTCTTGTTCATCAACTAATATTATTTGTTCCATTTTTATTATACTCTTCTTTTAAACTTTTTCTCCAGCATTTCCAGAGTAAAGCAGATAATGATAGGTCTACCATGAGGACAGGTGTTTGGATTATCGCATTTAAACAGATCTTCAATCAGCTTGTACAATTGAGGCATCTCTAACACATCATGTGCTTTCACTGCGCTTCTGCAGGCAGCCATAGCTATCCTCTCTTCTTTTATCTTTGTTATCTTATCAAGCTCTCTTTTTATCTCTTCATTGTTGAGTTCATCGATAATATCATTTAATATTGCAGGTGTCTGCTGTTTATGTATTATAGAAGGCAAAGCCCTTATGACAAAAGTTGATTTTCCAAATGGCTCTATCACAATACCCATCTTATTGAATGTTTCAAGATTCTCTTCAATCACAATCTTTTCCTGAGGATTAGCTTCAACAACAATAGGTGATATAAGCTCCTGAACTTTCACGACATCATCTTTATACTGCTTCATGAATAGTTCATACAAAACACGTTCATGTGCAGCATGCTGATCCACAAGCAGCAGGCCATCCTTATCCTCTCCAATGACATATGTATTATGGAGTTTGCCTATAAGCCTTATCCTTAATTGCTTTTTTTCCTCATATGCCCTGTCTTGTGACGACAAAGTGGATCGATTAGCTCTTTTTGAATCAGCAGAAATATCTGATAAGGCAGAGGAACTGAATGATAAAGTGGATTGTTCTTTAAGGTCATCTTTCCCAGTTATAATTAGTTTTGTATCAACATGCTTTGTCTTTATCTGATCAATGATTGGAATAAGTTTTTCATCCATCAATGCAGAAACAACAGCATTTTTCACAGCATTGTATAGTTCCTGCTCTTTTTCTATCCTTATCTCTGATTTTTGCGGATGAACATTCACATCAATCTTTTTTGGATCAACCTTGATATCAAGAATAAATAATGGATGTCTGCCATGAAACAAGAGTTCACCATAACCATCATAGACAGCTCTTTGTATCATGATGTTCTTGATGTATCTTTTGTTTACATAGATGCTTTGATATGTTCTGTCTGCTCTTGTCATATCTGGTTTTGAGATAAAACCCATGATCTCAACATCAAAAAAACTGAAATTCACAGGTATAAGGCTTTTTGTTATGCTTCTTCCATAGACAGTCGCAACATTCAGCAATGTGTTTGTTGTTGAGGAAGAATTTATGATTAAACTGCCATTATGAATAAGTTTGAAATGGATTGTTGGATTTATCAGGATATATCTGATCATGATGTCAAGAATATGCTTAAATTCAGACTGCATTGATCTCATGTGCTTTTTCCGTGCAGGAACATTGAAGAAAAGATTATGCACTTCTATTGTTGTCCCATCATTGCCTGCAACAGCTTTATTAGAGATTATTCTTCCATCTTCAACTTCTATCTGATGTGCCTCTAATCCATCATGTGCTTTTAATCCATCATGTGAATCTAATCCATTATCCGCATCAAGTTTATTATTTATTCTTTGACTACTTCTTGTCTTTGATGATATCTTCATATAACTTATAGAGCCAATGCTTGCTAAAGCTTCACCTCTAAAACCCAAAGTAGAGATATTAAACAAGTCTTCAGCGCTTTTTATTTTAGATGTAGAATGCCTTTTTACTGCAATAGGCAGATCATCTTTTTCAATGCCGCTGCCATTATCAGTTATTTTTATCAATGATTTGCCGCCTTCTTTAATCTCAATAAATATAGATGTGGCACCAGCATCCATTGAATTCTCTATCAGCTCTTTAACAACAGAAGCAGGCCTTTCAACTACTTCACCTGCTGCGATCTTGTTGATTAGATTTTGGTCTAATTCTATTATATTTGGCATATTCCACCTTATTATAGTATATAATGTTATATTAGAGTGAATATGTATTGATTTTAATAGATTATTGTTGTGCGGTAGATAATAGAGCTATAAAAGCCCAATTTTGACCAATTTTAGCGCATAATTAATAACCATAATTAATAATACTGATAACCTTCTTCATATTCATCCTTCTCTTTGTCCTGTTTCTTTGGATTCTTTTTGTTTTTCATACTATCACCTTAAGATATAATAGACAATCAAAGTATATAAAGAAATGTTGTAGTGATAACGACAATTAAATTGTACTAAATATTATATTATTTAGTTTTATTACTATCAAGAACCACCAGTCAATAGATTTGTAGAGCCATAAATGCTACGCATTTAACATCAATGGTATGAATATTTTGACAAATAATCATCAGTGGTTCTTGATGCTTGTGAATCCACTGACTTTAAATGCATAGCATTTATGGACATACAATCAATAGAAGAGTGGTATTCAGATTGTATTAAATTATATGTGATAAGAAAGAAAGATTCAATGTAAATTCAACAGGACTTTTTTTAAGATAAACTACTATACCAACATTATCTGACCAAAATTGTTCTTTTTCACTTTTATTATACATTCCACCAAATAAAAAAGATAAATTATCTTCAGATTTAAAAGTTAGTGAAATGCTTGGTTTTAATGCTGGTTCAATTGGTTCATATCCTTGTGCATAAGTGTCAATATTATTATAATTACCTACAACTATTATATCTATTTTTTGTGATGTATCTTGAGGAAAATGTTCACTTTGCAGATGTGGGTACCATCTTAAGCTATAGTTATCACCCATAATTATTGCATAAAGCATATCACCTGTATTTCCTTTATCTCCAGATAACAATGGTACATCTGATAAAAAGTTACTGGCTATTCTGCACAAATTAAGGTTAACGGGATTACTGCTCAGTTTAATGTGATATTTGCCTTCACCTTTTACACAACTAATTGTTTTATCAAATGTAACAAGCATATCTATACTCCATTCACCTATTTTATTTTTATTTTCAAATACATTACCAGAAGCAGATATGGTTAAATTGTCAATATTTTGAACCACATTAATTATTTCTGTATTAAGATTTTCATTATCAGGAAAAAATGGCGACATATATAGAGAAGAACCCCATGAATTTGGATGTTGATAAGGGTGTGGTCTTATTATAAATACCTTACCATCTCTAATTATTGATAAAAAATGATGGTTATTATATCTTAAACGATATTCTATAGATAAATTATTAATTATTGTTTCATAATTATATCCGGTTGAATTATTATTATTATTATTATTATCTATTATCATCTATAATTAAGGTAAATAATGAAATTATATAAATTTAATTATTTATAACCTAAAAATTGATATATTAACAGCGCAATGTTTTATCTGCTGATTGCGGGACATAAGTATTAATGATATATTGTTCTAATGCTTTGTAACCATATTCAGTTTGAAAGCCAAGCATTCCTGACTTAGCTGAATGACATTTTTGTTTGGATATATTAAATTTTGCATAAGGTGCTAAATAATCTGTAATATCTTCATATTCAGTTATAAAATGAGGTATTTCAAAAACTTTTATAGGGTTTAGTAGGTTTGGTTGGTTTAGATTGTTTGGATTTTTGGGATTGTATGTATCCTGTTTAAAAGCTATTTTTCACAATACCACATAGAATCAGGAAAATTCATATGAACAATCACTGCATTAAAACCTAAGCCAGCCATGATTTGTTCTATTGTACTAACATCTTTTTCTATAAATGCTTTTTTAGCTTTTGCCAGCAGTTGTTTTTTCTGAACTTTTGTCCCGCATACCATAAGAAAGAAAGATTAAGGTTTGATTTTTTAAATGTAATTGTTATTAGTAAAATACTTTTCAACCAATTCCATCATCTCATCTTCATCTTTCGTTCGCATTATTTCTACTCTGAACTCTTTTGCTCCTTTCAGCCATTTCCAATTCCACATCATATGCTGTTTCAGTTCTGAAAATTTGTATCTTTCTTGTTTAGTCTTATAATAATCTAAAAATTTTTTGATATAATCATACCTTTCTTCAATAGAAGGAATATATTCTTTGCCTGTCTTAAGATATCTGATGCAATCTTCAAAAACAAAAGGATAACCCATTGCTCCTCTGCCGATCATGACCATGTCACATCCAGTCCTGTTTAGCATTGATTTCCCTAACTTGCCATTATCAACATCACCATTACCTATGACAGGGATATTAATATTTTCTTTCAGCTTTTTTATCAATGACCAGTCAGCTTTTCCAGAATACACCTGCTTTCTTGTTCTTGCATGCAATGTTACTGCATCTGCACCAGCATCTTCAATCATCTTACCTACTTCAATGCAGTTGATTGTTTTTTCATCCCATCCTGTTCTTATTTTAGCAGTAATTGGTTTGTCTGTTGCAGATTTTGCAGCTTCAATTAACTTAGGGATCTTGTCAGGATGTTTCATCAGATAAGCACCCATCTTCCATCCTAAAACATCTCCATCTGGACAGCCAAAGTTAAGATCTATGATATCAATATTTTTATTAGAATCAACAGAATTTATTACACTTGATTCAAGAATCTCAACTGCCTGTTTCATTGTTTTCGGATCATTGCCAATCAATTGCACAGCTAAAGGTCTTTCATCTTCAGAAATCTCAATTGAATCAGGCAGTTTTTTCTCTTTGACCAGCCAATTCACATGAATCATAGAAGTATAAACAAGAGATGCACCAAACTCTTTGCATAACAGCCTAAAAGCTAAACAATTAACCCCATGCAAAGGTGCTAATACAAAAGGATTAGCTAATTTAACATTACCAATTTTATAGTTTTTTGCCATTTATATGAAATATTATTACAGAGTTTAAAAAATTTGTCCCATCTGATACATAAACTTAAAAAAGAAGATAGAAATTGTAAATATTAATAAGGTGATAATATGAAAGATTTATTAAGCTTAAATGATGTCAGCAAGGAATTTGTGGTTGATGTAGTTGAGAAAGCAATTGAGATTAAGAAAAACCCAGATAAATATTCTGAAATATTGAAAGGGAAAACATTGATGATGATATTTGAAAAGCCAAGCTTAAGGACAAGAGTCAGTTTTGAAGTAGGGATGACACAGATGGGTGGGCATGCAATATATTATAATGTCTCAACAAGTCCTTTAGGAAAGAAAGAAACAATACAGGATACTGCTAAGACTTCTTCAAGGTATGTTGATATAATAATGGCAAGACTGAATAAGTTTGAAGACTGCAAAGCATTAGCAGAGCATTCCAGTGTACCTGTGATTGATGCATTGAGTGATATGCATCATCCTTGCCAGATCTTGGCAGATCTGCAAACAATCAAGGAAAAATTAGGTAATTTACAGGGCTTGACATTAGCTTATTTAGGAGATTGTCAGAATAATGTGACATACAGTCTTTTGCATGGATGCACTCATGCAGGGATGAATATTAAATTAGGATGCCCAAATGATCCTGAATTCAAGCCAAAACAAGAAATAATAGAACAGGCAAAAGCAATCGCTGCAAAAAACATTAACCCTTCAAGGCCAGAGCCATCTAAAGTAGAAGTGTTCCATGATCCAATCGAAGCAATAAAAGATGCAGATATTGTTTATACAGATTCATGGATGAGCTACCATATTCCTGAAGAAAGGATGGAACTAAGAAAACAAAAGCTGATGCCATTTCAGGTAAATTCAGAGCTTATGAAACATGCAAGACCAAAAGCTATCTTCATGAATTGTCTGCCGGCGATGAGAGGATTAGAACAATCAGCTGAAGTGATTGATGGTTCGCAAAGTGTTGTATTTGACCAGGCAGAGAACAGGCTGCATATCCAAAAAGCTATAATGCTAAAATTATTAGGTAAAATATAAAAATACAATCATGTTGAAATTGCTGGAAAAGATATAACCCAAGTTTGACAGTTGTCAAACTTGGAGCAATTTCTTTATCAAACCCTGCGGGCTTGTAAATAAATTGCTAATTTTTAGCTAATATTTTATTATGTTTTGAATTACATAAAAATTAAGCATAATTTAGTGAAACATTGCATTATGTTTTTTGTTTTAATATGCTAACAATTTATTTACATGCCCTGAAAGGGCTTGATAAATAAATTGCTTCGAAGTTTGACAACTGTCAAACTGAGGATATAAGAAAAAATTAATTCAACTAACGGCTGCTGTCTGCCTGCCTTTCCATCTCATTTTTTTTGGAAATAGCATATGATAATGAATTAAAGGTATAGGCATGGACAATCTCATCTGCCAGGCAGTCTATCATCTTTTTCTTAGAATTAAAGCTCTTATGATAAGACCCTTGAATCATCAGCCTCAATGCAAGATCAATCCTTCTTTGTGGTGCTACTTCTACGGATTTTGGATATCTGGCTCCACCATATTCTATAGTAACAATCTCTTCCCTTGGAGATGCATTCTCAACTGCTTTGACAAACACTTCAACAGGATTCTTTTTAGTCTTTTTCTCAACAATGCTAAAAGTATCTTCAACAAGATCATAAGCTGTGTGTGACTTGCCAGTTATATGGCTGCTTGTCTTGAAATGCTTCTTGCCTTTATGACCTGGATTCATAAGTTTATTAACAAATCTTTCTACAATATTGCTTTTTGATTTGTGGAATCGATTGCCTGCATATCTTGCACCAGTCCTCAAAACCAATACAGGATTTAATCCAATATACCTTTTCAAGCCAGGATCCTCTATCTTGATTCCTGCTACACTCCATTTATTGAATAATTTCATTTCCATTTTATTGACCTTGTATTCATTATTAGCTGGTCGTTTGTAGTCAGTCATTACTGTTGTTCTACGACAAACAAACAACGACAAACAAATAACCAAATTATTTTCTTGCTTTTTCCAGTTTACCTCTTAATAAGGCATTCAAACTTTGATCATTTACTTTGATAACACACCATCTCACACCAGGGATGTCACCTTTTGCCCTGCCCATCTTACCGCCGATACATTCAATGACAACTTCATCGTGCTCATCAACCATCTTTGTTGCTCCATCTCCTGGAAGGAAAGCAGTAATCTGTTTTCCATTCTTGATAAGCTGGACTCTTACACATTTTCTCATCGCTGAGTTTGGCTGTTTTGCTTCTAATTGTATTTTTTGAAGTACGATACCTTTTGCCTGTGAAGCTGAACCTAGTGGGTTTGATTTAGCATTCAAACCACCTTTGCTTCTCTTATACTTCTTGTTGTACCACTTAAAAACATTCCTTTTCTTCTGGAGTTTCTTCCCAGCATTTAACCCTTTTGATTTCTTTGCCATTTTACATCATTTATTTTATTATTATTTTATATTATTGACTTACTTTTATCTCCTTAATCTCACGAAAATAACGTTTTGCTATGTTTTCATAATTTCTGAGGTTGGAAGCAGCCCTTCCGATAAGATATCCTCTTGTCTTGGAATCCTGAGCTTCCAGTAAAACAACATCTTCCTGGATGACAATCTCTCTCACTTTCAGAGGATATATAAGGTTTCTTATGAATTTCTGAATATCAGGATTATATTCAAATATCTTAATCCTTTTGTTGAATATCTTCTCAAGTATCTTTATATTGATTGCTTTTTTGCCGATTGCCTTGCCGAGTTGGTTAGCTTCTACAACAAAAGTAAGCAATGAGTTATTATCAATGAAGCAATCCTTGAGTTTTGCACCAGTCTTATTCTGAAATATACTCATCAGACCCATCAGCTCACTGGTATATTTTATCTTCACTGAATCACCTTGTAAATAATTTACTATCTTTTTTAATTAATTATTAAAAAGATAACTATTTTAATATCCCTATGATAGAGATTGAAAAAGGCTTTTTGCATAATGCACCTAACTCATTATTAGGATAACTAAGCTCCACAATTTTTACATCTGAAATTTTATTATAATAGTTAATATCTTCTTTTATACTGATTGGTACATTTGCACTCAAAAAGATTTTAGCAAGACTTCCCCTCTTTAGTTTCTTTAGAGTTACAATACTACCTAACACTGCTTTATTTGTATCAATATATTTTTTTATCTCTTCAATGTTCTTATCAATTTCTTTCTTTTTTGCCATTTTACTTAAGCATAAATGTTTGCTTTTTAAAGTTTTCGTTTTACTTAGTCATCAAAAGCTTTGGAATACCGCTTCCGATAGGAATTATCTGGTTAAGCATTACATTCTCAACAACACTATTAAGATTATCTCTTTCTCCAGAGATTGATGCAGCAACAACATGCTTTATAGGGGTTTCAAATGATGCTCTTGCAAGAACACTTGACTTCTCACTTACAACACCATATCTTGTGATTCCTTTGATATCACCTGATATGCACATTGTATCTGCAACAAGCATAATATGCCTTATATCAACATTAAGGCCTTGGACAGTTATAACTTTGCTGACTTCACCCAATATACTCTCTCTTGCAGCCTCAACACCAAAAATTTGCGCTATCTCTACAATATCATTGCTGGTTGTTCTTGTAGGATCAACCCCTTCAATATCCAGCACTGTCTTCAGGTTTGTTCCGGCTGTAACTATAACATACTCTTCACCTTTCTTGACTGGAAGAACCTGTGTGATCCCTTTGACCCCTGAGATAAATAGCTCTTTTATCTTCTCCTTGACCTTGAAAAGATTATTTACTGTATCTTCTTTGCCTTTTGCTTTCAATACAATCAGATCATTTGTTTCCTTGACTGTAAAACCTTTAATATTAGCGCTCAAGACCTTTGCAATCTTTTTAACATCCATATTTAAAAGTTTCATCTTATCATTATCAGGGATTACTTCCAATGTGGAATTGCCGATATTTACAGAAACTTCTTTGATGCATTCTTTTAATTTTGTCTCTTTGATATTCTCTGCAAATTCTTTTATGCCTTTCCCTTTATTAAGAGGAGATTTAAGATAGATTTCCATCATAGGAGTTGACAAGGATTTACTGCAGTCAAGTATCTCAATAATCCTAGGCAGACCCATTGTGACGTTCATCTCTGATACACCTGCAAAATGGAATGTATTCAATGTCATCTGTGTGCCTGGCTCACCTATTGATTCTGCACCCACCAGACCAACACATTCTCCAGGAGATACCTTCATTGAGTTGTATTCTGCTAAAACCATATCAAAAATCTCTTTTAATTTTGTCTTTGATATATTCTTAGGAACCATCTCTTTAATCTCATCAATAACCAGTTTAGGTAAAATTCCTGAATATTCTTTTATTAATTGTTCATCCATTGTGAGTACCTCATCATATTATACTATTGACAATCCTCTTAATATTGATTTTTCCGCCTTCTGTCTTTGATACATCCAGCTTATCTTCACCATACTCAAATTGTATGATATTTCCTGTTGCATCCCTGACAGTATCATCATACTCAACCCTAACATCCTGCATTGCGTTCGCAAGCCTTCTGTAAAGATAACCAGATTTAGGTGTTCTTAGAGCAGTATCCATCAATGAATCTCTTCCAGTCATTGCTCCAAAAAAGAATTCACTTGGAGAAAGACCTGCCTTGAAACTGTTTCTTATGAAACCTCTTGCACCAGGACTAAGATCGCCTTTCTTGAAACATGATAATGTCCTTCCAACAAAACCTTTATCAATTCTCTTGCCTCTCAATGCCTGCTGACCTACACAACCAGCCATCTGAGCTAAGTTAAGCGGGTTTCCTCTTGCTCCTGAATTAGCCATCACTATTGTTGCAGTATCTTTTCTTGCATTTTCTGCCACTAATAATCCTGTCTTATTTCTTGCTTCATTCAGCCTTTCCAGAATCTTTAGCTCTAATGTCTCTTCAAGTGATCTTCCAGGGAATGTTTCTAATCTCGCTTCTTTATAATCTAAAATCATAGCATCAACATCTTCATATGCTTTTGAAAGCACAGCATTGATCTCTTCTTTTGTATCGAAAGGCATATCTGTATCATGAAGGCATGTGCTGAATCCAAGCTTAAGCAATACTTCAATACCTAACCTGAATATCTTGCCTAAAAGTTCAATAGCCATCTGTTCACCATATTGCTTGACAATATTTCGAATCATTAATCCTGATCCTTCTCCTAAATTAGCCTTATCCATTACCCCACTGATTAGTTTGCCGTCTTTAATCAAAACAATTGTATCATTCTTCTTATCGACATCTGGATTTCCAGTATAACCTTTTGATTTTCCTTCAAAATTAAAATCTGATGGAAGCAGCACACTAAAAATCTCTTTGCCGGATATATTCTCTTTGCTTGAAAGACTTGATATATCTGTCTCTCTTGCCGCCAATAATAATTCAATCGCCTCTTCTCTTTTAAGATTTAAAGCCTTAGTCAACAAATAGCAGCCGCTGATAGCATCCTGTATACAGCCGATTATGCTAAGACCATACCTTGGTGAAATAAGCTGTGTTTTAACCTGCATAAGTATCTCTGCTTCTGCTCTTGCTTCTTCTGTCTGAGGTATGTGAAGGTTCATCTCATCACCATCAAAATCTGCGTTATAAGGAGCACAAACTGCTGGGTTAAGCCTGAATGTTTTGTTAGGAAGCACCCTTACATAATGTGACATCATGCTCATCCTGTGCAGGCTAGGCTGCCTGTTGAATATTGCTATATCGCCGTCAAGCAGATGCCTTTCTACACAAAAGCCAGGCTGGAGCTCTTCTATGACCTGCTCTTTAGTCTCATCAGTGATCTTCTTTTTCTTGCCATCTGGCCTTATGATATAATTAGCACCAGGATATTTTTTAGGTCCTGACTCTACAAATTTCTTAAGATATTCCATATTCCACTCTGTAGCTCTCTCAGGAACAGTAAGTTTCATAGCAACTTCAGTAGGAACACCGATTTCATTGATATCAATCATTGGATCTGGACTTATTACAGTTCTTGCTGAAAAATTAGTTCTTTTTCCTGCCAGATTATGCCTAATCCTTCCTTCTTTGCTTTTTATCCTTGCTGAAATTGTTTTTAATGGCTGTCCTGACCTATGGCGAGCAGGTGGCAGCTGAGCAACATTATTATCAAAGAAAGTAGTGATATGATACTGAAGCAAATCCCAAAGATCCTCAATTATTATCTCAGGAGCACCTGCATTGATATTCTCAAAAAGCCTTTGATTAATCCTTACAATATCACCTAATTTGTGAGTAAGATCATCTTCACTTCTCTCACCACTCTCCAATGTGATGCTTGGTCTCATTGTTACAGGCGGTATTGGCAATACTGTAAGCACACTCCATTCTGGCCTGAAAACAGACGGATTGATACCAAAAAGAACACAATCATCATCAGGAATCTTTTCAAGCCTTGCCCTAATATCAATAGGAGTCAGGCGTTTCTCAGTTTCATAGAAAGTTGTTGGTTTCTCAATTATGATCTTCTGCTGCCTTGCCTTACAAAAAGGACATTTATTAGCTGTCTTAAGTGAGGCTATGACCTTCTTGATCTGTGCTCTCCTCTCGACCATGCCACCTTCTTTCTCTGACTGGTCTAAATGTTTAGAAATGCTTTCTACCTTATTTTTAGGGATCAAAACACGCCCGCATTCTTTACATGTGCATTTAAGAAGTATAATTACAGTAGGTATAAATTTGATGTGGATAACTGGCCTGGCAAGCTCAATATAACCAAAATGTCCAGGGCATTCTTTGAGTTTCTGGCCGCATGTCTTGCATGTCAGCCCTGGGTCGATAACACCAAGACGGATATCCATTAGACCGCCGTCAACAGGATAACCCTCTTTATCATAAAGCTCTGGCGTGACAACCTTTGCAGATGACATCTTTTTAATTATTCTTGGTCCTAATACTCCAAAAACAATTGATTTAACTTGTTTGTGAATAGCATTGTGTTCGTTCATAGTTTAACCACCTGTTATGATGCTAGTGGCTTGCAGCTCGTGGCTTGTGGCACAAAATTTTCAGTGCTACAAGCTGCGAGCTACAAGCTACAAGCCATTAATATTTTCCTTTCAGCTCTAATTTAGGATATATGCACATACTCTTGAATTCATCTAATATTAATTTAAAAGCATATGCAAGCTCAATATTAGTAATTTCTACATCATCACCACATACAGGGCAATAATGCCTGTTCTTAAAATCATCATGGATAGCAACCATGCCGCAGGATTCACATACAGGGATTATTGTCCTGTCAGCATCAAACCTTTCCTTCAAGAGAAGGCTTGCACCATGCGCAACAAAAGTATCTTTTTCCATCTCTCCTAATCTCAATCCTCCTTCTTTCGCACGCCCTTCTGTAGGCTGTCTGGTCAATAACTGTATAGGACCTCTTGCTCTGGAATGAAGCTTATTAGCAACCATATGCTTAAGTTTCATATAATACATGCTCCCAATATATATTTTAGCTTCAAACTGTTCACCAGTAAGACCATTATACATAGTTTCAGTACCATTCTCCCTTAAACCTAAACTTAATAGCTCTTTTCTGATGTTATCTTCTGATTCACTGTCAAAAGTAGTGCCATCGATATATCTTCCTGATAATGCACCTACTTTTCCTGAGACTAATTCAAGCAGATGTGATATTGTCATTCTTGAAGGGATACCATGTGGTGAGAAAATAAGGTCAGGTACAACACCTGATCCAGTAAATGGCATATCTGTATGATTAACAATAAGACCAACCACACCTTTCTGACCATGCCTTGAGGTGAACTTATCTCCTACTTCAGGAATCCTATGATCCCTTATCCTTACCTGAACAAGCTTATTGCCTTCTTCATTCTCTGTGATAAGAACAAAATCAACAACGCCTTTCTCTCCATGCTTAGCTGTCACAGATGACTCTCTTCTTAAGTTTGAGACCAAATTATAATCATCCATGCTGCTCAAGAATCTAGGCGGTGATGTTTTCCCTATAATAACATCGCCTTCAACTATTAAAGATTCTGGAGAAATAATGCCATCATCTTCCAAAAATCTATAATCACGTTCACTTCTATATCCCTTAACTTCCTTATCAGGCACACCAATCTCATCAACAAGACCGCCTGAATATCTTAATTCTTCTGCAATGCTTGGCCTGAAATAAGTGCTCCTGCCAAGACCTCTTTGGATAGAACCGCCATTAAGGATGATTGCGTCTTCCATATTATATCCTTTATAGCTCATGACTGCAACAACAATATTTTGCCCTGAAGGATGCCTGCCATATTCAACAATATCATGCATCATGGTTTGGACAATGGGCATTTGCGGAGTCTGAAGAATATTGACATCCATATCCATCCTGATCTGATAATTAGAGATATATATGCCTAATGCTTGTTTCTGGTTCTTGCTTCCTGCATTAAGCCTGGTAGACTGATTATGATTGCCAAATGGAACAAGAGAAGCACACAGACCCATCTGCACCATAGGAGAAATCTCAACATGTGTATGTTCAGGTGTCAGTTCATCTTCTGTAAAAGCAACTAATGCTGCTTCCTCTTCAAGAGCATCAAGATATTCAACAATCCCTTGATTGATCATATCTGACCAGCTAAGCTCATTTTTCTCTAATTGCACAAGATGCTTATCTGTCAGCAAAATTTTACCATCTTTAACAACTAACAAAGGCCTTCTTAATCTTCCCTTTGAAGCCTCTATAAAAATAGAATCGCTTTTTTTATCATGCAGTATATTTACGTTGTTTGGCAAAACATTTTTTCTTCTCTCTGAAATTACATGATCCACAAATTCTGCTGAATTCTCAACTGTTCCAAGGAATTTTCCGTTTAAATATACCTCTGTCATAAATTTCACCTTTAATTGTTTGTTTTTAAACCTAAGTTCTTGAGTGAATTGATTATCTTATCCTCATCTGAATACACACTCAGCTCTGCCATCATAGCAAGATTTTTTCTAAGCCCAATATTTGTTCCTTCAGGTGTCTCTATAGGGCATAATCTGCCAAGATGTGTACAATGCAACTCTCTTGCCTCAAAATTTTCCTGTGTGGTTGAAAGAGGAGAGACAACTCTCTGAAGATGGCTAAGGCATTCAAGATAATTTATTCTCTGAATACGCTGGCTGATACCTTTTCTTCCGCCAACCCAATTGCCTGTTGCCATAGAGCTGTATATGCCTGATGTAAGAAGCTTATCCCTTATGACAACTTTTATAGATGGAAATTTACCTCTTTTGACAATTCTCTGGAAATTATAAAGAAGATCGCCTATCAATATCTTAAGATTTACCCTGAACAAGTCAGCAAGCAGATCGCCGCTCATCTTTATTCTTTTATTCACATAATGATCCTTGTCATCAAAAGGAAGGTCTCCTCTTGCTGTAAGTATGAATCGTTTCAGGTATTTACATAGATTATATGCCTTCAAGATTCTTGCATCTTTAGCAGTTCCAAGATGAGGCAGAAGATATTTGTCAACAATCTCTTTCATCCTCTCTATCCTTATCTCTTTTGATTGTGTAATACCAATCCTTTTTGCTATCCAGTCATGCGCATCTTCATCTGTCTTAATGTCAACAAACTCAAGAAGATTCACAAAAACCTCATCACTTGGCTCCCCGCCAAAGATAAGTTTCATTATATCTTCATCTTTTGTCAGACCAAGTGCCTTGATAATAACAATGATTGGCATTCTTTTGACACGTGTAAAAGTCAAATAGTAAAGACCATCTTTCATCCTCTCTATTGTGTGGGGTATCTTGAAAGAGCCAAACTCAGAGAAGACTTTACCAGTATATTGGCTTGGACCAATCTTAGTCTCTTCCATCAAAAATTTGTTTGCGCATAAATCTTCAACATCAATCAGCACCCTTTCAGTTCCGTTGATTATGAAATAACCACCTGTATCCTCTGGATCCTCGCCTCTCTTGATAAGATCATCTCTGTTCAGATTATTAAGATGGCAATACTTTGACTTGAGCATGATAGGCAGATTACCAACTTGGGTTGTAAAAGATTCTCTTTGGATTCCATTGATGTGGGCACTCACTTCTATATATATTGGTGCTGCATAACTGATCTTCCTCAGTCTTGCTTCGATTGGATAGATAGGTCTTTTTGAACCATCAGCTTCAATTATTTCAGGCTTAGTCACCCATATCTTATCAAGCCTAATCTTAAATTCATCGATATTATGAGGGATAATTGTAGGCTCAATCAATTTGTTCTCTTCAATAATGTTCTGAAGTACAACTTCAATAAAATAATTAAAAGATTCAATGTCTGAAGCAACTAAATTATGCTCACTAAAATATTTTTTAATTAATACTCTGGAAGCTTTATGCATTTATTACACCCCTGAAATAAACTGTTTCGCCAGCAGTTGGACTTTTTCTTATAATCTTGATAATATCACCTGCTTTTGCTTTCAGATGCCTAATAGCAGGATCATCATGTTTAATAGTAGGTAATTCTTTTATTGTAACATTATATCTATCAAACAAAGCATTTTTTTCTTTTTCAGAAACAATACTATGCTTAGGAACTAGAACATGTTTAGTTACGTCAAATTTTGCAGCTGCCATTTTTTCCCTCTGATTAATTTGTATGTATAAATTATAATGGGCCGTACGAGACATTCATAAAGTGGTAAGTTGTAAGCTGATATGGTAAGAAAAACATTTCCTACCATTTACCATTAATCACTTACCACATTTAATTCGAACTCGCGACCACTCGATGTCTGTAGCATTTATATGCCATAAAAGTCGAGTGCTCTTTCCTGTTGTTTAAGCTAAGCTTAAATGATACCAAGCTGAACTCAAATGATACCAGGCTGAGCTAACGGCCCATTTTGAGTGTAAAAACGCCCTGGCCGGGACTTTCATCCGTGATCTATAATCCGCAACCCATAATTGAACTTTAATTTTAATTTACAAGTTTCGACGAACAGCTCACGTTATTCGAACCCGGGTCGAAGCCTTTTTATAGCAGCAAAAGCAGATAAACTCTTATTTTGCCACTTCGACAGGGCTTCATGATAGTTTTCGCAGCTTATAAAAGGTATATACACCTAATTTAGCTGTGCCGAGCTACACTACCAGGGCAATATAGGTATAACGCTTATATTAATCCAACATAGCTAAAGCTAAGCTATTAAAGCTTCCTTTTACTATAAGAAGGATGAACAGAGAGCATTACCATCACTCTACTTCATTTCTCCTTATTTATAAACGTTTCGAAAAGTTAGATTTAAAAAAGAAAGAAGATTATATTTTTACAGCCACTTTTTCTTCTTGAAAAACAACAGCATAGCTGTGATAGAGAATACCATTATGCCCAAAGCAAAAAGATAGCCATACTTCCAATGCAGTTCTGGCATAAATTCAAAATTCATACCATACAAACCAGTGATTAATGTCGGCAACAAGATTAAAGTTGCAATCACAGTGAATGATTTCATCACCCTGTTCAGATCAGTTGACATGGTATTAAGATGTGTGTTTACAATTTCTGTCAAACGTTCTCTTGATATTGCCTCTTCATCAATCAGCTGCCTTGCATCCTCATACAGATCTTCATATAATTCCAAATCTTTTTTTTTGAATATCTCACCTTGTCTTAATAATTTCAGAACTTCTGTATTATATTTCAAGGCTTTTCTGAAATAGATTAATGTCCTTTTCAATGGGAACACAATCTCAGTATAATCCTTTTCTATCTTTTTCAGGACATCAGTCTCAACAATATCAATAAAATCTTCCATCTTATCGAGGCTTGCATCAAAATTTTTGACAATCTTGCTCAATATGAGATGCACAAAACCAGGTGGTGCCTTTGATCTGATTGTATTGCTTACAGCCATTGCTTTTATATCTGACAATGATTTCAGCGCATTCTTATGGATTGTTATGACATAATTTTTTTTGATGTATATACCTATTGTCCCTGTGTAAACATGGCGTTTGTACAATGGTGCATTGAAGATTATATAAGAATATCCTTTCCATGAATCTATCCTTGGCCTTTCAGACTCATCTAACGCTAATATCAAATCAGAATAATCAATCTTCAGTTTTTCAGAAAGTTCCTTTAACTCTTCTTTAGTTGGGTTAATATAATCCAGCCATATAAGATTATTAGTATTATGATTTGCCAAAGGTTTCTTTAACTGCTCAAATCTCTTTTTTTTTATATAACCACTCACCATAAGCTATGACATTTACTTAAAGTTATTTAAAGATTTAGAATGACTATAAAGTAGGGAAGGGAACAAGTGTTATGATTATAGTTCTAAGCCATATCCTTTTTCCAAATCGAAAGGTTTAAATATTTGTGATATACAAAAAACTATACTAATTGTGAAAAAAGAAAACTAAAATGACAGCAAACAAAGAAATCGATATTATCCTTGACAAGATAAGCCAAAAAACCTCTTTCTTCGCGATAAACCCTACAAATGAAGTCGAGGAAAAAAAGAAATTCTTCAGATCAAATAAATATGAGCCACAATTCAAATATGAGCCATATAAAGACAACATTGAGAAGATGCAGGAAAGATTAAGTGAACTTTCCCCGGATAATACAACTCTTGGAAAGCTGCTGAAACAATCAGTAAACCTTAATTATGCCATGCTCAACATGCTGAAATATAGAGAAAGTGAGAGATTCACAAGATATTCTGTCCTTTGTTATGGTCTTCCTGAAAAATGGCTGGTAAAAGAAGCTAAAAGATTACTAAAAACACTCAAACCAAAAAAAGACAGGAAAGAGCTTACCACAAAACAGATAATAACAAGAATGAAATATGCATTTTTTAAGTATGGATTTAGCTGGAATATCAAAGAGAAAGATATGGCAGCAAGTGCTGCAGTTAAAGTTGCAAAAAAAGAATTGCTGATAAAAAAAGATGAGAAATATTCCAGTAAATTCCTAAAAAGGCTGATTGTGCATGAGATAGGGACACATATTGTAAGAGCAGAGAATGGCGGACATCAGCCGTTCAGGATATTTGAGAGAGGATTGCCAAATTATCTTATGACAGAAGAAGGGCTTGCTGTGGTCAATGAAGAGATAAATAATTGCCTTGATAATGCAATATTAAGAAGATATGCTGCGAGGGTTGTCGCTGTTGACATGGCACAAAAATATGGATTCAGAAAAGTATATAATACATTAAGAAAATATTTAGATAAAGAGCTTGCATGGAGAACAACTGTGAGAGTAAAAAGAGGATTAGGAGATACATCAAAGCCAGGCGGATGCACAAAAGATTTTGCTTATCTTCATGGCTATTACGCAGTAAAAAAATTCATTGAAGAAGGAAAAGATATCAATAAGCTGTATTATGGCAAAGTTGGTGTGCAGCATGTCGATCTGCTGGACAAGATTCCTGACCTGATTGAGCCTGAATATCTGCCTGCATTCCGTTATCTGAAATATTTTGTTGAGCATTTTGAAGATTTGCTGAGAAGTATCATTGTCTTAGACATTCCGCCATTCAATATCACATACAGATTAATTAAAAATAATTTAGGAAAGATTAATTTTAACAAATTGTTCAATGGAAATAAGAGATGATGTTTATACTAAGAAAAAGCATTTAAATCAATAGAATATATACTCTTTGATGACAAGAATAATCATAGACTGCTATACAGATGAGCCAGCAGGATTAGGTGTTCCGCCTTATTTAGGGACATATCCAAGGTATCTGTATGGTTATCTGAAAAGTAATTATCAGGATGAAAATATATATTATTTGACAATAGATGACTTAAGATTATTTCTAAGATATAATAACAAAACACCAACTACTAAATTAAGTGAAAAAACAAATATTAAGATACATAATTTAACAATAAATTCTCCTAACATAAAAGAAATTTTAATTAATCTAAGTGGTAAAGATGAGATTTATTTTATCTTAGGTGTTCATGTCCCTGGCAAATATCTTACAGCTGTCCCATGTACATTAAGGGAGCTGAATTTATTATTGAAAGGCTTATCAGATAAAGTTAAGAACTTTAATTTGCCTAAAAAAATATTGACTGGACCTGCGTCTACTAAATTTGGGACAAGATCAGAAGGCGGTAAATTTGCAGAAAAACAAGAGTGTTTTACAAATGAATTTTTTGATGAGGTTAATCCTGAGATTGTCTCTGACTATGATAGGATTGCAAAGTATGCAATTGCCGGCTCTGAGATGATACAACAGATTGGCTGGCCTTACATCATCACAGAAATTGAAACTTCAAGAGGATGCAAAAAAAGGCGTGATGGCAAAGGCAAGAATGCTCCATGCAGTTTCTGCACTGAACCTTTAAAGCATGCTCTTGAATTTAGAAAGATAAATGACATCATAGATGAGGTAAAAGCACTTAGTAAGAAAGGAATTAAATATTTTAGGCTGGGCAAACAAAGTGATTTCTTTTTATGGGATGAAAAAGGCATGAAAACACTGTTAAAAACAATAAGAGATGAATGTGAAATAGATGTTTTGCATATTGATAATGCAAATCCAGTGTTAATAACAGAAGAAAAGGTAAAGTTGGTTGTAAAATATTGTACACCAGGAAATATTGCAGCATTAGGTGTTGAAAGTTTTGACAAAGATGTTGTAGAAGCAAATAATCTTAACTCAACACCTGAAAAAGCATTGGAAGCAATCAGGATAATCAATAAGTATGGTGCTGACAGAGGTGAAGAGTTAGATAAAGATAATAAAAGCAGTAAAAAAGGCAAAAACAATAAGGAAAATGTAAAATATAATGATTATAATGGAATGCAAAAATTCATTCCTGGCATAAATATCTTGTTTGGTCTTATAGGAGAAAACAAAAAAACACATATAGAGAACATGAAATATCTGCAGCAGATTCTCGATGAAAACCTGCTGCTCAGAAGGATCAATATAAGGCAAGTAGCAGTTTTTCCAGAAACTCAGATTGAAAAAGAATGTGGCAACAAATATCTCAAAAAGAATAAGAAGTATTATTGGAGATGGAGAAATGAAATAAGGCAGAATATAGACAATGAAATGTTAAAAAGATTAGTTCCTGTCGGGACTATCTTAAAAAATTGCATTGCAGAGATATATGATGGTAAGACAACTTTTCTTAGGCAAATTGGCACATACCCTTTGATTATTGGTGTTAAGGGTGAAAATATCAAGAAGGATGGTAAAATAATTGAGGGAAAAAGATTAGAGCTAGGCAAATTCTATGATGTTAAAGTAACAGGACATATGTTAAGGAGTATTGTTGGTGAAGTTGTATAATCCAAAGCGAAAACTATATATACTATATCAACTATACTAACTATAGAATGTTAACTACTATCCAAATAAGCAAGGAAACAAAGCAGATGATTGGAACTTTTGGTACAAAAGAAGATACATATGAAAGCATCATTAAGAGAATGTATAAATTAGCTATGAAAATGCAGTTGCATGATTTCTTAATGTCATCAAAAGATTGTCTCAGTATAGATGAAGCAATAAAATTAGTAGAGAAATAAGAATGGCTATAGTCCAAATATTAAAATCATTGGTTCTTGAAATAAAAAAGAAATTTGGTAAAACAGAAGGCAGAAAAATATTAGAATTGATGAGTTCATTGGAAAATAATCCCAAAAAAGGAAAATTTATAGGTAATGTTTCAGGTCTTGCGGTTAAGGAATTAAAATATAAGAATTTTCGATTTTATTTTATTACAGACGGATTTAAATTAAAATTTTTTGATGAGGAAAAATTGAAGGAATTACTTCTGCGGTTTGTTAGAATGTCTGATAAGAAGCATCAGCAGGAAGTTATTGATGAAATAAAAGAAGTTCTTAAAAAAATAGGTCCCAGCGGGTTTGAATAATACATGTATTTTAGTTCTAAATTAAGTATTTGCCAACCAAATAACAAAATCTTTATAAATACTTAATATACACTGAAAAAACAGAAGCCTCCATAGCTTAGCGGTTGGAGCGCGCGGCTGTTAATCATAATTAATTATGATAAGAAACCGCGAGGTCCCCAGTTCAAAATCGCATTCAGTACGCCTAATTTAGTAATCTGTAATAATTGTTCGGATTACAGAGTGCGGATTATGGAATGCGGATGAATGTCTGGGTGGAGGCGTTCATAATCACTATTATTACCAATATTCAATTATACTCAACTTGGCCCCGTAGCTCAGTCTGGTACTTGTCATCATATCGATGATCAGCTGGACAATTGGAGTGCTCGACTGATAAGATCTTTTTCAGAGATCGAGTGGTCCCGTGTTCAAAATCGCATTCAGTACGCTGAAGCATGTAATCCGTAACAACAATTTGGATTATGATATGCGGATTACTGAATGCAGATGAATGTCACGGCGGGGCCATTATATTTTTGATTATTCTTTAATTATTAAAAGTTAATTTTAGATTTATCTAACTAATATAATCTCATATTTTCCAATTTTATCATCAACAGCAATTTCTAAAATACCTGCGCTTCCTTTACTAAATCCATCTTCATCAACCATATTCTTAATGAATTTCCCAGAATTCATCTTCCATTGTACAGCAGGCCCAGGATTTAGAAACAATGAAGAGCTCCATTTATTTTGTTTTATTATTTTCTCACCTTCCCAAAAATCATCACTCCATGCAGCTGCTTTCATACCTGCTTCATGTATATGGCCAAAAACTCCGAATTTGATATTGTGTTTCTGCATAAGCTTGTTTATTGATGGATTGCCAACATTTTTTACTATTATTTCTCCGCTTTCTTCTGTAAATATTGCATCTATGCTTTCTCTTGTTTTTCCAAGTGGCAGTCCATGAGCAACAATCAGATTGACTGAATTTTTATTCAATCCATCAATTTTATTCTCCAATTCACTTAATTTATCATCATCATACAAATAACCATTTGGATTTGTAAATTCTTTTAGATGATAGCCAGGGATTGGGATCAGATTAACGCTTATTGTTTTGTTCTCTCTTTCATTGTTTAGTGTTTCAAAGCTTAATGTTTCAATGTTCCATCCACTCATATCATGAAGATTATCATATCCAAAAGCTATCTTCATTGCATTCATCACTTTTTCATAGCCTGCTTTTGCTTCATGATTCCCTGGAATTACATATACCGGCACTTTTGCAGTGGAACTGGTTTTAGAATCATGAAAATAAGAATTATTCAATATTGTTTCCATAACAGTCCGTATCTCATCAAAATCACTGCCTGCTTTATATCCATTCATATCATTAAAATCACCCAGTACAAGAACAGCATCAACATTTTCATTACTATCTTTATTATTGCTGTCATTACCATTCCCAATAAATTTATCCATAAAATATTCAATATTTGAAGTATCAGCATGAATATCTGATATCACACCAAATCTGATTATTTCAGTTTCATCAATTTCTATCTCATCTGAAATATTATTTGAACGATTATTTGTACATGATAATATAGAAACCACAATTAACAATAAAATCAAAATATTAAATCTATTAAACAACATAAAATAACAATACATTAACAAAATATATAAATTTAACCAATTCTTCAGAAAATATGGCAAAAACATTATATCTGTTTGATATTGATGGTACTTTAGCTGATTTTATGGATGTGCATGCAGAAGCTTATCAACATGGTTTTAAGACAGCTGCTGACGTATATCTTACAAGAGAAGAATTAATTAAAAATTTTGGTATACCTGCACAGATATGGATAACAAAAGTATGCAATGAAAAAGGCATTGAAAAAGAGAAGATACCTGAGATTAAAAAAGTTACAAGTGAACAATTTGATATCATATTAGAACAAAAAAAAGGTAAACTATTAGATGGAGTTAAAGATTTCTTAGATTATTTAACAGAGAAAAAAGAATTTATTGGGATTGTCACTGGAAATGAAAAGGATAAGGGGACAAAGTTAGTTGAAAAATTAAACCTAACCAGATATTTCAAAATATTTAGTTATGCAGTTGGTAAATTGCCAAGATATGGTATTGTTTTGAATGCAATCAAGATGGCAAAAGAAAAAGGTTTTGAATTGGATAAATTTGATAATGTTGTTGTAATTGGTGATACACCCATGGATGTTGAATCAGGAAAAGAATCTGCAAAAAAAAGCAGAATTAAAACTTTAACAATTGCAGTAGCAACAGGCAGATTTAGTAAGAAAGAATTAAATAATACAGGAGCAGACCTTGTTCTGGATTCATTAAAAGAATATATGAAGATTGTTGAATTGATAAAATAATGCCAAAAACAATCACTATAAAAGAACAAGTAAATGATTCAACAATCAATATAGTCCTTGACACATTAGAAATTAAAAAACAAGCATTAGTCTTTTGCAACTCAAAAAGGTCAGCTGAGAAAACAGCTGAAGATATCTCATTAAGTGTTAGTAAGGCAATAAAATTAAGCCAAACTAATATATCAATAATATTTACAGATGAGGAAAAGAAACAATTAGAAGAATTAAGCCAGAAAATATTACATACTCTTTCTAAACCGACAAAACAATGCAAAAGATTGGCTGATTGTGTCAAGAAAGGTATAGCATATCATCATGCGGGTTTGGTGATGGAACAGAAAACATTGATTGAAGAAGCATTCAGGCAGAATGTTGTGAAAATAATTGCTGCCACACCAACACTTGCTTTTGGATTAGATCTTCCAGCATTTCGTGTTGTCATAAAAAACTTAAATAGATATGGAGCAAGAGGTATGCAGCCCATCCCTGTTTTAGAATATCATCAGATGGTTGGCAGGGCAGGCAGACCTGGAAAGACAAAATGGGGAGAAGCAATCACACTTGCAGCTACAGAAGCTGGCAGGCAAAAGATTACAGATGAGTTCATCAAAGCTGATCCTGAAGACATATATTCAAAATTAGCAGTTGAACCAGTTCTGAGATTTTACCTGTTAAGTCTTATCGCGACTGATTTTGTCAGGACAAGAAAACAGATTATGGATTTTTTCAACAAGACCTTTTGGGCGCATCAGTTTGGTGACATATATGAACTCATGAGAAAAATAGACAAGATGCTGAATCTATTGATAGATTATGGCTTTATTGAATCCTCTCGCTCCAGAGCTGAGAAATTAAAGGGGAATAAAAATATTTATGGTAATAAAAAATCAAATCAGGAAATAAGTAATACAGAGATAACCATTGAAGGAGATTTTTTAAGTGCTGATGAGTTATACAATGAACTAGAAGAAAAAGAAGGAGATAAATTAAAAACAGCTGAATTTATTGATAAGGATGGAGTACATAATACATATAGAAAATATAGTGCAGATAGAGAATATAATATACATCATGAATCTGAAAAATACAGCGCAACTTTGCTAGGAAAAAGAGTTTCTGAGTTATATATTGATCCTTATACAGCTAACCAAATTATTTCTGCATTGAAAAGAACTACAGCAATACATGTATTGCCAATCTCAATCCTGCAGATGCTGTGCATTACTCTCGAACTAAGGCCAAAATTAAGATTAAAGACAAAAGAATACGATGATATCACTGGAAAATTAATTGAAGTAGAAAGCAATATGATTGTACTTGAACCATCACAGTTTGATCCTGAATATGAAGATTATATGGACAGTTTTAAGACAGCATTGTTTTTTCATGACTGGATTGAAGAGAATGATGAGGAATTTCTTCTTGAGAAATATGACATAAGGCCAGGTGAAATAAAAGCAAAGCTCGATAAGGCAGACTGGCTATTGTATGCTGCTGTTGAACTATGCAATATCTTAAGAGGAGATTCTAAAGGAATTCCATCTTACATCAAAGATATCATTCCCAAACTAAACAGTATAAGATTTAGGATGAAATATGGTGTCAAGGAAGAACTGCTTGCATTGCTGAAGCTGCAGAACATAGGCAGAGTAAGAGCAAGAAAATTATATGGCCATGGAATAAAAGATTTAGGTGATGTCAAAAAAACAAATATTGTTACATTAGCACAAATCATAGGCAAGAAAACAGCGATTGACATCAAAGAACAAATAGGAGAAAAAGTAAGACCAGAAGATATCAAGATAAAGGAGAATAAAAGAAAGGGGCAGATTAGCCTCAAAGATTTTTATATGAATTAAGAATATGAGATATGACATATTAGTTTGAATGATTTCTGATTGCTTAATCTATTTGGATTATTATTAAATAGGCTTTTTATGATTATTGTGATGGTGAAGTTAGTTTCATCTAGCCATCTAATTGAGCAGGTTGAACTGCAGCATACTCACCACTTTCTATCTTATTTTTTCTTAAATAAGGCTGTATATGATCCAATATTGTCTTTGGCCTGAAAAGGTCGCTTATTGAACCATTGACATGAAGTCTCTGAACAACCTTAGCGAATGTGTTTGAGACAGAAATGATATGATAGATTTCAGGATGTTGATAAAAGTAATTACCTTGATGCACTGCATCTGTAACTATAACCCCTTTTAATAACCCTTCACCATATAATTTTTCAATCCTTTGTTTTGCCGGTCCAACTAATAAAGGCAAACTGGTAACAAAATAACATTCAGATGCACCCCTTTTCCTTAATGCTTTCATTATCTCTTCAATGCTTCCTCCTCTGGCAATCATGTCATCAATGACAAATACTGTTTTTCCTTGAACATCACCTAATATTTTTACCTCTTCAACACCGCCAGAGTCAGAATAATCTTTTTGTTTGTACCCAAAAGCAATAGAAACTTTCAAGATGTTACCATAAAATACACACCTTGGCCCTGAACCAGGATCTGGTCCGCCAATGACTGCATTTTCAAGATTAAAATTACGCGCAATATAAGGTATTATATCGCTCGCAGCATAAACATTAATCAGCTCAGCATCATCAAAAAATCCTTCTATTGCTTCATTATGTATGTCTAATGTTACAACACTTCTTGCGCCATCTCTTTCAAGATCATCTGCTACCTTCTTTGCCATTATGCCTTCTCTTAATTTACCATCTAATCTATGGTTTGTTCTTTTTTCTTGTCTTGAAAAAGGATAATATGGTGTTACAACTGTTATCCATTCTGCTGCTGAGCTTTTTGCTGCTCTTACTGCTGATCTCATTGCTTCATATTTATCAGACTGGCTAAGCCTTATTTCTCTTTCTTTCCCATTCTCATTATAAGAAACAGGCTGATAATTAGCTGAATCCTGAACAACAACTACATGCATCCCTCTTACATTATCGCCAATCACAGTTTTAACTTCTCCCCTGCCATTATCATCATCACCTGGAAACCATACTTCAGTTGATGGCACAATAAAACTATCCCTTCCTCTTGGTCTTCGTCCCATCTGGCTAATAAGCTCATGGTCTAAAGAACTTGCAAAATATTTTCCTGAAAGACATGATATTATTGCTAAATCATCAATAGTTCTAATCATTTAAATCCCTCCTTTCTAACAAATTTATGTATAATTCTAAAAATTCCATCAAACAATTTGAAAAAATCAGTTTATTAAATTTTGACATAGAATACCCCAAAGAAGCATTGTCCATTACTTCATTTGGTCTGAACATTACTACTATAAATGGTAGCTTGTATATAAAAATTGCTTTTCTGGGTATGTAAAAAGTCTCCTAATGAGGAATATTATTGCAGCCAGTTTTCATCATGGAAATCTTACAATTAAAATCATAAAGGAGCTCCATACCTTAATGTCTCACGACCTGTATTGTGATAAAAACAAACATAAGGCAGCAATAATATTCTAAAAAGGAGACTTT
>JBDRKY010000025.1:0-12361 GCA_043813525.1 Candidatus Woesearchaeota archaeon
TTCGAAGCAATTTATTTATCAAGCCCTTTCAGGGCATGTAAATAAATTGTTAGCATCTTAAAACAAAAAACATAATGCAATGTTTCACTAAATTATGCTTAATTTTTATGTAATTCGCACAAAACGCTAGTAATTTATTTATATGCCCTTTCAGGGCTTGATAAATAAATTACTCCAAGTTTGACAAGTGTCAAACTTGGGTTATAATTATTTTAAAATATATTAAAAATTAATATACAAAAACTAAATATTTATATATTGGTGTATCTAATAAGTATATTAGTATCTTGTTAAATTGTGATTGTAAGAACAAATGATGTACTAAAAAAGTAAAATTGATACAAAAAGAGGTAAATAAAAAGTGAAAATTCAGTTTTTAGGATCAGCACAAGAGGTTGGAAGAAGCTGCATCGTAGTGAATGATATATTTTTATTAGATGCAGGAATAAAGATTGGTAAAGAAGAATCTGAATATCCTCTTGATTTCTCTGAAAAAGATATCAAAGCTGTTTTTATAGGGCATGCACATCTTGATCATACAGGTGCATTGCCTCTGCTTAATCATTATGGGCTTAGATGTGTGATCAATGCAACAAAGATGACAAGGCAAATTACACAAATCTTATTGAAAGATTCCAGCCATATTGAAGAGATTAAAGGACAGCATCCTGCTTACACAGATGAAAACATACAAAATATACTCAGCTATTTTAATTATGTTGACTATAATAAATTATATCAAGAGAAAGGTATAGGCATTAGATATAAATTTCTTGATGCAGGACATATCCCTGGTTCATCATCTGTTCTTTTAGAGCTTGAAGATAAAGGTGGAAAAAGAAGAAAATTGCTTTATACAGGTGACATTAATTCAAACAATACTAATCTATTAGATGGATTGACATATGATAAGAAAAATAAGAAAGATATGAAACAAGACCTCAGCCTAAAGGATGTAGATGTGATGATCTGTGAATCAACTTATGGCGGAAGAGATCATCCTGACAGGATAAAGCAGGAAAAAGAGTTTTTGGACATTGTTAAAAAAACAATTGATAATGGCGGTTCTGTATTGATACCTGCTTTTGCAGTAGGAAGATCACAGGAAATATTGCTGATGCTGGCAAAAAGAAAGTTTGGCGCGCAAATTTATCTTGATGGGATGGGCAAGAAAGTTACTGATCTTTTTCTAAGAGATGGAAGGTATGTCAGAGATGTGAACCTATTAAGAAAAGCAGTCAAAAATATAGAATATGTCACGGATTATAGGCATAGGAAAAGAATAATGCAGGAACAGGCCATAATTGTTAGTACATCAGGAATGATGGATGGTGGACCTGTGATGGATTATATCAAATATCTCTACCATGATACAAAAAATGCAATCCTGCTTACTGGTTATCAAGCTGAGGAATCAAACGGCAGAAGGCTTTTAGAAAAAGGTTATGTTGAAGTTGATAATCAAACATATAATGTAAAAGCATTTGTCAGGAAATTTGATTTTTCAGCGCACTCTGGCCAAAAACAATTGATTGAATTAATCAAGAAAATCAATCCTAAACATCTTATACTTAACCATGGCGACCCTGAAGAGATGACTGAGCTTGTCAGAAAATTAAAGTTTATACAGGAAGTTTATGTTCCTGTTAATGGAGAGACAGTGAGATGTTAGTGTTAAGTGTTAGGTGTTAGGGAAATTAAACCTAATAGCAAGCACCCAGCAGCTAACACCTAAAAAGAGGTTATAAAAATGAAACTTACAGTAAATGAATTCATTGGGGCAATCGATGAGGATGAGCTATACAAGCTTCAGTATGATCTTGACAAAGGTTCAGCAGGCCTGAAAAGATTAGTTGAAGACAAGCTTAAAAAGATAGAGAATGAGCCTAAACAATGTTGTGCAGTATGCGGAGATAAGCTTGTTGATAAGGAAGGGACATATTCTCTCATATTCAACCATGATAAATTAAAAAAGAAGGCAAGTTTCTGTGCATTAGACTGTATGGAATTCTTTGTCAGCAGACTTAAGAAAAATAATTCAATATAAATAAATCAGAAAATGGAAACATACAGCATAACTCTTAATGAGTTGTTCAAAAAATTCAATAGTTCTGAAAAAGGCTTGACTAGATTCAATTATCTGCAAAACAGCAAAAAATATGGAAAGAATGAGCTTAAGAAAGAAGAAGGGATTAGTGCATGGCAAATGTTTGTCTCACAATTCCAAAATATGCTGATCTATATTTTATTCGGTGCAGTTGTTATTTCTTCATTGCTTGGTGAATGGGTAGATGCTATTGTTATATTGCTTATTTTGATAATCAATGCTGTTGTTGGTTTTCTTCAGGAATATAAGGCAGAGAAATCTATAGAAGCTCTTAGAAGACTTTCTAGTGCACATGCAAAAGTAATCAGAGATGGAAAAGAGATGATTATTGATGTAAAAGAAGTTGTGCCTGGTGATATCATTGTTGTAGAGGTTGGTGATAAGGTGCCAGCAGATGCAAGGCTTGTTGAGGCAATTCATCTGCAGATACAAGAAGCCTCTCTAACAGGAGAATCACTTCCTGTCAATAAAGAGGTTTGTGCTATTAAAGAAAGGACAATGCTTGCAGAAAGGAAAAATATGATCTATTCCAGCACTATCGTCACTCATGGCCGTGCAAAAGCATTAGTTGTTGCAACAGGAATGGATTCAGAGATTGGAAAAATTGCTAAGATGGTGCAATTTCAGGAGAGAAAAATAACACCTCTGCAGCAGAAACTAGAGCATTTTAGTAAAAAATTAGGTTATGGAATCATTGTTATTTGTTTGCTTGTATTTGTTGTTGGAGCATTACGCTGGGGAAATTATCTGGATATGTTCATCACAGCTGTTGCATTAGCTGTTGCAGCTATTCCTGAAGGGCTTCCTATTGTTGTCACAGTTGCCTTGGCATTAGGAACAAAAAGGATGTTAGCTAAAAATGCACTGATGAGACGGCTTTCCAGTGTTGAGACATTAGGCAGTGTTACTGTTATCTGCAGTGATAAGACAGGAACTTTCACTAAGAATGAGATGACTGTCAAGAAAATATTTGTCAATGATAAAATCTTTGATGTTTCGGGGACAGGATATAAAGCAACAGGTAATTTCTTACATGAGGGAAAGAAAGTTGATCCAGCGCAGTTCAAGCTTTTGCTTATGATTGGTGCTCTAAATAATAATTCTTTATTTGATAAAGAGAAAGTTATAGGTGATCCTACTGAAGCATGCTTATTGGTGTCTGCAAAGAAAGCAGGCATGAATCTAGCAGAATTAAGCAAGAAAAATCCACGGATAGATGAGATTGAGTTCACTTCTGAAAGAAAACGGATGACCACTATACATAAGGCAGGCAAAAAACGTGTCATATTTATGAAAGGCGCTCCTGATGTTGTTATTGAACATTGTGACAGAATTATTATAAATGGCAAAATTAAGAGACTAAGACATGAAGATAAGAGAAAAGTATTGGATATGAACAAGAACTTTGGTTATCAGGCATTAAGGGTTTTAGGGTTTGCATATAAAGAATATGATCATCCTGATAATCATGAGAAGAATCTTATCTTTGTAGGACTGCAGGGCATGATAGATCCGCCAAGAGAAGAAGTAAAGGAAGCAGTTGCAAGATGCAAAGAAGCCGGGATAAGGGTTGTCATGATAACTGGTGATAATCCTAATACAGCTATTGCTATCGCAAAAGAGATTGGCATTGTTGATGATATTGCTGGTATGGGTGATATTGCTGGTATGAATTGTAATGCTAATACTGGTGATGCATCTGGTATTGGTAATGCCTCTAATATCAATTGTACCAATTACATATGTATAACTGGGAAAGAGCTTGAATCTGGAAAAATAAATCTTGCTAAAGAGGTCAATAATATCTCAATCTATGCAAGAGTAAATCCTTCTCATAAAATGGCAATCATAGAAGCATTGCAAAAAAGAAACCATCTTGTGGCAATGACTGGTGATGGTGTCAATGATGCTCCAGCACTGAAAAAAGCAGATATAGGGATTGCTATGGGAATTACAGGAACTGATGTCAGCAAAGAAGCAGGTGATATGGTGTTGGTTGATGATAATTTTGCAAGTATTGTTAGGGCAATTGAAGAAGGAAGAACAATATTTGATAATATCAAAAAATTCATAATTTATCTTTTATCTTCTAATATTAGTGAAGTGTTAACATTGTTTGTTGGGATTATTATTGGGCTTCCATTGCCTGTCATAGCTTTGCAGATATTATGGATAAATATAGCGACAGACAGTCTGCCTGCTCTTGCATTGGGTGTTGAAAAAGAAGAAAAAGGCATTATGAAACGAAATCCAAGGAACCCTAAAGAGAAATTGGTTAATCTTAAGACTGGCAGTTATATGTTTTTCTTAGGTTTTGTTATGATGATCGGAACATTAGGATTATTTTATTATTATCTAAAAGATCAAGGATGGAATTATGGAGAATTATTGGCCAAAGATAATCCAATCTATATCTATGCAACATCCATTGCTTTTACAGCACTTATGATGTTTCAGATGTTTAATGTCATCAACTGCAAAACATTGAAAGAGAGTGTCTTTAAAAAAGGCCTGTTGTCAAATATGTGGCTGATTGGTGCAATTGTGATATCTGTCTTATTGCAGTTTTTGGTGCTGTATACGCCATTATCAGCAGTTTTCAAGACAACTGCTTTAAGTTTAGTTGATTGGGCATTGATACTGATTGTATCATCATCAGTTTTATGGATTGGAGAAATTATAAAATTATTTAATGCAATCATATTTTCGAAAAGATAATAATTATATATTATTACTATAATAGGTGATATCATGGAAGAAAAAAGTAAGACAAATGATGAAATATATGATGACTGGAAAAGGTTCATAGAGGCAAGGAAAAAAAATAAGGAGTAAAAAATGTTTAGTAAAGAAGTGGTTGATTCAAAATATTATTATGTTTTACTGGCGATAGTTTCTCTTTTGATAATAGGATTATTTACATGGAGTATTATTATTCCTGTATTTGTTGTATTGCCTTTGGCAATAGTAATATCTTTTCTTATAAAGCTTGGAGCACATCTGAAAAATTGGAATGGACTTTTAAACGAATGGTGTGATATGACTTATGCTTTTATTTATGCTTCTGCACTTGTTATAGCTGGTCTTATCATTATAGTTAACTTAACATTTATTGCATTTACTGATTTTTATAATACTCTTATCCTTACTATTATCTTTTTATTTATATCTACATTAACCTTTGTATTTTCAATTAATTATTTATATCAAAAATTAAGGAAGCATGAATTTATATTCAGGCATTTAGTTGTTGATGCATTAGTAATATCTTTGGTTGTATGCTTATTATGTAGCAGTATCTTTCTTATCATGGGTAGCGGAGTTTTATACGAAAAATATAAACAAGTTACTAATGATCATAATAATCAGATCATTGATGAATTAAATGCTTATAAATTAAGCCAAGATGAAACATCTTTAGTCATATTCAATGAACTTTCAGAATATAATATCAATAATTTAAATAATATGAAATCTGTTATGCAGAAATTAGATTCAGCAGAGAAAGAACAACTTATCATATTAAGCTGTATGTCAGATAAGTGTTTTAATCTTGCTACTCAGGGTTATTTTCAGATATTAATCACGACTGTTTCAACGCAATTCTTTAAGGATAGAATGGATTTATCAAGAAAAATGGTTAGTGAAATTAAGGAAAACAAAGAGTTTGGCAATGTATTTCATGAATCAGGCATAAATGATAAGAGCAAATATTTAAAATATCTAAAAGAAAATGTTAATGTGAATGAAAAATATTTTTCTGAAAGTGAAGATGTTAAGATAAAACAAGAATTATTGAATAAATTAGAATTATTGAATAAATTAGATAAAGGACTTGGTTATGATGAATTATTAAACATAAATGATGAGGTCAATAAAATGTCTGGAGATACAAGAGTATTTTCTGCTGATTTGTTTGGTTTTGGATTAACAAATTCACTGCTTCAGAAATCAATTGTTAAATTAATCTTTCATACAAATATAGCTAAGCATCTGCTGGTGTTTGTCGATAGGGTTGCTTTAACTTTATCCATTGAAAGTGAGTTAGATTTAGATATTAAAAAATTATATGATAACAGAAATATAGAAGAATCAGATGATAGCAAGCTAATCAGATATTATCTGCTGTATGATCATATGCAAAAGATGGTTGAGAGGGATAATAAATAAATATTAATAACTAAACAATCTAATTTAAAGTGTATTTATTACATACTGCTAATTGTGAAAATAATTTCATTCAAATTTTCTTAATATATACTCATCTTTTATTTTTTCTATTACACATTCATAATAGTTTTTTCTTTTGATATTATTATTATTATTATTATTATTATTGCTGTTCTTGTTATTTCTGAAGTTGAGGAACATATGTTGTATCATCAGGTAATCACTAAGTATGATCAGATGTTTGTTCTCGTGAAGTTTATCTAAGTCAAACCATTCTAACTTGCCTTCATAATATTTGCTGTTCTTATCGTGATTACAAATAAC
The DNA here is from genome assembly GCA_043813525.1 of Candidatus Woesearchaeota archaeon. Taxonomy (GTDB): domain Archaea; phylum Nanobdellota; class Nanobdellia; order Woesearchaeales; family DSVV01; genus JBDRKY01. The sequence continues at coordinate 6,602 of JBDRKY010000025.1, forward strand.
TGTTGTTTTTGGATGAAGCTTGCATAAATGGATAAGAAAATGTTGGTCTACATCTCCATTCTCTAACAGATGTTCTGAAACATTTCCTAAATGTTCTATAAATTCAGATTCAATACCTGCTTCTTCTTTTACTTCTCGTATAGCAGCATCTGAAACATGTTCATGATTTTCTATTTTTCCACCTGGAAGAGACCATAGACCAATGTAATGGCCTTTTATTCTCTTTATGAGAAGTATCTTATTATCGTGAACTAAAGTTGCTAATACTATACTTAACGGTGGTTTTGTCATAATTATTTGGTAATACTTATTATTTATATAATTATTTACTAAATCTTTATAAATCTGTGCAATATACTTAGAATAATGTTTGAAGAAGACTTTGCTGAGGAATTAGAAGATTTTAAGGATATGTATATGGTGCAGAACTATCAGATGATCTGCCAAAAACTTCTTAAGAAAGGTGTAAGAGTCAGGCAGCATAAATATATTGAGATGAGAGCAAGCTAATGACTGCCTTTGGCAGTAAATCCCAAATCCCAAATCCCAAATCCCAAATCCCAAATCCCAAAAAGGAGCTACGCTCTATATTTTTTTGGGATTTGGTTTTGTTGGGATTTGGGATTTATTTTTTTTGGGATTTGGTGCTTGAGATTTGTTTGTTATATAACTTATTATATTTTTATCTAATTATTGAGTAAAGGGATTGGCTCTCCGGGGAGTGAGTGGGGTGTGTCTCCAAAGAAATAGTTAGTGTGGGGGAGAGCCAAAAAATTCATTATGAATAAATGATTATGATTATTCTCCAAGTATGGAACATAATGAATATTCTATATTATAACACAACTAATATATAAATGTTACGTTTTAGTATACTGGTCTGGTAATGTTTTTATGATTTTAACTGTGTTTTTTATGAATTTTTAATAGAGTTGATAAAAAACTATATAAATGACTTGCTGTTTCATAATGATTTATGGTAATCACACAACATAGATCAAAAAGATCATCAACAGGTTCAAGATTCAGAGCGCACAGAAGAAAAAGAAAGTTTGAATCAGGAAATTCTCCTACTTTACCTGTTTTAGGCGATAGAACTCCTAAATTAGTAAGGACTAAAGGCGGAAATTCCAAGTTAAAGATTCTAAAAGAGCAATTCATTAATCTGATGGATCCTAATTCAAAGAAAGCTTCTAAAGTGAAGATAAAAAATGTTGTTGATTGTCCTGCAAATAAGCAGTACACAAGACGAAATATCCTCACAAAAGGAACTATTGTCGACACAGACAACGGAAAAGCAAGGATAACAAACAGGCCAGCACAGGATGGTTGTGTAGCTGGTGTATTGGTTAAGTAAGGTTTTTATTTCTTATATTAAATTTTAGCTTTATTATTTCCTAATACTTTTAAAATCATGTAATTATTGAATAAATAAGGAATATAATCTTTTGCATCTGGAAATGGATCAGTCCTTAATTTAAATATATTTTTTCTCATTGATTCTTTTGCTTTTTTAACAGCTTGTTCAGCAGGATTTCCTTTAAGTAATGATTTGACAAGTAAATTAGATGGATCTAAAAATAATCTTGCTCTTTTATCTCTATGGATTGTGGTTTGACATTGAATATCCATCCCTAAAGCAAAGTCATCAATATAACCAATAAAAGTTGAATTATCATCTCCTATTTCTTTTCCTAATTCAGCTGCAGAACTACAAGTCAAAGAATAAGTTATTCGCTTCTTTAGTAAATCATGATTAAACTTTCTTTTTACAAGAAATTCATCATTATGACCACATATTAAACTTGTATTTCCATGACCATTGAACATAATGAAATTAGGATTGTTTTTTTCAATAATTGGAATTATTACTTTTTTGTTTGCATCTCCTTTCTCTTTATTTATAGTTCTAAATCCCTTAAACTTTGAATCTTCTAATAATTCTTTGCTATAATGATAAAGATATGAAGTTACATCATCATGTGACGGACGAACAAAAAGAACAGTTGTCATGTTTTATATTAATCCCTCTTTTAATGCACGCATATATCTTAATTGTATCTCAATTATCTTATTTCCAGTTGCTGTACCACTACTTACTTCTTTTAAAAGTGCATTTTTATCTAAGAATTTCCCACTAGAACCTAAAGCAATCTTAACGTTAGGAGACATAGACTTAATTCTCTCCAAAACAATCTTCTTAATTATTTCATCTTTTTCATCTTTTTTCATATTATTTCCAAATCAGTCAATTGCTTTAATATTTTCTTTCCTCTATCCGTTTCATTATCTATCTCTTCATAAGCAAGATTCCAATTAATTGGCTGCTTATCAATAACAACAATAGGCACTTTTCTTTCTTCTATCGGAACTCCATAGTATACTTTAAAAAAACATTCAGCATTCTTTAACATCTATCGATAGATATTTTTTAGATTTAAAAATGTTTCTATCTTCTAAGTTAATTTCAGACTACCAATATATTGCTATGCTTGTAGTACTGTACTGAAATTGACAAAAATCTGTTAATCTAAGAAAAATCAATTAAATGGGTGAAACAATCATATTTATTTAAGTAAATTCAATTTTTTCTCTTTTCTCAGAACATCTTCTATTGCTTTTATTGCTATTTCAACCATATCATCTGTTGGCTCTTTTGTTGTCAGCTTTTGTACATATAAACCTGGCTGCATCAAAATCTTGATAATGAAATTATTGCATTTCTTAGCTGTTATCTTCAAAAATTCATAGCTTATTGCAGCCAATGGCAATAAAAATAACAATCTTGCTGCCAGAAAAATCAGTTTTCTCCAAATTACACCTATATCCATAACACCTGGCCAGATTGCAGTTATGATAATTGGAACAAAACTAAACACAATAATACCTAAGAATATCACAAAGAGCAGAAAACTTGTTCCGCATCTTGGGTTTAATGTGCTGAATCCTTGGCAATTCTTCACATTCAGCTTTTTTCCAGATTCATAACAGTTAACTGCTTTATGCTCAGCACCATGATACTGAAAAACCCTTTGTATATCTTTTAACATGCCAATCAATACAACATATAATACAAATATTGTAAGCTTTATTACCCCATCAATAAGATTGAACAATATTGATGTCTTTTCCTCGTGAATACCAATCAATACAGTCAATGCATAAGGAACAATCACAAATAAAACAACACCAAATAACAATGAAAAAAAGATTGTCAGGGCAATTGATAAATCAGACAATTCTTCCTTTTCTTTTGTTTCTTCTTCATCTAAAGATTCATTTGCACTGAATGTCAATGCTTTTATTCCCAATACAAGCATCTCAAACAGCATCACAACTCCTCTGAAAAAAGGCCAGCCCAAGAACTTATATCTTTTGCTTATAGAAGTATAAGGCAATTCTTTGACAATGATAGTCTTATCTGCTTTTCTTACAGCAACAGAGACATAATTCAATGATTTCATCATCACCCCATCAATCACTGCCTGACCGCCTATGTTGAGTTTATTATCCATTGTTTCTTTAGATATATAAATACTATAAAAATGTTATTGAAAAATAATTAAATATATAAACGTCTTTACCCAGTTACCTGTATTATGAGGATAACATTCAGTTTAAACAAGACAGTTGAACAAAATGCTGCTGTATATTTTGAAAAGGCGAAAAAGGCAAAGAAGAAGTTAGATGGTGCTCTGGAAGCTATTGAAAATAGCAAAAAAAAGCTGGCAAAACTTGAGAAAGAAAAAGTAGAAGTTAAAAAACAGGAAATTAAAGTCAAAGCAAAAACAGAATGGTATGAAAAGTTCAGATGGTTCATCTCTAGTGAAGGTTTTTTGGTCATAGGCGGAAGAGATGCGACAACAAATGAGATTGTCATAAAAAAGTTTACAGACAAAGATGATATTGTTTTTCATACTGATATGTCTGGCTCGCCGTTTTTTGTTGTGAAATGTAATGAACAGGTTGTGAGTAAGAAAATAGATGAAAAAGTTGATGATAAATCTGTAAAAACAAGAGAAAAATCAGCAAAAATCACATTAGATGAAGAATCTGTAAAAGCAAAATCAAAACCAACAAAAATCACATTGCAGGAAGTGTCTGATGCAACAGCTTCATTCAGCAGAGCTTGGAAACTAGGGATGTCTACATTGGATGTGTTCTATGTGAAACCTGATCAAGTGAGCAAGACACCGCAATCTGGAGAATTTCTTCCAAAAGGAGCCTTTGTTATAAGAGGAAAGACAAATTATCTAAGGCCTGAGAAGATGGAATGTGCCATAGGTATGAAACATATTGCTGTGAAAGGAAAAAAGGGATATGGTAAAGATAATGATCATGAGGTAGAAAAGGATGGTGATGATTCAACTGTATATGATATTATAATTTCAGGCCCTGAAAGTGCTGTCTCAAAGCAGACTAAAGATTATATTGTTGTTCAACAAGGCAGAGACAAGACAAGTGATGTTGCAAAGCTTTTCAGAAAAAAATATGGAGGGGCATTGGATGATATCATCAGGATGCTTCCATCAGGCGGGTTGAGTATGAAGAAGAAGTGATAATTTAAGTTAAATATTTAAACTTCAATTATTTTAGTAATTTAGATGGCAAAAAAGAGCAAGACAAGCAAATCTAAAGGAAATAAGAATTTGTCTAAAAGTTCAGGTAAATTCAAATCCTCAATATCTTATGGTGCATTTAAATCATTCAAAAACTGGTGTAAGAAAAATCTCAGCTTCATATATTATCCTGTATTAATTGTATATTATATCATATGGGCTGTATACAAGGTAATCTACTGGCTTTTTTATGGTATCTATAAGTTTGGTGATCTCTTAATAAAAGCTGTTATTTGGATATATAGGCTTTTTTACAAAGCTACTGATAAAACAACTGAATTTGTCAAGAAAAAGAAGACAGACAAGAAAAGATCTGAATTCTCTGCTGAATATGAAGCTTTTAATCTGATTGAGCATGATTCTGGCAAATTAGAGGATTTTGAGAAAAAGCTGATGAAAAGTGATTCTACTATCGGAATTGTTCTTGGGGCAAGAGGTTCTGGAAAAACAGCAATATCTGTCAAGCTTTTGGAGAATATCTATGCAAAGACAGGTAAGAAATGTTTTGCTCTTGGTTTTAAAGAAGAAGATATGCCATTATGGATTGATGTTGTTGATGATATTAAATATTTGAAGAATGATTCTTTTGCGCTTATAGATGAAGGTGGTATCCTGTTTAGTTCAAGAAGGTCAATGGCTGAGCCTAACAAGCTCTTGAGTGAACTGATGCTTATAGCAAGGCATAAGAATATCAGTATCATATTCATCTCTCAGAATTCATCTAATCTTGAGATTAATGCAATCAGGCAGGCTGATTATTTAGTTCTGAAAAAATCATCCCTACTGCAGAAAGATTTTGAAAGGAAAAAGATTAAAGAGATATATGAGCAGATAGGAAACAGATTTAATAATTACAAGAATATGAAAGGCATCACTTTTGTTTATTCTGATGAGTTCACTGGTTTTGTAGAAAATCCATTGCCTAGTTTCTGGAGCAAAAATATCAGCAAATCTTTTAGGAAAGATAAGGAAGAAAAATGAATATTCACAAAATTAATAAAATCTTTTTTTCCACCAATGTATCTCATTGGTGGTTTACAACAATAATCTTTGGTGGAAAATAATCAAAATTAATAAATTTTGAATCTTTCAAATTAAAATTTGAAAAAAGGGTCGTAAATTCGACCCGAGCGAAGCGAGC
>JBDRKY010000026.1:0-10440 GCA_043813525.1 Candidatus Woesearchaeota archaeon
AAGATGGCAAAGAAAACTTTTAAAGAAATTTCAAAATCAAATAAGACAATCACATTGGTTATTGCAGTAATATTGATTGTCGGCATATTTATATTAGCATATACATATATGCCTAAGAAAGGAGATATTGCTGGACAGGCATCAAGTGCATTGGATTGTGATATGGGTAGTGATGGTGTACTTGATTGTGATTATGGATCTAGCCATAAAGGAGGCAATAAAGACAATGATGATAATAAAGACAATGATGGTGATAAAGACAATGATGGTGATAAAGGTCAAAAAGATGATGATGATTTTAGTGATTTTGAGCCTGTTTTATAAAATCAATTAGGTGTGCTGATAATTAGATTTTTTAATCTTAATTTTTTTTAATTATTTTTTTTAATTTGATATTAATCTTCTAAAACTAATTTTAACCATAAACCCTATTAAACTCTTCAGCATATTTTTTAGCAATCTCTTTATTATAGATAACCAGCACATTTTCATCATTTGTATCATCACCAGAGCCAGTAGGATTATAACTTCCTGTAATGACAATCTTATCATCAATGATAAACACCTTATGGTGCATATTCCCGCTGTTGTTATCCTTTATTACATCAATGCCTGATTCATTTAGTTTATTAAATTGTGAATACTTGCTTCCTGCTGTCATCTTTTCAATCACTCCTTTAATTATAATGCCATTACTATTATTCCTATTTTTAGTATCATTACTTTTATTATTAAAACCTTTCTCAAACTTTTCAACCAACTTATTACCTATTGCATCAGAAGTAAAACTAAATAACATAAATTTAATACTTTCTTCTGCTGTATCTAAAACTTCAATGACTTTTCTTTCGCAGTCATCCTCAGGGCAGAAATAATTTTCAAATTTAATACCATTGATTTTATTATTTTCTTTAGAATAATCATTAGAATCAGAATAATCATCAGAATTAGAATAATCATCAGACACAATAACAGGATACCTCACTTTACTCTGTTTATCTTTATTACTTCTACCAAACCAACCATTCCATAATTCATCAAACTCATTTTCATAATTTTCAGATAAATATTTTGATTTAACAACAACTAAATTATTATTATTTTTATTATTGCCATTAATGGTTGGGTTAAAAGAACCAGTTGTAACTGTCTTTTTATCGATTATGCAGAATTTGTTATGTGTTAATTGATTACCATTATCTTGTTTTACAAAACCTCCACTAACAAAACCTAAATCTCTTCCATAGCTTTCTTCAATCTCATTATAATTATCATCGTCAACAACTATTTTTATATCTATTTTTTTATTTTCATTCTTTCCATTGAATTTATCATCTAGCACTTTTATTATTTCAACTAAATCCAAATCAAATAATTCACAATGGACACTTTCCTCTGCTTCATTAATAAGATCAACCATTACAGCTGAACAATTATATCTTGGACAGAAATAAACTTCTGGCAATGGGATGTTTTCTTTTACTACTTTATCTGCTCCTTCATTGTTGTTGATTTTGCCATTACTTATATTACCATTATTAACATCAATATCCAATATACTCATACCTGTAATATTAAAATCACTAATATTTCCTTTCAAAAGATACAGAACTGCTGCAAAAGCAAATAACAGCATCATCTTTTTTAGGAAACTTTTTATTTTTCTGAAAGAAAATTGAAAAGGTTTGAATCTTGCTTGAAAACTATTCGTTTTTCTAAATTCCATGCTTAGTATACTGATTTTTAGACTTAATAAACTTTGCTGAGAAATAATCGGAAGATTTTCAAGGTATGCTGTTTTTGTTTTATGTTTTTTTAAGAATTAGTTTTGGGATTTTTACTATTGTCTTCTTATATATCCTAACTTTCTGCTAAGGATATCACTTGTTCTTATTTCTTTTCCGCCATGATATTTATCATTTAATATTTCAGCAACTTTAAGAAGTCCACCATTTTTTTGATATTTAGGTTCTGATCTTAAGCTTAACATTTCTGCAGTTTCTTTGTCAGTCCATCTTACATATTGTTTTGTTGTTCCTCTTTCTCGATTGTATTCTGATAATTTATGTATCACTGCTCTTCTGTCTCTGACTTTTGTACCATTATGATACTCATCATTTAATTCTTTGATTATCCTTTCAATATCTGATCCTCTTCCTTTTTTGTAAGCAGGACTGTCATATTTTCTTTTTAGGCTTTCATATTCAGGAATACTCCATACAATATTACCTATAGCTTCATTGCTTTTGATTGCTGCTTTTCTTTTTCCTTCTGAACCAAAGTCAGAAGAATGAATACCTTTTTCATTTTTATGAGTTTTTTTTCCAACTTCAACAAGATCATCTACACTTCTTGAGAAAAGACCTTTATTTTCTCTTACTAATCTTAATCCATGTTTTCTTCTTTCTTGTTCAGTCCATCCGTTCTCAATATGTTTTCTAGCTATCTCTGCACGTTCTTCAGGATTTTCTATTAAGCCATTATACCTAATTGGACCTGCATAACAACCTCTTAACGCATATCCTACTGCATTTAGCGCAACATTGGTTGATAGGCCATATTCTTCAGCTATTCCTTTGGCTAATACAATCTCTGCTATTGTAGATCCACCTCTATATAAATCAGCAATATCAGGATAATCTTCTTGGATTTTTGTGCCTGTTATAACTGCAAGGCTCATAGCTCGCATTCGAGATCCTTCATTATCTGTCATATTATGCACAGAATTATCTGTATTTTATAAATATTCTGTTTTTAATTACTATGTAGTGGTCTTTTAGTTTCAATAAACTTTATAAATACAACCGCAATTCATTTAAATATCTGGTTCTTTGGAGTTTTCTAGGAGCTAGGATTTATTAGATTTTAAGGTAATAAGGTTTTAAGGTTCGAAGGTACAAAAGATTACTGAATATTTCTGTCCCATCTCACCATATCACCTTCTTACTATAAAATCTTATTAGGAGGTTATTATCATGGCAATCAAAGAAAAGGATTTTATTGAAGTTGAGTATACTGCAAAAGAAAAAGAAACAGGAAATATTTTTGATACTACAGATGAAAAAACAGCAAAAGATGCTGGAATATACCAAGAAGGACAAAAGTTTGGTTCTGTTGTTGTTTGTATAGGACAAGGTCATTTATTAAAAGGTCTTGAACTTGAATTAATTGGTAAAGAAGCTGGAGATGTCAAGGCAGATAAGGCTGGTGATGTCAAGGCAGATAAGGCTGGAGATGTTAAGGCAGATAATGGCAAAGGAAAAGCCAAAAAATATTCAGTTGAATTGAAAGCAGAAAATGCTTTTGGCAAGAAATCAGCAAAGATGATTCAGCTAATTGCAACAAACAAATTCACAAAAGAAGGTATCAGACCACAACCTGGTATGCAGGTTAACGTGGATGGTATGTTTGGTATTGTAAAAACAGTTACTGGTGGAAGAGTTATGGTGGATTTTAATCATCCTTTATCAGGTAAAGATGTTATATATACTGTTAAAATAAATAAACTTGTAACTGATACTCTTGAAAAAGCAAAGGGTCTAGTTAGTCTTCAGCTGGGAAAAGATAATGTAGCTGTTGAGCTAAGAGAGAATGACAAAAAAGAAAAAGAACTTACAATAAAGATTAAGATGGAGCTTGGCAAGGAATACGAGCAGAAATTCAGTGATATGATTCATGAATTAGTACCTGAGCTGAAGAAAATCATATTTATTAAAGGATAATCTTAATCTGAGTATGATTGAAATATAATTAAATATATATATAACATATAACTATGAATTGAGTATATCAAATAAATATTAGAAAACTAAAAATGAAGTGAAAAAAGATGTGGGTGGGATAAATGGAAACAAACAGAAGTGATTCTTATAAAGCAACAAGCCAGAATCCTCAACGAAATAATATAGAGATAAAAGATAAGCAGCAAAATCAATCATCTCAATTTGAGGTGAAGGAAAAGCAGCAGCATGAAGTAAGCTATAAGAAGACACATGATATTGATGCTGAACTTGAGAAGTTATTGGCAAAACAGCGCGCCACAATAAAAGTTGTAGGGACTGGTGGCGGTGGCAATAATACTATCAATCGTATATCAGAAGTTGGTATCATAGGCGCAGAGACAATTGCATGCAATACAGATGCTCAGGATTTATTATATACTACATCAGACAAAAAGATTCTGCTTGGCAGAGAACTAACACATGGCCTTGGAGCAGGTTCAGTTCCTAAAATTGGTGAAGAAGCAGCAAGAGAGAGCGAGCATGAGCTGAAAGATTCATTACAGGGAGCTGACATGGTGTTTATCACATGCGGCTTAGGTGGCGGCACAGGAACTGGAAGTGCGCCAGTCATTGCAGAAGTATCTAAAAAATTAGGTGCTTTGACTGTTGCGATTGTCACAATACCTTTTCATATGGAAGGGCAGAGAAGATATGAAAATGCTGTAATGGGTTTAGAAAAGCTTGAAACACATGTTGACACGTTGATTGTTATCCCTAATGATAAATTGCTTGAATTAGCGCCAGATTTGCCATTACATACTGCATTTAAGGTTGCAGATGAAATACTTACTAATGCAGTCAAAGGAATTGCAGAGCTTGTTACAAAAGCTGGTTTGGTAAATTTAGATTTTGCTGATATCAGGGCTGTTATGGGCAATGGTGGTGTGGCTTTGATTGGTGTTGGTGAAAGTGATACAGAAAACAGAGCAATGGAAGCTGTAGAAAAAGCAATCAATAATCCTTTATTGGATGCAGACATAAGCGGTGCGAATGGAGCATTGATAAATATTGCTGGTGGCCCAGATATGACACTGGAAGAAGCAAAAAAGATTGTTGAATCAGTCTCATCAAGATTAGATGAAGATGCAAGGATTATTTGGGGAGCTCAGATATCTGAGGATTTGTCTAATATGATCAGGACAATGCTTATTATTACTGGTGTTAAATCAACGCAGATTTTCGGTCCTAAATCAAAAGTATCAAAAAAAGAAAAAAAAGAGATTGAAAACGAGCTTGGAATAGAGTTTGTGGACTAATAGTAATTAACTGCTTGTTGTTGGCTGCTAACTGTTAGGAAGATATGGTTATTTGTTTGTGGTTAGTCGTTTGTTGTAGAACAGCTGTTGCGACTAACTTCAAATGACTTACAACTAATCATTTTGTTCCAGCAGTTAGAAGTTAGAAACAAGTAGCTATATGGGGTTTCAAAAATGGAAGGACAAATAAAACAAACAATGTGGCAAAGATTAGGCAGTTATATTATAGAATGCAAAAGGGTGTTAAGAGTAACTAAAAAACCAGATCAAGAAGAGTTTAAGGCTATTGTCAAAGTTAGTGGCCTTGGGATTTTAGTTATTGGTGCAATTGGCTTCCTAGTGCAGTTGATTAGCATGATTTTTATAAAACAATAGATAGTTTGGTGAAAAATAATGTCAAAAGATCAGAAAAAAATAGACAAGTCAGAAGAATTAGATGAATCATCTGATTCAATAGAATCATCTGAAGATGAAACAATGGAAGAAACAGAACAAGATGAAACAGTGAATAAAGTAGAATCAGATGAAGAATCAGATGAAGAATCAGAATCTGAAGAGAAACCACAAGAATCTTTAGGTCCATTAGGTAAATTACCTAAGAAAGAAGCAGATAATGAATCAAAGTATGGAGCAAAATCAGAAGGGCCATTAGGTCCATTAGGTAAATTGCCTGATAAAGAAGAAGATGAACATGCTGAAGAGACAACAGAAACAGATAAAACAAAACCATCAGATGAAAAACAAGTATCAGACACACATCTATTTGCTTTAAGGACTACTGCGAATAGAGAGGACCAAGTTATGGATTTCTTATCCAGCAATATTGTTAAAAAAAAGCTTAATGTATATTCAGTCATAAGGCCTCATGGTATGAGAGGTTATATATTTATTGAAGCAGCTCAAAGAATTGATGCAGAACAGGCAGGTTTCAATATTCCATATGCAAGAGGCATACTCAAGAATGAGATTAATTATAGTGAGATTGAACATATGCTTGAACAGGTCAAGAAAGATGCTAATATAAAAAAGAATGATATTGCAGAAATTATCTCTGGGCCATTCAAGAGAGAAAAATGTAAGATTACAAGGATTGATAAGGCTAAGGAAGAGGTTGTTGTTGAGTTATTAGAAGCAGCAGTTCCTATCCCTATAACATTAAGAGTAGATGCTTTGAAAGTCATCCGTAGAGAAACTGATGATGTTCAAGAAGAATAGTCAAGAAGAATAGTAATTAAAAAAGAGGTATGTACTATGAAACGGCATAATAAGCCTATAATTTTATTTTTTCTAATTATATCCTCATTGATAATCACATCTTTTGTCTCTGCTTATGATTGTGTTGTTCCAACCAATGATAAAATACTGAATGATGTTCTTTTTTGTGAAGGCAGCTATTATATTCCAGATGGATTGAACTTAGATGATGGTGTGACTGTTGATTGTAACAATGCAGAAATAGTTGGTGATGGTTCTACTCAAGGTGTATTCTTAGATGACCAAAAAGATATTACAATCAAGAACTGCTTATTCAAGAACTTTTTTGAAGGTATAGTCATACTTGATTCTAAAAATATATTTATTACTTCAAATACTTTAGTGAATAACACAAATGGTGTAAGAGTTTATACATCTAAGAATATAAAAGTTAATAAGAATATAGTTAGAGATAATATTAATGTAGGCCTGCATTTTGTAAGCTGTGTTGATTGTGAGCATAGTGCGAATGTATTAGATGGAAATAAGAATGCAATGATTTTAGAATATGCTTGCTATACAGGTGATAATACCTGCCCAAATAACTGTAATGCTACAGTTGATTATGATTGTCCTGCTGAATGTGGTGATGATTTATGTTCAACAGCAGGGGATTGTGATTGTGGAGAAGGTGATGTACCTATTGACCAGCAGATAGTTGATGTTAGTATTGATGATTTAAATGATGAATTAGATGATAAAAAAGATGATAAACCAGATGATACAGCAACAGATAGTTATATTGATGCAGATGATAATGATGGATATCAAAATAAATCAGACAATATAGTTGCATCATATGATGCATTAGAGGAAGTAGTTCTGAATTTCAATGTTGATGGTGATGCTTCTCAAGTAACTGGCAGTTCAGATATGGTGGATTTATCAGGCTCAAATATTGTTTATCCTATTGTGTCAGATATTGACATTTATGTTCCATTAGATGTTCTTGATAAGTTTGGTTCTAATGATAACTTCCAATCTTACTTTGATAAGAAATTAGAGTTAAAGAAAAAGAAGATTGTTTATCAGGATAAGACAATCATTGAGCTAAAGATTAAACCTAAAAAATATATCCCGCTGTTAGAGATTTATGAATACTTTCCTAAAGATGTTCTACAAAATGCATCTGAGATTGATGTGAATGTCAAATTTAAGCCTGTCAAAGATAAGCAATCTGTAAAAGTAAAACTTACAAGATTGAAGAAAGATAAAGAAGTCATTGTGATGTTCACGATTGATAAACCGCTTTTTGATGGTCATAGCTATACCATATTGAATCGTATATATCATTCAAGAGATTTATTTATCAATTTATTTCTTCTATTGATATTATTAATATTCCTTTATTATCATATACAGCTTAAACAAGTATTGAAAAAACATACAATGTATCTGCATAGGCATCTGACTGAACATTATATAATCTTAACAAAAGATAAACTGCTTGGGTTGTTTAATCTTGTGCCTTTTTTGGTTATAGTATTATTCTTATTAGAGAACACACTTAAATTATTCTTGACCTTATGGCTTTTAAGAATAGTTGTTTTAATTGTATTTATCTTTTATCTTTTGATGTTATTTGCTTATATGAATGATTTATCAGGATTTAAGAGAAGATATGGTATAAAGAGCAAGAAAAAATGGTAAGGCAAATAAAAACCTTTATAAATATCCTATCATTTTTCAGTCTAAAATGGCAAGATTAAAAAAAGCAGTAACATACAGGAGAATAGAAAGACCTTATACTCGTAAATCTAAATATAGGAATCTAAACTATGTTAGGGCTGTGCCAGTATCAAAGATTGTCAGGTATGATATGGGTAATTTAACTAAGCAGTTTCCTGTTTATTTTGATTTTCTTTCAATGGATGCATTTCAATTGAGGCATAATGGGATAGAATCAGCAAGATTGACATGCAACAGGTATCTTGAAAAGAATTTAGGCAAGAATGGATTTCATTTTAAGATAAGAGTGTATCCACATCATATTATCAAAGAAAACCCATTAGCAACAGGTGCAGGTGCAGACCGAATGAGTACAGGTATGAAAAAAGCATTTGGTAAACCAATTGGTGTTGCTGCTCAGGTAAGGAAAAATCAACCAATATTTAGTGTAGGTGTAGAAAAGCAGCATAAAGAGCATGCAAAAAAAGCACTCGAAAGAATCAAATATAAACTTTCATGCAAATGCAGAATTGTTGAAAGAACATAAATTGAATGTATAAACAAACTTTATATATAACTAAACCCTTAAAATATCAATCATGGACTTTTTAAGAAAACTTGGCATCTGGATTGTATCTTTGTTGCTTTCTATTTGTATATTCACTTTTATCTTTGGAACTTTCACTCATATTGATCTGAAAGAAGCGATTGGTGATATCTATACTTATGCAGATAGTGATGTGAAACAAAAGTTTTCTGATGGCATCAATAGTTATTGTTTTCAATTGTCAGATGCAGAGGCTCAGGCAAAGGTTCAGGCAGATGCTGTAGGTATGACTGTAAAAGAAGCAATGGAAATGCAGGGTATGAGCAGTGAAGAGATTAATACATATATGATCTTTGCTGAGAGATGTGATGATTTCAATAATCCCAATACTCCTAAAAAGAAAATCTTTACTGATCTTATGGAGATGATGTCTGGTGGCATTCCAAATGCTGATGATATGTTCTCTGGTCAGGATTTTAATCATGCTGATAATCATGCTGATAATTATAGTCCAGATTTTCCATCATCAGATGCTATGAACTCAAATATTTGGGCTCTCATATTGAAATTAAAAGAGTTATGGAGCTTGCTTACTTATTCATTGCCTTTGTCGATATTAATCCTGTTTGGCTTATTATTCTTCTTCATCCATGAACCATTACAATATCTGAGATATATATCAAAGATGCTGATAAGGACTGGAGTTTGGCTGATAATTCCATTTATAATCTTATTGATATGGACATCGATGAATCCGATTGATACAACCCCTATAATGCAGCAGATGGTTGATGGTCTTAATATTGGCAGTGCAGATGTATCTGGCGGATATGGTGATGTTGGTGATATACCTAATAGTTATTCTGGAATGTCTGATGTTAATGTTGGTATGATTGATGAAAATGGATATGTATCAAGTAGAGGTGATGTGTCAGGTGAATATGGTAATGCTGGTGGTGGGAGAAATAGTGCATCTGATGCATCTGATTCTTATAATTCCTATAATTCTTATAATAAAGGTCCTGACATAGATATGAGCAGCCTTTTTGTGATGATGTTTCCTATTGTCCTCAAGCAGGCCTATCCTTTTACTATATTTCTTATAGGTATATTCTTTGTGTTGTTTGGTGTAGCTGGTTTGTTGACAGTTAAACTTTTGAAAAAGAAAAGTAATATTTAAAATTCGGTACAATATAATTTTTGAGTGATTTTGTGAAATGTCTTGCTATGAAACTCTGTTTCATGCTTGTAAATCTTTGATTTACATATGCATCAATACTGCAAGCTTCTTAAAGATTTGGAGAAAGATAAGATTATTATAAAGAAGGAAATCAGCAATGCCTCTCATTTTAAATTAAACTTTAATAACCCTGAAACTATAAAGTTGTGTGAGCTTCTTCTTTTAGCAGAAAGACGTAATCTAAAAGTTCATGCTAAGTTGTATGCTGATGAAGTTGTTAAATTCAAAGATGCTGAGATGATTATAATTTTTGGTTCTGTGTTAAGAAGTAAAGAATTTAATGATGTTGATGTTCTTTTTCTGACTAATCAAACCAAAAAAGTGAATAATTTTTGTTTAGAAATATCTAAAGTCAGAACAAAGCCGGTTGTTCCATTGATTATGAAGCAGGAAGATTTAATAAGAGCAATGAAACAAAAGAAAGAAGCTACCTTAGGCATGATGAAAGAAGGAATTGTGCTTAAAGGTGAATCAATATTTATGGAAGTTATCAAAAATGTCAATTAAGGAGATTTCTACATACATAGATTCTATATTTCTGCAATATTTATTACACTTAGGGCAAATACCACATTTTCTGCGGTTTTTTAGCCCTATTTTTATCTCATTTCCGTTCTCTAAAAGAAAAACTTTATAACTTTTGAAAGGAAACAGATTTCTTAGGAAACGGTTTAGGGTTGTCATCCTCTGGAA
>JBDRKY010000027.1:0-5795 GCA_043813525.1 Candidatus Woesearchaeota archaeon
AAGATGGCAAAGAAAACTTTTAAAGAAATTTCAAAATCAAATAAGACAATCACATTGGTTATTGCAGTAATATTGATTGTCGGCATATTTATATTAGCATATACATATATGCCTAAGAAAGGAGATATTGCTGGACAGGCAATTGGATATAGTGAATGGTGTGAAGAAAAATTAGAAGATATTGCAGCTATGTGTGGTAAAGTTGTTGATGGTGAATGTGGAAATCCAATGACTAGTAAAGATGATTCATCTAAATGTGGTATGGCGCAATCATTATGCATGGATCTTATTGAGTCTTATACAGATAATTGCTAAATAATTTATCTGATTTTTTCTTTATTTTTTTAATGAATCTATCTTTCTTCTATCATAAATACCAGGCAGATCTTCTTTCAGTCTTGATTCAGGTAAATTCATGCGATTATATTTTCTTTCAATCTGTTCTCTTAACTGTTTTAATGTTACTTCTTTATATGAAAATACACCATCTTCATCTATTCCAATCTGTTCTCTTTGCATCTTCCATCCTATTATATTTAGCAGAGCATAAGGCATTATTTTAGTAGCTCCCAACTCACCACCTAATGAAGCTACTTCAAGACTTATATTTTCTCTGATGAAAAAATCAATCATAGATCTGTCAACATAAGGATTTAAGCTGTATTCATTAACAACTTCTAAATATTTATTAAATCTTACTTTTGGCAAATATTTACCCTCAATCCTTTCAATTGAATCTTCAAGTTCTAACCTGTCATCTTCTGATAATTTTTCTTCTTCTGTAGCTGTTATGTCTTTTTCAAGCATTGATTTGAGTCTATTTAATTTCTCAGCTAATCTTTTTTCTCTTGATTGCCTGTATGTAATAAGTTTGTATATGCACCAGCTTTCTTCTCCTTTTCCTGTCAAGGGTGTTCTTAATAAATATGCTCTTATCTCTTCAATAGCATTATCTAATTGAACATAATCATCATTAGTATTTTCTTTATTGTTTTTATCAGGTTTATTATTTGAACTATGTGCAGATTCTGTATCAACAGCTTCTTTTACCAGATAACCTCTCATAAAGTAAGGGATGTAATCCTTTTCAATTACTTTGTCGTCAACTCTTGTTGCATTCCAAAATTTTAATGCCATTTCTGGAGTTATGCCTAACTCAATCAGTACAGGTATTGATTTCAGGTTAAAACCTTCTTTAACATAATCATTAAGTCTATTTGGGGATACACTTGTAAAATCAGAAATATCTGAAGGAGCAATGCTTAGTTTCAGATATTCTAAAGCTGTTTCAATAGGCAGATTTTCCTGCTGTGCAATAAGTTCAGCAGATATTTGAGTCAGATTGGTTGGAGCTTCAATCCTTAGATGTGTTTTTGTATTTTTCATTAAATCATCCAAAGACAGTTTTCCATTGATATAATGTGTCTTTCCACCAGAAAGAAAACCAGTTAATGGTATTGAGTTTAGCTGATTGCCTTTTATTCCCAATTTTCTAGCTATCACTTTTCCATTATCAGAATCAACATCAACTCTATAGACTTCTAAATCATCACCTAAAATAACAGATACAAGATTGATTGTTTTAGAATATTGTTTACATGGTCCACACCACTCAGCCCAGAAGTCTAATAATACTGGTCTTCCAGACTCTATTATTTCTTCTAATTTATCTGGTTCAAGTTCTGGTATTTTTTCTCTATATGATCCTAATGCTTTTTCACTTTCTTCATCTTTTTTTGCATTATAATTATCAATGCCAAATCTGTATGCTTCTTTGATAGATGTTTTTCCATCATTATTGACATCATATCCCCTAACCAATGCTTCAAAAAAGCTACGGATAAAATTATGACATCTTGTTGTCTCTTCTTTCAGTCCTGGTGATAATGCAATATCAGCAGCATCTTCTGACATTAGTTTTCCTGGCATTGAACCACTGTAACATAAGTCAGCAACAACAATAACTTTACCGTTGATTGTTTTTACAAGTTCAATGAAATCTTTCTGGAGCAAATATCTGCCTCTGTTTAACACAATAACTGGCTCATTTTTTCCATCAATATTTTTTATCATACCATGTCCTGTGACATAAATAAATGTTGCATCTCCTTCAGATGTTTTTTCTGCTAATGTTTGGAAAGCTGCCAAAACTCCTTCTAAATCTCCATTGAAAGATGCGTTGTTGCCTGTATTTCTTGAATTGTAATCAGAGTCAACAACAACAGAATTCTCTGCACCAAAACCAATTATATCAAATGATTCTTTGGCAAAATTTACATTATCTATATGTCTTCTTTCAATTTTGTTTCCATTAGCTTCATCACCATTGATGATTAAAGAATATCTGTTTACAGCATCAGGAAATAGCATTGACATTTGTGAATTATCTGTCCTATCATTTGTTTTTCTATCATTTCTGTATAAGGTTTCATCACTATCATATCCATTTGTTGCTTTAATTTGCTGTGTTTTATTATCTGCATCAGCAGGTATTATTTTAGAAACAGGATTACTGCACCCAAATCCAGTTATAAGACCAATCATTCCAGCAGCAACAAATCTTTGCCATTCACTATGGTTGGAAGTATTTCTTAATTTCCTATTTAATGCTTCAATTGTTTCAGCATCATATGCAAGCATTATCAAAGGTGTGAATAAGCCTATTGCATCTGCTTTAACCCTATCTAATTCTAAGATATTTTCTATTTCTGACATATTTATTATTTACCTCTAAATAACTGCTATATCTACAAGAATATTAATATTAAGATACCACTTATTTATATATTTTTCCTTATTTAACTACTATTAAGTAAATATTTTATTAATTCTGTTGATTTTTTTATATTTATCTCAATTTTTGTGACAAAAAAGTCATAATTATCTTTGTTTATAATATTTTAATCATATATATTCAAACCAAAGAATAATTATAAACAAGTGTATTTTATATAAATTAATGAATTATTTAATGAACTCAAAATCATGGCTAATAACAGTTTTTATATCATTAATTCTTTTATTTTTAATAAAAATCAATAGCGTAGTTCTGATAATTTCTAAATTTTTAGTTGGTAATTTTGCTTTTGGTAGGAGTGATTTCAAAGTAATTACTTTTTTATTATATTTGATTATTTCAAGCATAATAATTTTTCTTTGTTATAATGGTAAACTTAAAAAATTAAAAACATTTGCCAATAAAAAATACATAATCCTTATTTTTCTTATATTAATCATAATTGTATATGCAATGAATCTTGTATCTTTTGTTTATTTCATACATAAATTCGATTTAAACCTATATGAATCTTATATCCCTGTGCATGATGGCAAAGAAAGTTCAACAAGTTTGATTCATACTCACACTAATAAAGCAGGCATAGGTAAATTAGTTAATTTAATCAATCCAGACTGGAATTTTTATTACAGCACTGGTAATTTTTATTCAGAATATTTGCCAGCATATTTTCCAATTTGCGCGATTTCTTTAGTTGTTTTGTTATTTATCTTTTCATTATTGGTTTTGATTAAGTTGCATTCAACACTTATTGGAAATATTGATAAAATTAAATATTCTATCAAATCTATCAATCTTTATCTTTTATTTTTTATAATCTCATCATTTACAGTTATGAAATGCACATTAGATGGTGGTGTTCTTGAGGTAGAGTTTATTTTTTGGTTCTGTGTTATGCTTGCAACCTTAATATCATCTGGAACCATCTCATTTGAATTTACATCATCTAACATATTTAGTTTTTTAAATAAATCAGAAAATTTGAAACAGTATATAATTAAGATATTTGTATTTACATTGGCAGGATATTATCTTATTTCTCTTGTTTATCTTATGTTTGATAACTCTATCAAATATATTATTGGTTATTATCTGATGTATCTCAGTTTTTTCTTTTTTATATTATTTTTTTATGTTTCTTTTAAATCTTTAATCCATAATCTCATATACAAGAAAAATAAAACATTTGAACTTTTCAAGGGATTGTTTTTAGTAATAATTATATTATCATCTTATTTAGCTGTGTTGTTTTTTATTATCACTGTTTATTCCAATAATACTGTTTTATTTAGCTATAATCAATTTAATGATATAACATTAGATATTTCTGCTAATTCTACATCTTATATCTATTTTCCTAGAGAAGAAAATATTAATGGTAAGAATAATAAAATTTATCCTAATTGTACAAATCTTATATATGGGCAGGAAGATTTTAGCATATATGAATTTAAGATAAAAGAAGACACGACAATGCATAAATTATGGGATAAATATACTAAACTACAGCCTGGTTCTGGTTCTATTGAAATCAATACTATTACTTGTGATATTAATAAAACAAGAAATCAAACAAAAACTTTTTATCTTGTCAAAGGTGAAGTTCCTGAAACAATTAATCTTGGATTTTTCAACGCAGCATTTACTAAAATAGATTCAAATGAAAGTAATGAAAAATATCCTAAATATAGCTATACAATCACATCAAATGATTGCATCCCTAACCTCAGGCATGTTACAGAAAGAATTTTTAACAAGTATGGCTTAAAATCATATATAATTACATTCGATGAATTGGAAGAAGTTGTTTGATATAATATAATTTAATATAATAGTTTATTTATTTTTCTCTTATTTCTTCAATTTCATCCAAACAAATAGCCCGCCAAACAATATAGTGACAAATTCTCCAAATAATCTTACCCACAATAATCCTAATATTATATTGCTGTGGCTGATAATTCCTTTCAGCTGGTAAAATATAGAAAAATCTTTTACACCTAAACCAAAAGGTAATTGAGATATTACACCTAACGCATGTGATGATAAGATTACAAAAAAAGTATTTGTTGTTATCTTTAATCCAAATACACTAAACACTAAGCTAAATTGTATTACCATGATTAAATAAACAATTGTTGTCAATAAAGACATAGTAATCCATAACCCCCAATGTTCCCTAAGTGTTTTTCTGAAGGATTCTGGCTCTAATGAACATAATATACTCTTTTTATTTTCAGAGTTTTTATTCTTATCATTATATCTATTATTTGAAGATACTTTCTCTCTAAAATGAATAAATAAAGAACCTAACACAAATACAATAACAGCAGTGGCTATTTTCCAAGGCAAAAATACAAATAGAGCAACCCAAACAAAACCACTAATATCTGCACTTCTTAAGAACAAAAGCAATGAAACTCTGCTTTTGCTAGATAGATCTTTCCATAAATAATATTTAAAACCATCTGCACCTATTTTACCAGTGAATGTGGTTAGTTCAATAAAACAACTAACACAAAATACCTTTACAAAATGAAAAAAGCCTTTTTGTACATGAAACAATTTCCCAGCTAAAAATAAGTTTAATGCTTTAATCAAAGAAAAACAAATAGCTGATATAACAAGAAGCAGGCTTATCCACCAATATTTTATTATTAAATAAATATCCATATCTTTAATATTTTTGATTATAATAATTGTTAAAATTATCAGCATCAGTAAAAAGATTATTGCTTTTACTTTTTTAGTTAATATTTTGTTTGCTTTATTTCTTAATAAATCTAATCTTTCATTAAATGACATAATTTGAATGCGTAATTCTTAAGTTTAAATGTTTTACTTATTAACATATAATTCATTATCTCTTATAAATAAATTTTGAAATATAAATAATAACATTTATAAATACATTTACACAGAACTTTTAATAATATATATCATTAAACAAAAAAGGTGATAAGATGGGAGATAATAAGAAATATAGTTTGTATCTTGT
>JBDRKY010000028.1:0-21167 GCA_043813525.1 Candidatus Woesearchaeota archaeon
GAGCATGCCACCGGCGTTAAATGCGTAGCATTTATGGCTTTACATACTTTGACTGGTGGTGGTCGAATTTATTTGACAATTTGTATTTGTTTAGTGTGGTAATAAGTATACAGATATATAAATCTTTTGTTAAAAAGTGTAACAACCTAAGTTTGACACTTGTCAAACTTTGGTTACATTAAATACTTAACACAGAACATAGGGTGTAAATTCCATAAATCTATTTAACCCCATAGAATAACTGTACATATCCATCTAAACATTTTTCTTTATTCATATTCTTAAACCCAATTTCAGTTAATTCTTTCACAATATTTTCATCAAGTATTGATTTTGCAAAATCAGGTTCGAACAAGTTCATGTGCAGATAAAACATTATTTTTGATATAATCTTGTCTGGCCTGTTAAGCTCTAAAATTATAAACATCCCTCCTTTCCTTAATATCCTATAGGCTTCATTCATAACATTAAGCCTGTTTTTATGAGGCATCTCATGCAGTCCAAAGCTTATTGTCACAGCATCAAAACTATCTTTATTAAAATCAGTCTTTTCAATGTTCTGCTGTAAAAAAGAAATATCTATGTTTTCTTTTGAAATTTTTCTTAATGCAACATTCAGCATTTTTCCTGAAAGATCAACGCCAATCACAGAAGAATCAGGATATCTTTTTTTTATCTCTATCGCAACACTTCCTGTTCCTGTCGCTAAATCAAGTATTTTTTTTGATTTGGTTGGTATCTTTTCAGAGATTAATCTCCTTGCTTTTTTTTCCTTCCCAAAAAATGCAATCCACACTAAAGCATCATAGAACCAAGGGAACAATGTCTCAAATTCGTCTCTGTAATATTTAGGTTTTTTCATTTTAGATTATATTATAAATAGAAAAGAAAAAACAAATAAAATTTTACTTTTTACATGCTACCTTTGCAACTACAAAAACAAAGAATATCAGGTAAAGCAGACTTATGCCGAAAGTTGGCAATATTCCTTGATCACCAAGCACATACCATGCTCCAACAAGAGTCATTACAACTCCAAACCATTCTGGCGCCCATCCCATATGCCCTTCTGGCTTTAACAATACCTTAAGACCAAACAGCAATACTAACCAGCTCCAGAAACTTCCAAATGTTGGAACTCCAAATGCTGACAATACAAACCATGCTCCTAAAAGCACAAACAACCAGCATAGCCAGTTAGTGCAACAACCTGCTCCACAACATTTGCCATCTGTAGCAACATTAGCATCTGCTTTTGCTTTTTTTTTTGCTTTAGCTTTTTTCTTAGCCATTATTTCACCTCTTTTTTCAAAAACTCAAAATATAATATATAGCTTATGTATGTTTTAATTTATATATTTTCTGGAAATTTAGTTTTTTTATTACCTATTAAGAATCAATATAACCCAGCTTGACAATCTTCTTAACTTCATCAGTAAACAATTGCACTTCTTCTTCTGTGTTGTACAGATAAACAGAAGCTCTGCAGCTTCCTTTGATACCTTGCTTTTTTATCTCAGGCTTATTGAACCAGCTGTGGACACAATGTGCTCCGCTTCTCGTCATTATTTTCTTAGAGCTGTCTAATATGTTTGATATATGATGCGGGTCCATGCCTTTGATATTAAATGAAAAAATACCGCTTCTTTTTTCAGGATCTTCAGGACCTATCAGTTTTATTGTCCCATCATTAATAAAATTCTGTAAATCTTCTGTAATTTGCTTATTCAGCTTATTTTCATGTTTTGCAATATTATCCAATCCAACAGATTTAAGATATCTACATGCTTCACTTAATCCGATTATTCCAGCATAATCCTGCAGACCAGCTTCAAATTTCATTGGCAGCTTTTCAGCATGATAATCATCATAAGTTGAATCAACCACAGTCTCTCCACCGACAATAAACTGATCCATCTTTTCAAGAAGATATTTTTTCCCGTAAAGAACACCAGTTCCTGTCGGACCCAGCATCTTATGCCCTGAAAAAGACAAAATATCAATATCAAGTTTTCTTACATCCACTTCCTTTCCTGGAACAGATTGCGCTCCATCAACAATCAATATAACACCATCACCATCAGCACAACCAAGTTCATCACTTTTTTCACGGGTTATCTTTGCAATATCTTTGATAGGATTAGTGACACCATCCATATTAGATGTATGCACAAGAGATACTAATTTTGTTTTTTTTGTGAACATCTTCTGAAAATTTTCAAGATTAAATGTATTATCTAAATTGCTTTCAACAATTTTTACTTTAATCCCTGTTTGATTTCTCAATTTTAGCCATGGTATCAGATTAGAGTTATGCTCTTTATCGCTGATTATGACTTCATCTCCTCTACTAAGACCAAACTTACCATCAGAAGTGATAAAAGTAGAAACAAGAGAATTTGCAGCAAGATTAATACCTTCTGTTGTATTTCTTGTGAAAATAATCTCTTCATCAAACTTTGCATTGATTAATTTTCTTACCTCAATCCTTGTCCTGTCAACTTCTGTTTCTACTTTTTTTGCAGATGAATGCGCGCTTCTTCCTGCACAGGCAGTATATTCATTATAATATTCCATAACCTTATCTATCACTTGCTTTGGCTTTAAAGACATGCAGGCACTGTCAAAATAAATAATTTTAGAACTAAGCTTAGAATTACTATAATTACCTTTAGCATCAGCAAGCACAGGAAAATCTTTCCTCACCTTTTCCACATTTAGTTTTTTAAATAACATTTTGTATTTTCTTCAATTCTTCATCAATAACTTTTTTGAAAGTCTTGAATGGTTTTGGACCGACAATCTTCTGTTCTCCTACAAAAAAAGTTGGAGTTCCCTGAACACCAGCATGAAGACCCATCAATGAATCACTGTTTACTTCTGCTTTATGCTTTTCACTTTTCATACATTCACTGAATTCATCTAAATCCATGCCTAATTCTTTTGCTATATTGATAAAAGATTCATCATTTAATTCTGTCTGCTGTAAAAATAATTCTTTATGATACTCATAATATTTACCCTGATCAAGAGCACAGTCTGCAGCCATAGATGCCTTAAAGCTTAATTTATGAGATGGTAAGTGAAATGATTTAAACTGAATATTCACTTTACCTTTGTAATGCTCCAACACTTCATAGATGACAGGCTCTGCTTTACCAGTATATTCACAAGTATAACATCCAAATTCTATGATTGTCAGTTTTACATTTTCTATATCTTCTATTTTATCTTCACCAGCACCATCTATTGCATTTTCATAGCTGATGATTGGATCCTCATCCTCTAAGACAGGCCATGTTATTTCAGAAGGCAGTACACCATCTACATTTTCTCCATCAATTGTACACTCAGATATATGACCTCCAGAAGGATCAAAAAGACAGAATCCTGTCTCTTCCGGACCATTACAATCACCATAAAGCGCATAATTATATATGCTAACCGAACTTTGATAAGTGCTCCATAAAAATATTAAGAGCACTACCCATGATATTATTTTATAATGCCTGTAAAAAAAACCTGCTGTTTTAGGTGATAATTTAAGCACCCTCCCTGTCAAGTCTGCTTTTATCCTGTCATCCAACCCAGAAGTACATTTTCTTAGAGTTACAGTCCTTAACAAACAATCTAATGCATCTAAAGTAAGCCTTCTGTATCTGACACTAAATATAGCTAATATCGCAAATAATGGAAGTGCTAATAAACATAATACCATTTTTACCTCATTGATTTATTTTATTTAATTGTATTAATTATTTATAAAGCTTATGAAGGCATCAAATATAATTAAAGTTATAATAATTAGTCAATTTTAAATAAACAAAATATTATTAAATTCAATCATAATTTTTTACCTTTCAATAACAATGAATTACTTACAACACTAACACTACTCATTGCCATTGCAGCTCCTGCAATCATTGGACTCAATAACCAGCCTGTCCATGGATATAATAATCCAGCAGCAACAGGAATACCTAATGTATTATAAAATAAAGCCCAAAACATGTTCTGTCTTATTTTACTCATTGTTAATCTGCTTAATTTGATTGCTTTTGCAACATCCATAAGATCATCCTTCATCAGCACAATATCTCCTGTTTCCATAGCAACATCTGTTCCTGAGCCCATTGCGATACCAATGTCTGCCTGAGCTAATGCTGGTGCATCATTGATGCCATCGCCAACCATCGCTACAGTCAATTTACCTAATTTATGTCTTAGCTTATCTTTACTTTTTAACTCCATGTTCTGAAGCTTCTTGACATATCCAGCTTTATCTTCGGGCAATACTTCTGCAAATACATTTGTCGCATTGATACCAACCTGTTTAGCAATAGCTTTTGCTGTCCTCTGATTATCACCAGTAATCATATAGACTCTAATTCCCATCTCATGCAGTTTTTTTATTGCATCAGGAGATGACTCCTTGATTGTATCAGCAACACCAATCATACCTATTAATTTTTTATTTTCACTAAGTATCATCACAGTCTTGCCTTGCTCTTCTAGTTCATACATAGCTTTGAGATTTGATTTTATGTTTATATTATAGTCAGCCATTAATTTCGCATTGCCAAAATAATATGTTTTCGCACTTTTTCCAGTACTTTTGCTACCAAACAAGATATTAGCAGTAATTCCATGGCCTGGTATTGCCTTAAAATTAGTAACTTTCCAAAATTTCACTTTATCAGATTCTGCTTTTTTGACTATAGCATCTGCCAAAGGATGTTCACTTCCTTTTTCAATGCTTCCTGCAATCTCAATTAATTTAGCTTCAGAAATACCAAATGGGATTATGTCTGTGACTTCTGGCTTACCTTTTGTGATTGTGCCTGTCTTATCTAAAATAATTGCTTTAAGCTTATGGGCTGTCTCTAATGCTTCTCCGCCTTTTATAAGTATCCCATTCTTTGCTCCTTTGCCTGTACCTACCATTATAGCAGTTGGTGTTGCCAATCCTAACGCACATGGACATGCTATTACTAAAACAGCAACTGATGCTACTAAAGAAAATCTAAAGTCTGAACCAATAATAAAATACCATACTAAAAAAGTTAATAATGTAATAAAAATAACAGCAGGAACAAAATATGCTGCAACTGCATCTGCAAATCTTTGTATAGGTGCTTTACTACCTTGAGCATCTTCTATTAATTTGATTATATTAGCTAAAGTTGTATTTGCTCCGACCTTTACTGCCTTAAATTTAAACATACCATGTTTATTTATTGCAGCACCAACAACATTATCTCCTTTCTTTTTCTCTGCAGGGATACTTTCGCCAGTAATCATTGATTCATCTACAGATGTATGTCCCTCAACAACAACGCCATCTACAGGTATTTTCTCTCCTGGCTTGACAATAACAATATCTCCTTCAGCAACATCATCAACACTTATTTTAATTTCTTTTCCATCCCTGACAACAATCGCTGTCTTTGGCTTTAAGCCCATCAATGTTTTTATTGCTTCACTTGTTTTTCCTTTTGCTTTAGCCTCTAATAATCTTCCTAAAATAACAATTGTGATCAAGACTGCACTGGCTTCAAAATAAACATGCCCCATTGTACCAATATTTCCAGCAATTACAACATAAATACTATAAAAATATGCTGCACTTGTACCCATCACAATCAATGTGTCCATATTTGCTGTTCTTCCTTTTAATGCAGTCCATGCACTTTTATACATAGGCAAAGCAATATAGAATTGTATTGGAGTTGCAAGAATCCACATGATAATTGTCTGATAAAGTTCGGGAAGTAAAGGAGTTTTCATAAAAAACATTGCTAAAATAAATATAGGCAATGTAAATAACAGGCTGATATAAAATCTTCTTTTGAGATTAGTTATCTCTTTATTTTTATCTCTTATTTCTTTATCAAATTCTTCGTTCATTTCTTTGTCTGTTTTCGCAGTCACTTCCTCTGCGTCAAAACCTTTGCTTTTCACTGTTTTTATAAGTTTATCTAAATCCACTCTAATTTCATCATATTCAACAGCAGCTTTGCCTGTCGCAAAATTGACATTAGCTTTAGTTACACCATCAATCTGATCAAATGCTTTATTTATGATTACAGAACAGCTGGCACAATGCATTCCTGTTATTTTTAATGTTTTTTTAATGATTTTTTTCATTTTATATACCTTAATTATCAACTTTATTTTTTATGTACTTGTTTATTTAAAGCCTATTGGCTAGGTTAACATAAAATCTCTTTATCAAGACCACTATAAAATTAAATTTAAATTAAATTTCAATCAAATAATATCAACACTTGCATAAGTTGACAGATCAGCCAAAGACTGCGTTCCTGGATAAAGCTTACCATTTATGCTCCATGTTGGATACCCCTCAACACCAGCAGCTATGCATTTACTTTGTTCTTTATCACAATCTACAAAATTGATATATTGGAATGAACTTCCAAACAAAGCCTTCTGAGCTTTGCAATGTGAACACCATTCAGTCCCATACATGACTGCTCCTTTCTCTGTCAGGCTTTTTGCAAAAGCATCATATTTGCCAGATGAAGATGTACAAGATATTATTAATAAAAGACCAAGCATTAAGATAAACATAAAAAAATAAGAAAATAACATTGTTATCTTCATTTTGCAAGCTCTTCATCAATCACTATCTTCAATGCTGAAAAAGACTGAGCACCTGACAATTTCCTTCCATTGATGAAAAATCCAGGAGTACCGCCTACACCAGCATCTTTTCCTTTCTGTGTGTCTTCAGCAATCTTTGCATCATATTTTTTAGATTCGATACATTTTTCAACTTTGTCCATGTCTAATCCTTTAACATCTTTCATCAGCTCTTTTAATTTGACAACATCTGCAATAACATCCTGATTTGTAAAGAATATGTCATGCGTTTCCCAGAATTTGCCTTGCTCATTTGCGCACCACCCTAATTTCATCGCTTCAACACCTGTTCCGTGCCCTGGATAATACATAAAGTAGATTTTAGCTTTACCTGTCTCAACATATTCGCTCATTATTCCAAGCATAGGAGCTTCCCATGAAGGTTTCCCTTGTTTCAGATAAGCAACAACCTCTTCATTAAGACCAGCTGCTCCACCACAGAAAGGACATGAAAAGTCTGAAAATACTATGATTGTAACTGGTGCATCTTTCTTACCATCCATAGGTGTATCATCTCCAACATCTATATCAACTCTTGCATCAGGATCACCTTCAGGCTTTTGTGCTGCTGGCGGCTTATCAAGATCAATTGGATTCAGGAAAAGCAGTTTACCGTCTCTTGTAATATAATTATCAAAATCCTGGTCAGATACACTAATACTCATTTTATACATACCGCTTTCTTCATCTTTACTTTTGATTTCTGCTGTTGTTCCGGGCTGTAGAAGATTATTATTGATAACATTCAATGCTTTATCTGTTGCTTTATCTAAACTTAATTCACCATCTAAAGCACCAGAACCTATTCCAGAATCACCAACACCAATTCCAAAAGCTTTCATTCCTAAAAGAATAATCAGCAATAGACCTAAGATTAAGGCAGCAAACATCCAATAATTTTGGGTTGACTCTGGTCCTTTTCTGTGTTTAGCTTCATGTTCATAATGTTTATTAAGTCCATGTTTATGTTCATGTTTATGCTCACATTTTTTGTCTTCATGCTCATGTTCTTTATCTTCATGCTCTTTGTGTTCATCTTCTTCATAATCATATGACTCATCTTTATATGTCTCTTTATCCATGTTTATACACCTCCACTGCATCCACAGCTTCTACCTTTAGCAACACCGCAACTTCCACCGCAATTTCCGCCGCAATTTCCACCTGCTTGAACTGGGACACTATTTAATTCATTATGTAATTCATCGATACTATTTAAATTTAATTCTTCTTTTACAAGAAATGTTCCTGGAATCATGCCCATCCAACAGCTCCATTTAATAATTCCTTCCTCTGTAGGAATAAAATCTATTATTTGTTCTCCTTGTTTTATCTTAAATTCTAATCCTAATTTAGGGACTTGAATTGCATTATTGCAGCTAGTAATTTCTTTACCATTAATTATCCATTTTACAGAAACATCTTTTTTAAGAATAAATTTATCAGGTGTCCAGCCATATCTGTTCACTTCCATCCTTATTTCCTGATATCCATCTTTTAGGACAGCAACACCTTCCAAAACATCTGAGCCAGAAACAGAATTTTCTGATGAACCAGAATTTGAATTTAAATTTAATAAATTACTTCCACCACCAACATAATCTACCATAGAACCTAAATCATACCCAGACCCAGTTAATACTAAACCATTATTTAACATGACTAATCCTAAAATAATAACAATTGCTCCTGATGCTTTAAGAATCTTATGTGTCATCTTATTTGAAAGAAAGCTCGTCAAAAAACCAAAACCAAGCATTACAGGTAAAGTACCTAAAGCAAACACAAATAATAATTTTGCACCTTCTATCATGCTGCCTGTACCTGCAGCCATTATATATATTGCCTGTAAAGGTCCGCATGCAATCATCAGTCCATTCAAAAGACCAATAACTAACGGACTGGAATGTTTTGAAGTAGATATAGATTTAATTATAAATTTAGGCATCTTAAAGCTGAATTTTCTAAGTATTGGAAAAATATTAAGCATTTTCAGACCGAATAATATTAAAAACAGCCCTGCAAAAATACCAACTGTACCTCTCATGATTGGTGTAAAAGCGATTATTGAACCAACCAAACCAAAAACAGCACCAATTATTGTATAAGATAAAGTTTTGCCAATACCATACATCAGATGCGATTTATGTGATTTCTTGCCTTCTTGTGCATCTTTTGCTGTGTAACTGACGACAAAACCACCGCACATGCTGATGCAATGAAATCCTGTCAGCAGACCAACAAAAAATAATAAGCCATAACCCATATTTTGACTTATTTGCGGCATATTTATCCCATCAACCAATTTAAGAATAAAATATCCAATGACAATAATACCAATAATACCAAATACCCATCCGATTGTTTTTGTGAGCTGATCTTTGTTTTTAGAATAAGCTTGTGTATTTCCATTATTATTTATACTATTTGCATGATTTGTATGATTAGGTTTGTTAGAATCATTTGGTTCATCAAGAATATAACATGTGTAACCTTTCTCTTCAATTTTATATAGAATTTTATCAATATTTGTGTTATGTTTATCAAAAATAACATAACCTTTTTCAGAAGCATAATCAAATTCTACTTCTTTGACACCATGTACTTTATGTGCTTGTCTTTTTATTATCTCAGCACAACTATTACAAGTAGTTCCTTCAGCAATAAATTCCATCCTAATAATATTTTCTTTTGTCACTTTGTCTTTAAAACATATACCTTAAATAATATGATTTAGATAATTTCATCAGCGTTGCTTAACTGCACAGAAACAATGCAGTTTAGACTTATTAAAACTGAAACACCTTATATATTAACAGCTGAAACTAGTTTCAAGATGATTTAATCTATATATGATTAGAATTATTCAATAATTAAGACTGAACATCAATGCTTAAGAATAACAACATTTGTCATTCCTCTTCTTTTTCTTTCTATTATGCCCATACCTTCTAATTTATCAAGAACTCTTGTTATTTTTACTTTACTAAAGTCTGTTTTTTCTACTATCTCTGATTGAAATATTGTACCTTTGGATTCAATTATTCTCGTCAATATGCCTTTCTCATCTGGATTTAGCTTATGCATAAATTTCTCATAATTTTCAAGTGTAATATTTCTTGGTTCAATCTGTTCTTTTATTGTTTTAATTTCTCTGACAATCTTCTCTTCTTTGCCAAAAAAAATCAAATATAATCCTATAACAATCACAAATATCATTATAGTTATGCTAATTTTTGTCTGCACTTCAAGGCTTCCAAGCATTGGGCAGGTATTTCCATGAGAGCATGCCATAGTATGTATCTCTTCCAAAGCTTTATCAAAAGAATAGATTATAAAACCTATCAAAATAGAGATAAATATAATTATGATTCCAACAATCTTATTTTTCATTTATAATATAATTAGATTCAGTATTTATATATCTTATGCATACAAATAAAAACAAACTTTATAATTAAATTGAGTATTACATATTAAAATGGAAGATAATAAAATAGAAAATAATGTCAAAAAAGGATTGATAGATGTAATTGCATTAGAATCAAAAATATCATTTATTGATGGAATAGGTGGGAATTTAGTCTATTGTGGTTATGATATCAAGGATTTGGCAGAACATTCAAGCTTTGAAGAGATAATTTATCTATTATGGTATGGTCAGCTTCCTACTAAAAAACAGCTTGATAAACTCGACAAAGAACTAAAAGAGAACAGAGCATTATCAAAACCAATGCTGGAACTGATCAGATCATTTCCAAAAACAGCCACTCATATGGAGATGTTGCTTGCAATTGTCCCTGCTCTTTCCATGCTTGAACCTGAAAAACAAGCAGACATCAAAAGAGCAATTAAGCTAACTGCAAAATTTCCAACCATAGTCGCTGCTTTTGAAAGAATCAAAAATGATAAAGAACCAATCCCACCAAATAATGCTCTTTCACATGCAGGTAATTTTCTTTATATGCTGACAAATGAAAAGCCTAATAAGTTTTTTGAGAGGATATTAGATGTATGTTTTATACTGCATGCAGACCATGAGCTTAATGCATCTACTTTTGCAGTAAGAGTTGCTGCATCTACCTTATCTGATATGAACAGTGCAATAACTGCAGGCATCAGTACTCTTAAAGGCCCATTGCATGGAGGAGCTAATGAAAAAGTCATGCATATGCTTTTGGATATAAATAAGAACAAAGAAACAATCAATGTTAAGGATTATATCAAAAATAAATCATCAAGAAAAGAAAAGATTATGGGCTTTGGCCACAGAGTGTATAAGACAAAAGATCCAAGAGCAAAGATATTAGAAGAGCATCTTTTAAGGCTTGCAGAGAATAGTGGTAATAATGGGTGGTATGAATTATCTAAGGAAGTTGAAGAAGTTGTCACAAGACATTTTGAAAGTAAGAATATTTATGCTAATGTTGATTTTTATTCTGCAAGCATATATTATTATTTAGGTATGTCTACAGGAATTTTTCCAGCAATATTTGCCTGCAGCAGAATTGCTGGATGGATAGCACATGCTCTTGAACAATATGAGAACAATAAACTGATAAGGCCTATCGCTAAATATGTCCATCATACTGATTTAGAATATATACCAATTGAAAAGAGATGATTTAAAGATCAAAGTAGCATATAATCTTCTATTTCTTTCTGTGAGACATAAAGCCTATGACCTAAATAATCCTTTAACTTATTATTAACCAGTAGATTAAGGAATTTTTCTCCTAAAATAGTTTTCATCAGCTCACTATTTTTAGCAGTCATTATTGCATCATACAGATCATGAGGCAATTGTTTAATGCTAAGGTTCTCTCTTTCTTCAAGTGATAGTTTATAGAGGTCTAAATTGATTGGATCAGAAAGCTCATAATCATTCTCAATCCCTTTGAAGCCTGCAGCAATTATCAAAGAAAATGCCAGATAAGGATTACATGCAGCGTCAGGGAATCTTAATTCTATCCTTGCTGCATTCTCAAGCCCTGTTTTATAGATTGGTATTCTGATTAAAGCAGACCTGTTCTTGTCAGCCCATGCTATATACACTGGAGCTTCATACCCTGGCACTAATCTTTTGTAAGAATTAGACCATTGATTTGTGATCATACATATTTCAGGAGCATGTTTAAGTGAACCTGCAATAAACTTTCTTGCAATATCAGACAGATGATATTTTTCATCTTTTGAGTAGAAAGTATTTTTATTATTGATAAACAATGATATGTGTACATGCATCCCAGAACCATTCATACCAGAAATTGGTTTTGGCATAAATGTGGCATGAATATTATTATATCTTGCAACCTCTTTGACCAGCCATTTGTAAGTCTGCAAATTATCAGCCATCCTCAACGCATCTTTATATTTCAAATCAATCTCATGCTGGGAAGGGGCAACTTCATGATGCTGATATTCCACCTGAACACCCATGCTTTCCAATGCAAACACAGTTGCTTCCCTTAAAGCATCTCCAACATCAACAGGATTCAAATCAAAATAACCAGCATTGTCTAATAACTCAGGTGACTTATCATTTTTGAAATAAAAAAACTCTGCTTCTGGGCCTATAAAAATATTTGTAAAGCCATGAAGATTCAATTTGCTTATTGCTCGTTTCAATATATTTCTGGAATCATTGGCAAAAGGAGTTCCATCAGGTTTTTGAATATTTGCAAACATCCTTATTGCCTTGCTACCGCCAATCATAAAAGGAATCAGCTGTGCTGTCTTAGCTATTGGTATAGCAACCATATCACTCTCTTGGATTCTAGCATATCCATTTATACTTGAACCATCAAACCCCATACCTTCTTTAAATGCTTTTTCTAATTCAACAGGTGATATTGAAAATGATTTAAGAAATCCTAATGCATCTGTAAACCACAGCCTTACTGAATCTATCTTTTTATCTTTTACATATTGCAGCACTTCTTCCTCATTCTGAAGGTTAAGTCCTGTTCTACACCCATACTTATCAACATATTCTGCCATCTCTTTTCTGAATCTGTTTAATCTCTCTCTAAATTCTCCGTTCATATTTACACCTCTATGATTGATTATTTATTTTATGACGCTTTTATTAGAACAAGGTTATATTAACTTTATTAGAATAGAATATAGATATAGCAGAATATATTTATGAAAACGTATGTCTTAAGCTTGTCAGGCTTCACTTCAATACCTTGCCTGTTTCTAAATACCATAAATAAAGATCCATCTCAGATTGTGTTAGATCTGTTTTCTCACAAAGCAGGCTTAATTTATTCTCAATATCAGAATATTTTTTCTTAGTCAGGGATTTTGGCTTATTTGATTGTTTATTTTTATACTGTCTCTCAACAATCCCATGCTCAACCAACAGATTAATTATATGAAAATCAAGTATTGCAAGATTTTGATGTCCAATGTTTCGCAGGAAATGACTGGATTCTTTCATACCAAGGCCTTTTATGTTGTTTACAATCCATTCTCTTTTTTCTTGGTCTGTCTTTTTAGAATTAAGCATATCAATTAAATCATTCTTATGTTTCCTTGCTTCAACAATATACTTTGCTCTCATGTTAGGAAATCTATGTCCCAGCTTTCTGAGTTCAGCTGCTAATTGTTTCTCTGTCAAAGTCAAAAAGCCATCACCAATCTCTTTCTGGATGATTATGCTTTTACCTGCCTGAAAATTAGCAGTCAATATGCAGAAACATAGCTCTTTGAAGATATCATCTTTAATTGTTTCATCATCTAAATTTCTGCTTAAATTTCTAATTAGATTTCTGCCTAAATCAGAAAAATCCTTGATTTTCCCGTCTATTACATTCCTTATTTTTTTCTTTTTCTGCTTGTTTATCAAATCAACTAGTTTTTTCATTTTTCATCAGCCTATGAAAAAATTAAAAAAGAAATATTAGGACTTCCACAATCCATGCAGATTGCAATAAGCTCTGGCTGTAATCCTGTTAAGGTCAGCACAGCATTTGTTTGGATCTCCACACCCAAATACCGCCTCTGCTTTTTCCCCTGGCTTTAAGAATTTTTTAGCAGCCTTTCCTTTACCTGTCTCTGCATCCATCACTATTATCTCAATCCATTCTATATGGTGTGCTTCTTCCATCGGATGTTCTACAGATCCAACTTTCACTTTAAAACCATTATCTGTCTTTTCAATTATAGGAACATGTTTTTCCAAGGATGCTTCTACTATGTTCTCCTTCATCTGTTGCATAGGCTGACCGCAACAAACCAGTTCACCTGCTCCAGCATGAACCATTTCCACCATATTTCCGCAAACATTGCATTTGTATATCTCATTTAATTCAGTCATTTTAATCACCTACTATTTTATTTTAATTCTTTTTCAATTTTTATCTCCTTCATCAATTGATTTGATTAAAAAATATTAAAAAATTTCATCACTTAACAAGCTACCACCTAATAATCCATCATTCGACAGCTCACCCTTCGACAATCCATCCTTCTTCCCCTGAAAAAAAGCTGACTGGATCCTTTATGAATTCATATGCTTTCTGGATGAATTCATAATGTGCATTCTCCTGTTCCATGAGAAATGTAAAGAATCTTATCATCTTTTGCTTTTCATCCTCACTAATATTATGCTTATCTGGATTTTCAAGCTTCTCAATCTGTCCAAGCTGTTCTTTATAGAAATTATAAGCTGATTTTTCCAGATGAAGTGCTGTCTCATGCGCTTTGATGTCATCACCACTAAGCTCTGTCTTCTCCTTGAAGTCTTTCATAATATCCTTAAACATTTTCTGCACACCTTCTAAGGTATCTCCTTTAAATTCAAAATCAGGATGCTCTGTCTTTATGAACTGCTTAATCTCATTGATATGGTTAATCTCCTGTTCCGCAAGATAAGCAAAAGTTTTTTTCACGATAGGATTATTTGTCTTTTGTGAAGCTTTAATATAGATATCATGCCCTTTCTGCTCAAATTCAAGAGCAGTCTGTAATGCTTGTTTTAGTTTCATTTATTTCACCTTTATATAAGTTATGTCAGCAAGCAATAATAATATTTAATTATATTATAAATATTATGAAATAGGACTTGTCTGACGAGGACAGAAATATAATCAAATGATAGATAAAAAACAAAAAAACAAAAAAAACAAAATAGGTTTAAAATTCATAAGTCTTATTTCTTTTTCTTTGCGACCTTTTTTTTAGCTGCTTTCTTTTTTGCCATTTTAGCACCTCTGATTTTTGATAATGATACTTATATCATCCAAAGTATATAAATGTATTCATTTTCGATAGATTTAAATACCACCAAAAAAATAAAAATGGCATAGTAAATCAATATAGTAAAAAAAAGAGGTGGAGTAAATGATACAATTGGGAGGAAATATCTTTCTGGATGGGTTTGGTGAACTTAATGGCGGAGAGATGGTAATCATCAAAAAGCTCGTCGGGAATTATGTAAAAGAGGTTTCTGACAAAAAAGGCAACTTTGAGAAACTGAATCTTAACCTCAACAAGAGCCAGCTTGGTGAGAAAAATATATTTCATCTTCAGGCAGAACTTCTTGCAGGAGAGAAATTCAACTCTGATGTAAGAGATGGAAATATTTTCTTTGCGATTGATAAGGCACTGAAAGACATAAATAATAGCTTGTAATTAATTATTTGTTGATTATATTCTTTTTATTTTTTTAAGTTTTCATGTTTGTTGGATATATACTAATAAGGTCTCTAAAATGATCAAAGAAGAATTGACCAAATATATCAAAGATGACATTTTAAAGATAGTAGTCAAACCAAATTCCAACAAGAATGAAATCACAGGCTATGATGATAACAAAGAAGCAGTCAAAGTAAACATAAAAGCACCTGCAGACAAGAACAAAGCTAATAAAGAAGTCATCAGATTCTTCTCTAAACTTTTAAAGAAAGATGTCAAGATAAAAGCAGGCCTTATTTCTAAGGAAAAGCTGCTGAAGATCAGATAATAACAACCATGGTTTGACACTGTCAAATTAAGGTAACAAATTTAAATGTAGGTTTAGTATATAACTACTTCAACCTTTTCATATAGTCTTTAAATTCTTTGCTCTGCCTAATCTCATCAGGGAAATTCTTGCCGATATTTTCTTCAGCAATAAACTGCTGCACATCCCATTCTTTTATTGAGCCATCATGCTGTCTTCCTATTACTTTTGATATTTCAGACTGAACAATTGTTCTTTTGCACATCATGCATGGTTCGCAATAACTTGGACTACCGTCAACCATCTCACCATGCAGATATAATGTAGCTCCTCTTCTTTCAGAAGGATCAGCAGCCATCAGTGCATTTTGTTCAGCATGAAAGCTTTTGCATAGCTCATATCTCTGCCCTGGTGGAATACATAAAGCCTGTCTCATACATTGGCCAATCTCCATGCAGTCTTTTGCTTTTCTTATCGCGCCATTGTAACCAGTAGCGATTATCTTATCGCTTTTGC
Source organism: Candidatus Woesearchaeota archaeon (assembly GCA_043813525.1). Taxonomy (GTDB): domain Archaea; phylum Nanobdellota; class Nanobdellia; order Woesearchaeales; family DSVV01; genus JBDRKY01. Next base: position 16,130 of record JBDRKY010000028.1, read on the forward strand.
TGACAACTACTGCACCAAATCTTCTTCTGAGGCAGGTGCTTCTTTTGCAGACTTGTTTTGCAATCTCAAGATAGTAATCTACTTTGCTTGGTCTTGTATTGGATATCTGTTTTTTTATTTTAATGCCATACAGCCCATTGTACAGATTAAGCAGTCTTGATCTGAACACTTCAAGAGGATCATTATTAATAACAGTATAGTTTGCAATCGCGATAGGTCCTGCTTTCTCTATGTTTTCTATCTCACTATGGTCTCTTGATGATGCTTCCTGAATATTCAGAGGCCTTATCTTTCTTTCAGCAAGCCTTTTATATCTGACAGCAGGTGAAGCTTGGATAGATAAAAGCAATAGCTGGTCTTTAAACCTATTTTTTAAGATTTTATACTCAGACCAGCTGTAAAGTCCGTCTAACACCACATCTTTTTTTTGCGCAAGTAAATCCTCTATCTTAGGTATATTAGCGATTGCATAAGCACCCATGCCATGCTCTTTCCTAAGGCCTTCTCTTATTTCCCGCTCATTTGTCTCATTAATCTCTAAACCTTTTTCCCTGAGAATATCCATAGTGATCTGTCCGAATCTGATTTTGGTAAAGCCTTTATTTTCAAAGAATTCAGTAGCAACACTCTTTCCAGAACCGCTTAAGCCTACAATTGCGATAATCTTGTTATTGTTTATATATTTAGAATTATCAGTTTTATCAAAGTTATTATCTGTTTTATTAGTTGTCTCATCCATCAATTTAGGAAAGCAGTGTAGTTTTATATATTTTATTGTGGTAGAATATAAAGATTAAGAAAGGGATTAAGCCATAAGCCATAAGCCCAAAGCCCTTTTTCTAAAAGTGCTCTTTAACAAATTCTTCAATATGTATCCTTAGATCATCAAAACCATGTATATTCACGATAGTGTGGTCAGCCATAGCTATTGGTCCGCCAACATTCAAATCTTCAATCTCATTTATATCCCTTGATATGGCTTCATCTTTGTGCAAAGGTCTGTGATGCCTATTTCCTAGACGCAGATATCTTACTGGCGGAGGTGCATAGACCGCAAGCATGATAAGTCTTTCAGCATACAGCTTTTTCAGGAAAAGATATTCTTCCCAGCTGTATAAGCCGTCAATCACAATGTTATATGTCTCTATATTTTTTTCAATCTCATGCTTATTTAATTTTGCATAAGCAGCCATACCTTCTTTTTCTCTGAGATATTCTCTCATCCGCCTTTCATTATATTCAGTATGCTCCAGATTATTGTCACTGATGAGCTTGTCTGTCAGAGCTCCAAATTTGATGATATGAAAACCATGCTGAGCAAAGAACCTTCCTGCTTCAGTCTTACCAGAGCCAGGCAGACCAACTATTGCGACTATTTTTCTTATCATGATATTAATTATAATAATATTGATATATAAAGTTTAGGAAAATCAGAGTCTGGGTCTAAGTTCGGGCTTTTAGATATTAATATTATAAATCCCAAATCCCAACAAAACCAAATCCCAAAAACAAAAAGAATATAAGGTGTAGTTCCTTTTTGGGATTTGGGATTTGGAGTTTGGGATTTGGGATTTGGGATTTGGGATTTGGAGTTTGGGATTTGGGATTTTATTTTTTGGGATTTAAATTAATATCCTCTACAGCCAGAACTTATACCCAAATTGGAAAATCACTCTTCTTCCTCTTCAGGCACAAACAACCTAAAAATGCCGTGCAATATCCTAAGAATAAATTCCAACATAATCACAAATAAAAGATAATAAACAATAAGTGATACATGTTGAGGAATGTTGTTTAGGGATTCGATAGAAGTGCTGAGTGAAAAGAATGATATATCTACTAAAAATACACCCAATAATGCAAAAGGCAGCATCTTGGCAAGATCTCTGGACAGGTCTTCATTATAATAAGCAGTCATTCTGATTGCACCGACCACTGCGACTGAAACAAGCAAAACATTTTCTATTCCTGATCCTTTTGCTAAGAATGTCAACAGCACGGTCAGGATCGCAAACCAGAAAAAAGTAAATATAGGGAATAAGAAGACATATTCAAACAGATAAAAGATGACACTAACTGTTTTTTTAAGGATTTCATGCTCTACTGTATTGTATTTAGCAAGATTCAGCTTAAAGATATCTTTTCTGGCGACAAACCTGTAAAATTTAAAGATGAATATTGAATAGATAGCCATACCTAACACAAATAATACCAATGACTTTAATATTGGATAAATCTGATTGAAATCAAAGGTTATGCTGAACATATCTGTTTTCTTAGATGTTGTTATTTATATTTGTTTCTGAATTTATTGTTTTTTGCACAACATTAATATACTTAAGAGTATTATATATAGATTTATGACAATAAATTCAAAAGCTAAGTTTTTGATGGTAGATGGATTAGATGGCTCAGGCAAAGGCACAGTAGTTGATGGATTAAAGGAATATCTTAGCAGCAAAATGATTGATAACAGAGAAATAAAAATATTTGATCTTAGAGAACATTGTAAAGAGCATGTTGCATTTCCTGAGTTCAATGAGATTGAAGAATATGATGTAATTATTAATGCTGAACCAACTTATAGTTATGTTGGCAGAGCGATCAGAGATGAGATTGTAAAAGATAATAACAGAAAATATTCTGGACTTAGCACAGCTCATGCTTTTGCTCTTGACAGAGAGATATTATACAGAAAAGTATTGATACCAGCGATAGAAAAAGGCAAGATAATCATTCAGGAAAGAGGAGTTGTCAGCAGTTTTGTCTATCAGCCTATTCAGTTAGAACGAATCAATCTGCAGGATATAATGAATATGGCTGGCAACAAACTTGCCTTGAAGTATGCGCCAAATCTTCTTCTGATAACAAAAGTTGATCCGCAGGTTGTCATCCATAGGTTAAAAGAAAGATCAAAACAAGATCATGCTATATTTGAAAAGCTTGTGTTCCAAAGGCAGATTGCAAACAGGTATGAAAGTGAATGGTTAATTAAATTATTCCAATCAAAAGGTTCTGTTGTCCAATTTTTAGATACAAATTATCCAAAAACAGTTGAAGACACAAAAAAAGCTGCAATTGAGATTTGGGAAGAGTTTAGTAAAACATAATAATTTAACAAAAAAATAAAAAACATTATCACAATGGATAATGATGTAATGGCTGCCTTAATCCTGGTTTAGTATTCTCCTGAAAATGCTTATCAAATTGTTGTGATAAGCCATTAAGAGATATGTATGTTTTTACAGTACCTGCTACTGGATGCTGCACTGGTTTATAGGCTTCTCTAAGCTCATCACTCACATCAATATTATCTCTGATTCTAATCAATTCTCCCCGTTTATGTTTTGTCTTCATTGCTTTATCTAATGTAAGTATATCAAGTATACCTTTATAATCAGGATTTTCAGTGGGAATTGACTGTACACAGAACTTATGATTTTCACCAATCTGGAACCAGTATTGTGCAGTTTCTTCAGGCAGATTCTTAGTACTGTACCCTGATTCTGCTTTTACACGTTTTTCAAATGGGCTTACAACTTGTTTTGCTAAAAAGTTATCATAAGAGTTAGCTCTTGCATATGTTAATGCTCCTGTTTCATTCAATACAATTGCCTGCCTCACTGGAATGACTAATGCTCCGCGATATTCTATTTCTGGTTCATACCCAATAGTCTGTTTTACTTCAGGCACAAGAACACTTTCTTTTAATTTATCAACTTCTCCTAACACAAGATCCAATGAGATGTAAGGTTCACCATCAATTGTCACAATACCTTCCATATTCCCAAGTCTTGTTCGTTTAGTTACCTGTCCTGTTTGTGCATCAACCTCATCAAATTCTAAGAAAAGTTCTCTATATCCTTTAACCTTGTCCAAAAAATCTTTAAATCCATCTATCACTTCTTTATATCCTGGTTTTTTCATCCTTGGCTCTGTTGTTATCTTGAATATGATATCTCCTAATTTAAGTTCATGCTCTACTTTTGCATCTGGCCTATTATCATTGTCATAACCTGAATCTTTTTTTAGCAGTTCTTCAAAAGGATCTATCACTGCTGTTTTTAAAAGAGATCTCATAGAGCCTGCAGTTGCGGCATAGTATGCTTCTACTGATCTTTCATCTAATTTCATCTCTGCTCCTTCTTCCTCATATAACCATGAGAACTGAGGAGATAGGCTAATTGTTATTGTTTCTAAGTTTCCTGCTGCTAGTTTCATTTTATTTTTTATTGATAATCCTCCAAATTATTTCATTGTATAATATGGTCTTTTCCAAAAAAATCTATATGATAGTAGGAAAATAGTATATATAAATATGTGTTGTATAGGTAAGAACAACAAGAAAAGGGGATTAATGAGCAATTAAAGTAGGAGTATGATTACTAAGATATAATCATACAAAAAACATAAGTAATGTTGAGAATGCATATAAATTCAACATTCTCGGGTTAATAATAGAATCAGCATAAAATGATTGCCTAATATTATCAATAGTAATAATATTACCAGCTGAAGAAAAAGAATAATCTTGTGGATTGTTCATACAATAAGTAAAATTAAATTTCATATCTTCAAAATAATAATATATACCAGTCTCATGACAAAACTTATAACGGGTTGAAACATAATCATAACAGTCACTGGAATGTACAAAGTTTATAGTTTTCATACCAAAATAAACATCATCACTAAAACCTTTCTTTAAAACACGATCAGAATGACAGCCAAAAGGCTTAATAGTAAGAGCCATTATAAAAATAAAGAATATAATAAAACATATCCAAGCACCTTTCATCTTTAATGGGTTGTAAGATTTATTCTTATCTTATAATTTATTGATATTATTTGTTTACAAGTATATAAAAGTTTAGGAAGAAAACACTATACTTTTTAGGGCACAGTATCAAATTCTCGTGAAATATAAATAGTAGTAGTCATCTTGTTTTAATTATATACCCAAAACAAGAGGTGACTACTACAATGGATGTTATACATACCACATTTAAAAATTTTACAGTTTTTTCTGAGATTTTTG